>DVLJ01000005.1 GCA_018715565.1 Candidatus Ventrimonas merdavium
TCATGGTAATATATCAATTTTTAAAAACTGATATATCAATTTAAAACATTTGGACCGGATCCCGTCTTTTCCAGGATCCGGTCCTTTTCCCGCCCCGCCTCAAGTTCCCAGGCTGAATCTGGGATCTCTCCTGAAGCCCCGCCCCATATCTGCGCCTTCGCGCCTCATTGCTGCGCCTTATCCCTGCGCTTCATTGCTGCGTCTCATTGCCGCATCTTATTGCTGCATCTTATTGCCGCATCTCATTGCCGCATCTCATTCCAGCTCCGGGCCGCAAGCGGTCCCGGCGGATCTCTCCGCAGCGCTTACCGGTTATAGACAATGTCGAACCGGATCTCCTTCAGCCGCTTTCCCGGACCATAGAGCATCGGCTCTTCCGCCAGGATATAGTCGCCCATATAAAAACTCCCGTCCTCCCGGACTTCAAAGATCTTCCCCCATAGCCTGTCATCCGCTGTCTTGCCGTCTATCAGGACCGGGATCCCCTGTTCCTGATAGCGTTTCATACCCTCCACGTATGCTTTCCGGCTCTGGGCACTCAGCCGTTTTCTCCGTTCCATCGCCCCTCCGTCCCAGACGGCAGGGACGGCGTCCGCAGGGAGGTAATGCCGTGACACACTGATCCCCGCCGCCTCCTGCCGTCCGTCCGTTTCATTCACTTAACAACCCCTCGAAAAACTCCCCCTGCCCAGGGGTGACCGCAAAAACGTCTCTGCAAAATGGGATCCGCAGACAGGGGATGCGAAACGCCTTCTCCAACTCCCTTCTGGTCTCCTCGCTGCCAAAGGCAGCGGCGTATCTCCAGCTCTCCCCCAGTTCCGCCGCCGCTCCTGCGGCCTCCAGGCAGGCCTCCCCCTGCCATTCGCTCAACGCTCCTACGATCACCTGCCGGTCACAGCGGGCGCACTCTGCCAGCTGCTCCCTGTTCATCTCCCCAAAATCGATCAGGATCCGGCGGTAAGGTCTGTTCAGGCATTCTGCCAGCGTTCCGGCTCCGGCCCCGGCGTAGTAATCTGACTCCAGGATCTGGAAGTCCGGACCGGTCTGTGCTTTTGCCCTCCGTTTCCCAATTCCGGCATCATCCGGGCCTTTGGCCCGGGCTCTGGCCTGGCAGAACCGTCCCAGCCGCTCCCAATCCCCGTGGTCATTCCACTCCAGGATGGCCGTTTTCTCCCGGCGGATCCCGGTCAGATAATTGGCCGTCCAAATGGTAAGATGGGTCACTCCCGTTCCCCGCCCGGCCCCGATGAACCCCAGCGTCCGCCAGGCCGCAGCCTGCCCAGCCGCTCCCTTACGGCGCTTCCGTTTTCCTGCCAGGTCCTTTCCCACCATCTTCTCCGTCTCCCTTCCGTTCCGGTCCCCAACCAGAAGACCATCAGCCTTTCATATACCTGATCCGCCTCATGATCTCCTCCAAATGGGTCCGCCCATTCCGGCATCAGGAAACAGCAATCCCCGCTCCCGGCACCGGACAGCTTCCCAGGCAGCTTCCCATAGAGCCGCCTGCAAAAATGATTCAGCGCCACAGCCAGTCCCGGACAGTCTCCGATCCTGCCAAGCGCCGCTCCTGCCTCCTCCGTCTCCCAGGGCTTTGCCCCGCAGACCAGCAGGCAGGCATCGGTCTGTTCCGTCAGGAACCTCTGCCAATCACCGCCCCAGTCCAGGACCCGCACCGGATACGGCGGCTCGGAAAGCCGCACCCCCGGACCATACCTTGGGCGCATGGGGATCCCACGGATGCGGACGATCCCCTGCCGGTCGCCATTCGTCCCGGCCCAAGCGGCCAGACGGCGCACCGCGCCGGAATCGTTCTCCTCCTGGTACATGGCAGAGATGCCTCTTCTTCTCAGGTAAGCAGTCAATCCGACCGCGATGTGGGTCGCCCCGGCCCCCGGCCGGCTCCCCGCCACCCCGATCGTCAGAGATGAGACCGGATCGTCCCCCGCCGCTTCCAGTGCGTGACAGAGCTCCTCCGCCGTCTGATACCGCTTTTCTTTGTCCGCTTCTAAGCATCTGCATATGGCATGCTCCAGCCTGCGGCCTGCGGCGTCCCGGCTCCGCCCATCTGCCCGTCTCCATCCCGGCTGCGCCTTCCCGGGGCCTGCGGGATAGGTTCCAGTCAGCATGTAATAGAGAACAGCACCAATGGCATAGATGTCCGTCCGTTCATCCAATCGTTCTCCCGTATACTGCTCCGGCGCAGCGCAGCCTTCCGTTCCATAACGGAGCGCCAGCTCTCCCGCTTCCTTGAGCGGGACTGCGTGGTCAAAATCGATCAATTTTACCACGTCGTGACACAGCAGCAGATTTTTTGGCTGTAAGTCCAGATATAAAACAGGGTTTGGTCTTGCGGAATGCAAGATGTTCACCAGATGGCAAATCTGAATCCCATATCGGATCGTCATTGCCGCTGAAAAATGCCCCATGCCAGAAACAAGGGCGTACAGCGTTTCCCCTTCCAGAAACTCCTCGATCAACAAGCTGAACTGTTCCGTCTCCACCAGGTCATACACGATCGGTATGCCCGGATGGCGGAGCTCCTTCAGTATCAGCGCCTCTTTCCGGAACTGCTCGTAATCCATGCGGGTCTTCTCGACCAGCTTCACAGCCCGGTATTCTTCCAGGTCCTTATGCTTCGCCAGATAGACCGTTCCGCTCCTTCCGCGGCCCAGTACCCGGCATAACTGGTACTTTCCAAGCAGGGTCTCAACCGGATCCAGCGTATATCCCTCACCTCGCTTTCCTCATCTCTGTACTTATATTCTAATTCATTCGATATCCGGGTGCAAGGAAATCTCGTCGTAAAAGTTCGACAGGGATTGCGGATGCCGCCCCCTTAGGACAGCATCCGTCTCCGGTATTCGTCGGGTGTCATTCCCTCCATCTTTTTAAACACTTTAGAAAAATACGTGTTGTTCTCATATCCCAGCAGATCCGCCACCTGGTAGACCATCTTCCCTTCCCCGAGAAGCTGCTTGGCCCGCCGGATCTTCTGCCGGTTGACATAGGGGATAAAATTCTCGTTCATATTCCGCTTAAAATAGGAGCTGAGATACGGCTCCGACACCCCGATATGCCTCGCCACATCAGAAAGCTGGATCGTCTTGTCCAGATTTTCTTCGATATAGTCCAGAGCGCTCTGGATGATATCCGACTCCGAACATTTCTGGCGGGTAAAAAACTGCATCGTAAACTCGCTGACAAACTCCGTCCACCACCGTCTCATATCCTCAAAGCTGGTCATATAGATGATACGCTGGTAGTGTTTGTAGCTTCCGCCGGCCTCGATCTCCTCGATCGCGCCCCCCAGCTGCCCCGCTTTATCCGAAAAGCGGCTGAGGATCTCGATCATCAGCTTCTTGACCAGATTGACGGAAACATACGAATCTGCCGCGATCCGGCCGAACAGTTCCTCCAGCACCTCCATGATATCCTCTCTGGACATCTTTTGGATGCCCCGCTCCAATCGTTCCATGCAGGATGCTTCGTCAAACGGAAGCTGCAGCCGGATGGGCAGAGCATCCCGGAAGACCAGGATCTCGTCGGAAGAGTCATAAAACCCATAGGCCTCGATGCTGTTGGCGATGCGGATAAAGAATTTGTAGTCCTTCCCCTCATATTCATAAGGGGTGATCCCGATAAAGCAGCGGTTGGATACAAACGGAGCAATCTGCTTCAAAAGCGCCGCCGCTTCCTCCCGGCTGCTCTGCTCTTTCATGAGGAACAGCAGCTTTCCCTCATAAGAAAGACAGAGGAACTGACGGCCCAGCTTCTGGTAATATTGCGCGGCGATGGCCTCCACGATCTTCATATCCCCCATCTCCTCCGCATATTTCCAGAGCATATAGAAGCTGACGCAGCAGCCTTTCCAATACTCCTCCGGGATATTCTGGATCCGCTGCCGGCTTTCCTGTCCGATCTGAGCCACAGATTTGGGCAGTTCTGGAAGGACCTCAGCAGGGTTCTCCGTCAGATTCGCTAAGGCGGCGGTCAGCTCCTCCCTGGACAGGCCAAATTTCCGGATATAATCCACCGCCCCTAACTTCATGGCTGTCTTGACTCGTTTAAAGTCGTCGTAGCAGCTGACAACCACCGTCTTTACGTTGATCCTGCGTTTCCGGATGATCTCCAGAAGCTCCAAGCCGCTGATCTCCGGGATATTCAGATCCAAAAGCATGATATCCGGATGCTCCTTCTCCAGACGTTCCAGGGCCTCTCTGCCATCCTGGGCATCCTCCAGCAGGGTGATGCCCAACGCTTCCCAGTCGATCAGAGAGCGCATGCCTACCCGTGCCAGTAATTCATCCTCTACGATCAGCGCCTTCATTCGTCCTCACTCCCATCCGTTTCCCGGATCCCGGGGATCCGCAGCGATATCTTAAATCCCACTTCTACGGTATCATCCACCTCAAGTCCATAGTCCTTGCCAAACAGCAGCTGGATCCGCCGGTGGATATTGGAAAGGCCGATCCCGGACATGCCCCGGTCCTTCGGTTCCTCCATCCCGTTCAGATCGATCTTCTTCCCGTGGAGACCCACGCCGTTGTCGATCAGGGTAAAGACCAGATCCGTTCCATCCAGGCTCCCCCGCAGGGCGATCACCCCTTCTTCCACACGGCTCATGCCATGGATAAAGGAATTTTCCACCAACGGCTGGAGACAGAACCGGGGAATCAGATATTCCTTGACCGTATCCGGGACCAGGAAGAAGAACTGCACCTTATCGCCAAACCGGATCTGCATGATCCGCACATATGCGTCCAGGATCTTCATGGAGTTGTCCACCGTCTCCATCTCATCTGTATTCTGATACGCCTCGCCAAGCAGCATCCCCAGATCCGCCAGGATATCCGCCACCTCCTCATCCTTATTCAGAGAAGCCTTCCACCGGATGGCATTCAGCGTATTAAACAGGAAATGGGGCATGATCTGCGCCCGCAGCGCCTCATACAGCGCCTTTTCCTTCCGCTCTGTCTCTTGCCGTACCTCCTTGACCAGCAGGGCGATCCGTTTTTGGGCACTGAGCATCCCTTCTTCCAGAATCTTGGTCTCATGATAGTGATGTTTTTTCAGCACCAGCAGCTCCGGCCGGTTCTGCTCGATCATCCGGCTCCTGTCCGCAAAGAACAGGATCGGCCCTGCGATATAACGGGACAGATAGATCACGATCAGGACCAGCCCCGCTGCGGAAAGTACCATAAAAAACACCGCGCTGTACCGGATCGTCTTGCTCCGGGCGAACACCAGATCCCCATCCGCCGCATAGAGGACCGCATTGCTGCAGGAATCCAGACGGGACGCCATGTAATAAAGCCCCTGATACGTCCCCGTGTCCTCCTGGCTCTCCTCCCAATGCTCAAACAGTTCCTCTAAGACGGTATCCGGCTGAGCACCTCCCTCGGAAGAAAGGATCTCTCCCTCGGCGGACAGCAGCGCCATCGTCCCTACCTGGAACTGGGGATCCTGGCTGAACTGGAACAGGTTCATCTTCGGGATCCGGACCAGGGCATAGCCCAGAGGCTCCTCCTGATACCGCATCAGCCGCCTTCCAAACGACACATATTCCCACTGATTATTGGTAGGGAAGGAATTGCTGATCTCATTGCTCCACAGCATGCGGAGCCCCGGATCCTGCAGCTTTTCCCACCAGGAATACTGCTCCAGTTCTCCGGATATATCCTCTGTTTTATTGGCGGCAATGCTCCGTCCGTCGTTCATGAGGAGCATCATCTCTCCGCGGAAGCTGTCCAGAGCCGTGACCTCGCAGTTCGACAGCATCCGCTCCATCTGAGCGATCACGGAAAATTTCTCATACTCGCTCTCTGTCTCATAATAATGGCGCAGCAGATCGATATTGTCCGTATAGGTGATCATCGTACTGCTTGCGTAATTGGACTGGAGGATCGCGCTGTCGATGCCTTTTACATTCTGATTGAACATCATCTGATATGCCTCCGCAGTCCCGGATGCCAGATGATACTGCAAAAGCCCGCAGAGCACCGCCAGCGCCAGAAAAAGCGGCACCAGCACGAACAAAATGATATTCCTTGTCAGGCACAGCTGGATGCTGGGCTCCCTGCGTGTTGTCTCCATCTCGTCTATCCCTCTCCCTGTCCTGCGCGCACCATCCCTGCCGCCCCGTCAGTGCCTGTACCGTCCTGCGCGCATCATCCTGCCGCGCCGCTCTGCCTTTGATCTCCTGCCCACACCGTCACGCTGCCGGTCAGCCCTTCACCGCCCCGGCAGATAGTCCGCCTACCAGGTTATCCTGCACGAAGACGAAAAATACGATCACTGGGACCAGGCTTAAGATCACGGAAGCCATCAAGGGCCCCCAGTCCGTGGAATATTCGCCGATGTAGTCCCGGATCCCTACCTGGACCGTCTTTTTTAACGTCGTGCTGATAAATGTATTAGCATACATAAATTCATCCCAGGACATCAGAAAGCAGTACAAGGTCGTAGCTGAGATCCCCGGCTTCGCCATGGGGAAGATCACCTTCATAAAAGACTGGAAGCGGTTGCAGCCGTCGATCATGGCCGACTCCTCGATCTCCCACGGGATCTGGAGAAAAAACGTGCACATATTCCAAACGGCAAAGGGCAGTACAAACGAACAGTTGATGATGATCAGACCCAAATGCGAATCGATTAGGTTCATTTTCTGCATGATAACATAATAGGGGATCGAAAGCAACACGCCCGGGAACATTTTCGTGAACAGGATCCCCATCTTCATCTTCTCCGCTCCGAAGATCTTATAGCGGCAAAAGCCGTAGGCCGCCATCACGGCGAACACCATGGAGATCCCGGTCACGATCACGGAAATATATGCGCTGTTCCAGAAATATCGGATAAAATTAGACTGGAACAGCACCTTCTTAAAGTTGTCAAAGGTAATGTAGGTGGGGATGATCTGGTTCATATCATAGATCTGCTCCGGCCCTTTCAAAGAGGTAAAGAATACCCACACAAACGGCAGGATGGAGCATAACGCCACTGCCACAGCCAGCACATATAATACGGTTTTCTCTAATCTGGTTCGTCTCATATTTTCCCGCTCCTTTATCCATCGTCCCTGGTTGAGATCATCCTGATATAAATGACGGTCAGGATCGCGATCACTGCAAAGATCACCACAGAGGTTGCCGCCGCGTAGCCGAATTTATGGTCCACAAATGCCTGGCGGTATGCGTAGGTATACATGATCTCCGTGCTGTTCAGGGGACCTCCCTGGGTCAAAAGCCAGATGGCATTAAAGTTGTTGAAGATGGAGATCGCGTTTAAGATCACTGCCACTGCCATCGGCTCCTTGATATTTGGCAGCGTGATATACAGAAACCGCTTTATCTTTCCCGCCCCGTCGATCGCCGCGCTTTCATACATATCGTAGGATACCCCCTGCAGCGCCGCCAGGATAAAGATCATCAAAAAAGGCGTGCTCTTCCACACATTCGCGATGATGACCGACGGCATGGCCGTTCCTACATTCCCCAGGAAGGAATAGCCTTCCTCCAAGATCCCCAGCCGGATCAGCAGCGCATTGAACACACCGATCTTCGTATCGTAAAGCGCGCTGAAGGTCAGAGCGCTGATCGCCGCCGGGATCGCCCAGGGAAGCAGGGCGACGGTCCGGAAGATCGCGCGCCCTTTTAGCTTCTCATTCAAAACCAGGGCGATCCCCGTAGCCAGGATCAGCTGTACGGCCAGGTTTACCAAAGTCCATACCACCGAGTTGGATACCGCAGTCTGAAATTTTGAATTCGAGAAAATAACAAGATAATTTTTCAGTCCTGCAAACGTCCCAAAATCCGGCAGCTTCGCTTTGGTCATGTCATAATTTAAGAAGCTGATCCAGATACCATTTAGCAGCGGATACACGCTCAGCAAGAGAAGGGAGATCACCGCGGGGGCGATCAAAAGGTATCCGTTCCGGTTGCTCCGGAACGAATATTCCTTTAATTTCAGTCGTTTCGTCTTTCCTTTTTCCATATTGCATCTCCTTGATGGGAAATGGGCGTTCGAGACCCGGACATCCCTCAAATAGCAGGAGGGTGCAGCCGTGCCGGCCACGCCCTCCCTCTCCTTTTCGCAGATCCAGTATTTAATAGTTCTCGTTTATGAAGTCATTCAGCTCCGCATCCAGTTCTTCCAATGCCTGGTCTGCCGTCATCTGATCGAAAAATACCTTCTTAAATGCGTCTACCATCTTCTCGTCCACCGACGCCGCGTTCTTCACTCGCGGTCTGGGAACGGTGTACTCCGCCTCGTCGATAAACACCTGATAATCGGCGTTGATCGCCAGGATCGGCTCATAGTCCACATCGGTCCGTCCCGGGATGCGCCCCTGCTGGGTCAGAACGTAATCACATTCCGCGCTGGTCAGATACTCGATAAAGGCCCATGCCAATGCTTCGTTCTCCGTATTGGCATTGATGGAAAGATTGTAGCCGCCCAGACATACCGCCTGCACCTTGCCCTTCGGCATCGGAGCCAGGCCAAATTCCATATCTGGATTTCCGCTTTCAATGTTCGTATACGCCCAGTCGCCGCAGATGAAGAACAGGCAGTCATCCGATACAAAGGTCGTATAGGCTGTCGCCCAGTCGGAGGCGTCCTTCATGCCTTCCGGGAACGCATGGTACTTGGTATGCAGGCCTGTCCAGAAGTTGAAGGCTTCTTTTCCCGAATCCTCCAGGACCGTTACGACAGGCTTTTCTCCCGTGGTGTCGATCACCGGGTTATCAGCAGCAAAGAACATATTAAATACCGCATAGCCGTCCAGTCTGGTGGAAACGCCGGCATAGCCTTTTTCCGTCGCCAGCTTGATATCCTCCTCAAATTCCGCCCAGTCTGCCGGAGGTTCAGTCTTGCCGATCTCCTCCAGGATCCGCTTATTGTAATACAGGCCGGTATTGTTGAAATACCAGGGAACGGAATAGTAATTCCCTTCATACATGCCGGACTCCAACGGTCCCTGCAGGTAGTCGTTCTCGCTGGCTTCGATCCGTTCATCCAAAGGAAGGATCAATCCCATGGCCGCCAGATCGATCGGCCAGCCAGAGTTGTCCAGGGCCACCACGTCCGGGCCGGAACCGGCCATAGCGGAAGTAGTAAATTTGCTGATCAGCTCGCTGCCGGACAAACCTTCGATGGTAATGGTCACGCCGGGATGCAGCTCCTCAAAGGCGTCCGCCGCCTTCAAGACTGCCGGATCCTCCAGGGCGGTAAAGGCATTGTTCAGCATCACCGTCAACTCTCCGGACAGGACCTCGTCCCCAGCGGCCTCCGATGCTCCGGAACCTCCGCCGGAAGTCTCACCAGAGGTCTCACCTCCTGCCGCGCTCTCTGCCTGAGGCGCCGCCGTGGCGGTCTCCTGCCCGGAGCCGCCGCAGCCAGTCAGGCTTCCCGCTGCCATCAGAACCGCCATCGACCATGCAAGTATCTTTTTCATAAGCTATCATCCTCCTTGTGTGTTGTTTGTTCCGTTTCAATGATCGTAGCTTTATTATAGAAAATTATCCTTTTCTGCTGAATGGCGGTTTTTTTCTGATTTTCCTTCCCTCAGATTAAATTCGTGCCACCTGCACTTTTTTAAGCTTCCCAGCCCCGTTTCCCTTAAAAATCAACAGGCCGTGATCTCTGTCAGGGCCTGCTTCCAGGCTTCCGGCAGAGGAAGCGCCAGGACATTCGCCAGGAATTCCATGGGTGCAGCGGCATGCTGCAGGCACTCGTACACCGACGTCTTCTTCTCCACGTCCCCCTGAATCCGGTCTAAGAAGGCGAATACGTCTTCCTTCCGGTACGGTTCCTTCTCAATCAGTTCTCCTGCCAAGGTCACCTGGATCTCCCGCCCCGGATCGGATCCGCTAAGCTCCACCGTCAGGGTGCGGGTATCCCCTGCGTAACTGCTTTCCCAAGCCTCGCTGGCTGTCACCTGAAGGCCCATCCCAAAGCCGCGGAAGTGGATGCGGTAATGCCGGGTATTCGGGATCACCGACAAGTCTCCCTCCGGGCGGATGGAGAATATTGCCCGGTCCTCTGCCCATTGGAGCTTCATCCGGGTATCCAGCCGCCGTCCCTGTTCATAGGCAAAGCCATCGCCGTCATCCTCGAACAGGACATACTCATTGTCCGCCCCTGGGAATACGCAGATCTCCAGGGTCTCGGGGTTTCCGATCTGGTTGTCCCCCGCCGTATGGGCCGCCATCGGAATGATCGCCCCAGCCTTAGCCAGCACGCCCTGCTCCTGGATCTCCCGGCAGAGCACTGCATGTTTTCCGCTTGTTCCGCCCTGATAGACTCTTCCATGATAGAAGTCGGTCCAGATCCCGGCTGGGATCCAGGTGTGCTCCGCCGTCATCCCGGTCTCCGGATCCGTAGGATGGACCATAGGCTGTACCAGCAGCTCCGTGCCGAAGAAATACTCGTTCCGGTACTGATAGCTTTCCCGCTGCATGGGATAGTAATAGTACGCCGGGACCAGGGCCGGGCGCAGCTGCTCATGGCATTGGGCATTCATAGTGTAGATGTATGGCAGCAGCCGGTGGCGCAGGCGCAGGATCTCTCCGGCCATCTCATCGTAGGGCTTCGGATACCGCCACGGCTCCTTGCCGCAGAACGGATTGCTGTTGCTGTGCAGCCGGTTGATCGGGGAGAACACGCCCCACTCCAGCCAGCGGATGTAAAGCTCATAGTCCTTCACGCCGCCCAGATGCCCGCCGATATCATGGCTCCACCAGGTATAGCCCACATTTGCCGCCGTAGCAGTAAAATAGGGCTGATATTCCAAGGACGCCCAGGTCACATGGGTATCTCCGGAAAAACCGATGGGGTACCGATGGCTGCCCAGTCCGCTGTAGCGGGACAGCACCACGCCCCGTTTCCCATCCCGTTTTAAGTCATAGTGGTGATAATGGTTCAGCATCCACAAAGGATCCAGCCCTTCCACGGCCGAGATCCGTCCCTGCTGCCAGTCGATCCACCAGAAATCCACCCCCCGCTCTTCCTCCGGATGATGGAGATACTGAAAATACGCCTCGATAAATTCCAGGTTGGTAAAATCAAACCGGACCGGATAATCGGACGCCGGATCCACGCCCATCACCTCCGCCATCTTCCGGTACTGGTCCTCATAGGGCTGCACGCCGTCGGCAGGATGCAGGTTCAAGGTGATCCGATAGTCGTGCTCATGGAGCCAGTCCAAAAACCGCTTCGGCTCCGGGAAGAAATCCCGGTTCCAGGTGTACCCGGTCCAGCCCTTTCCATACCGCTCCGGCACGTCCACCACATGCCAGTCCATATCCATCACCACCACGGAGAACGGGATATCCAGAGCCTCAAACCGCATCAGCAGCTCCTTGTAGCTTTCCTCCGTGTATTTCCAGTAACGGCTCCACCAGTTCCCCAGCACGTAGCGGGGAAGCATGGGAACCGCCCCGGAAAGCTGATAAAAATCATGGATCGCCTTAAAATAATCCCGGCCATATCCCATAAAATAGCAGTCCACGCAGCCCTTTTTCCGGGGATGCACCCAACCGTCCCCGTCAATCACCGGCGACTCGTGATCCTCAAAAAAGGTCCTTCCGCTGGTGTCGCACAGGCCCCGGCCCAGGTCCACATCGCCCTCCTCCCGGTTCTTCCCCTCCGGGTTCGTGCGCATCCGCTCCAGCAGGTTCCCCTGCACATACATCGGCCCATCGCAGCGGTCCAGAGTCCTTGCGGTCCCTTTCAGATTATGCTCCCTGGGCGGATCGCCGTATTCCGTCCTCCCGTAATACCACCTGCCCCCATAATTGGTAAACGCATATTTCACATCGATATACAGGTGGTTGGGGGAAAACTCCTGCTTATCATACACCAGATGGAAATACTCCGTGTCGATCTCCAGGCAGTGCTCCTGATCCCGCACCGTGAACTCCGGCCGGTCAAAATTCCGGTTCCACACCACCGTGGTAGGCCGGTCCTCAAATACGCCGTCCTCCGCATACTCCATCCGCAGCATCCGCGGGGTCAGCACCGTAAACCGGTACTTCTCTCCCTGCACCACACAGTCCGGATTGCAGGCTCCATTCAGATTCAGCCGAAATCTCTGGTCCAGCTTCGCCATAAACGTTCCTCCCTTTCGTCGTTTTGTCCTATTCCAGGCTTTCTACCACTATGGTAACATGTTCCTTCCCGGAAGTCCCCCAGTATTTTTACTGTGTGTCTGCACTTTTTTAATCTGACGGAGAAGGGGACATGGTTTTGATGAGCATCGACGCATTTGAAAGGCGGGAACAACTGCTGGAACTCCGGGAAAAGGTCCTTCAGGCAGAGGAGGAACGATTGAGCGGAGCAAAAACCAAAAGTGTGTCTGAAGCGAGAAAAGCGCTGGAGGAACGGCTGAATGGGATATAAGACCGAGATCCTCCCCTCTGCCTGGGAGGATCTAAAACAGATCGGAGACTACTACCTGCTCCAATTTGACGCCAAGACCGCCCAGAAAGTCACCGGCCATATCTTAGATGCCCTGGAACGGCTGGAGCAGTTTCCTGGTTCTGGCGCTCTGACGCCGGACGCCTGGCTTAACGCCCGGGGATACCGGATGGTCATCTGCGGAAAACATGCCGCCATCTATCGGGTGATCGGCCGATCCGTGTTGGTCTACCACATCGCAGACACCCAGACCAACTACACCAAGCTCTTTTTCTAAGATCCATCTGCTCCCAACCAACTCCCAAATGTGACCATTTCCTTAATTTTTCATAAATCACTACATAATAATTGCTTTTTCCCTATATCATATACTATAATTAAATTAGGAAACTACGGTTTTTATCCGGTTTCCCAAGATTATACGAAAGGGAGTGGTCTTATGAAGATAGAACGGATCAACGAGAATCAGATTCGCTGTACCCTCAGCAGTTTTGACTTAAGCGTCCGGAATCTGAATCTGGGCGAGCTTGCCTATGGCAGTGAAAAAGCGCGAAGCCTGTTTCGTGAGATGATTCAGAAGGCCGCCAATGAAGTCGGTTTTGAAGCAGAAGATATTCCGCTGATGGTTGAAGCCATCCCGCTTTCCAACGAGAGCGTGATGCTGGTCATCACCAAGATAGAGGATCCGGAGGAGTTAGACACCCGCTTCTCCAAGTTTGCGCCCATGGCTGAAGGCGAGCAGGACGGCCTTTACGGCGGTATCGCCAGCGAGCTTTTAGAAGGCGCGGAAGGGCTGATGGAATTTTTGAAGAACGATCTGCTGGGTCTGCCGGGCAGTCCGGCGGCAGGCGCCTTAGGCGCCCAGACGGAAGCCGGCGGAGCGGAGCCTTCCAAGCAGGCGGAGACTCCGGCGGTACAGAGCCGGATCTACCGGTTCGACAGTCTGGATCATGTGACCGACGCGGCCCACGCCGTGCAGAGTATCTGCGACGGCCCTAATGCCCTGTACAAGAAGCCCGGCACCTCCAGCTACTACCTGGTGCTGTCCAGCGAGGGCTGCGATCCCCTGGCGTTCAGCCGCCTCTGCAACATCCTGGCAGAGTACGGGGAGAAGGTCAAGCCGGAAGCCGCTACCGAGGCTTACTATCAGGAGCATTACGAGACGATCATCCGCAGCCAGGCGCTGCAGAAGCTGGCAGCCCTGTAGTCTGACAGCCCTGCAGGAACGCGCGCCGCACTTTCGATCCGCATATCTCACTGCAAAAAAACCAGCCGCATCCCATGGACCTCCATGGGGCGGCTGGTTTTTATCAGTTGGAAGGTCTCTGGGGGAGTCCTCCAAGCCTTTACACATTCGCTAATACTTCGTTGATGCCTGACACCAGAGCGTCACAGTCGATCCCGTGCACCATGCAGGCTTCTTCCAGGCTCTCGCCCTGTGCGGACGGACAGCCCAGGCAGTGCATCCCTGCGCGCATCAGCATCGGAGCGATCAGCTCATGCATCTGGATCAGCTCGCCGATCAGCATATCTTTACTAATCTGCATGTTTCTTTCCTCCTTCTTGGGTATACTATGGTTACTATAATACTTTTCCCCGAAAATAGCAAGGGGTATCATTCCTGCAGTATAATTCCTACCTTATTTGTATGAAATGAGATACATGAGAATTATTCCCGCTAACGCTCTTGACGGGGCTGCAAGGCACGGGATATAATGACCGCGTAAGCAGCCAACAGCAAAGAAGGCGGCAAAAACGATCACACTATGACACAACATAACATAACACAAAAATTACGCAAGAACGCGGAATTCAATTCAGGAGGTAACAGGATGGGCGAACAGTGGAGAGGGTTTCAGCCTGGTGTGTGGATGCGCGAGATCAACGTGCGCGACTTCATCCAGAAGAACTACACCCCCTATGACGGAGACGATGCATTCCTGGCCGGCCCTACGGCGAACACACAGAAGCTGTGGGATCAGGTCATGGAGTTAAACCAGAAGGAGCGGGAAGCCGGCGGCGTCCTGGATATGGACACCAAGGTCATTTCCACCATTACATCCCACGGTCCCGGATACTTGGACAAGGAGCTGGAGACGATCGTGGGCTTTCAGACCGATAAGCCCTTTAAGCGGTCCTTACAGCCCTACGGCGGCATCCGCATGGCCATGAAGGCCTGCGCGGACAACGGCTATGAGGTGGACCCGGAGATCGTGGAGTTCTTCACCAAGCACCGGAAGACCCACAATGCCGGCGTATTTGACGCCTACACCCCGGAGATGCGGGCCTGCCGGTCCAGCCACATCATCACCGGCCTGCCGGACGCCTACGGACGGGGACGGATCATCGGCGACTACCGCCGGATCGCCTTATATGGCGTGGACCGTCTGATCGCCGACAAGGAAGAACAGAAGATGACCACCCGCAGCACCATGTACTCGGAGATCATCCGGGACCGGGAGGAATTATCCGAGCAGATCCGGGCCCTGAAGGAATTAAAAGAGCTGGGCAAGATCTATGGCTTTGACATTTCCCAGCCGGCCACAGACGTAAAGGAAGCGATCCAGTGGACCTACTTCGGCTACCTGGCCGCGGTCAAGGAGCAGAACGGCGCCGCCATGTCCCTGGGACGGACCTCTACCTTTATCGATATCTATGCGGAGCGGGACCTGGCCGAGGGCCGCTACACCGAGGAGCAGATCCAGGAATTCGTGGATCACTTCATCATGAAGCTGCGCCTGGTGAAATTCGCCCGCACCCCGGAGTACAACGAGCTGTTCTCCGGCGACCCCACCTGGGTGACCGAGTCCATCGGCGGCGTGGGCATCGACGGGCGGCACATGGTGACCAAGATGTCCTTCCGCTACCTGCACACCCTGCAGAACTTAGGCACCGCACCGGAGCCCAACTTAACGGTCCTGTGGTCCGTGCGGCTGCCGGAAAACTTTAAGCGGTTCTGCGCCAAGACCTCCATCGAGTCCTCTTCCATCCAGTATGAGAACGACGATCTGATGCGGGTGACCCACGGCGACGACTACGCCATCGCCTGCTGTGTTTCCTCCATGCGGATCGGCAAGGAGATGCAGTTCTTCGGCGCCCGGGCGAACCTGGCCAAGTGCCTCTTATACGCCATCAACGGCGGCGTGGACGAGGTGAGCAAGGTCCAGGTAGGACCCAAGTACCGCCCCATCACCTCCGAGTACCTGGATTACGACGAGGTCATGGAACGCTACCACGACATGATGCAGTGGCTGGCAGGCGTCTATGTGAACAGCTTGAACATCATCCACTATATGCACGACAAATATTGCTATGAGCGGCTGCAGATGGCCCTTCACGACCACAAGGTGACCCGCTGGTTCGCCACCGGCATCGCCGGCCTGTCCGTCGTGGCCGACTCCTTATCCGCCATCAAGTACGCCAAGGTCAAGACGGTCCGGGATGAGAACGGCATCGTGGTGGATTACCAGGTGGAAGGCGACTTCCCCAAATACGGCAACGACGACGACCGGGTAGACCAGATCGCGGTGGATATCGTCCACGACTTTATGAACTATGTAAAACGGAACCATTGCTACCGGGGCGGCATCCCCACCACCTCCATCCTGACCATTACCTCCAACGTGGTATATGGAAAGGCCACCGGCTCCACGCCGGACGGAAGAAAGGCTGGCGAGGCCTTCGCACCGGGCGCCAACCCGATGCACCGCCGGGATACCCACGGCGCGGTGGCGTCCCTGGCTTCTGTGGCAAAGCTGCCGTTTAAGGACGCTCAGGACGGCATTTCCAACACCTTCTCCATCATCCCGGGAGCCCTGGGAAAAGAGGACCAGCTCTTTATGGGAGACCTGGATGTGGAGCTGGAATGCGGCGTAAATACGGCCTGCTCCATCCCGAACCTGATGGACGGAGTGGGGGACCGGGAGTAACTTCCCGGCTCCGGCACGGCACGTTTTTGATACGATACCATTTTCCGATACGATACGGATGTGACAGAATCTACGACAGGAGGATCTTATTATGGCACATGCAAGCGAAGCGCAGATCGATAACCTGGTTTCCCTGCTGGACGGCTATGCGTCCAAGGGCGGCCATCACTTAAACGTCAACGTTTTCACCAAGGAGACGCTGTTAGACGCTCAGGCGCACCCGGAGAAATACCCCCAGCTGACGGTACGGGTATCCGGCTATGCGGTCAACTTCAACAAGCTGACCAAGGCGCAGCAGGATGAGGTGATCTCCAGAACGTTCCACGACGCGATCTAACAGATACGCCTCGATAACGAGACAGGGCCGGAACGAAAGCCGCGGGGTTCCCGTGATCCCCGTTCCGCCCTGTTTTTCGCGTCTTTTCCAACATACAGATAAGGGGGGGCAGATCATGGTCGGCCATATTCATTCTATAGAAAGTTTCGGTACGGTAGACGGACCCGGCGTCCGTCTGGTCGTGTTTTTCCAGGGCTGTCCCATGCGCTGCCTCTACTGCCACAATCCTGACACCTGGCGGATCGGCGGCGGCATGGAGATGACCGTGGCCCAGGTCATGGCGCTGTACGAGAAAAACCGGAGCTTCTACCAGCGGGGTGGCATCACGGCCACCGGCGGGGATCCGCTGGTCCAGCTGGAATTTGTCACAGAGCTGTTCACCGAGGCGGCGCGGCGGGGGATCCATACCTGCCTGGATACCTCCGGCATCACGTTCCGCCCCGAGGATCCGGCCCGCATGGAGCTCTTTGACAAGCTGCTCACCGTCACCGACCTGGTCATGCTGGATATCAAGCACATCGATCCGGAAGGCCACAAAAAGCTGACGGGGCAGCCGCTGGGACCGATCCTGGCCTTTGCCCGGTATCTGGATCAGAAAGCGGTCCCGGTGTGGATCCGCCACGTGGTCGTACCCGGCATCACCTATGACCAGGAGGAGCTGTACCGGCTGGGACGGTTCATCGGCACGCTCCGCAATGTGAAGGCTCTGGATGTCCTTCCCTATCACGATATGGGCAAGGCAAAATACGAAAAGCTGGGCATGGATTATGCCTTAAAAGACGTCAAACCCCTGGGCCGGGACGAAGCCCTGGAAGCCCGTCAGACGATTCTGCGGGGGATCCGGGATGCGCGGGAAAAAGAGGGATAAATGCGGTTATTGTACCTCATTTTGTCCATCTTCACAACAATTTCCACTTGAATATTTTGTTCGGATAGTATAGAATGAAAGCACAACGAAATGTTATAGATATTCAAGGAGGATAAGAATATGGCATATGTAATTTCTGACGCTTGTGTAAGCTGCGGTACCTGTGAGGGCGAGTGCCCGGTTGGCGCTATCTCCCAGGGTGATGGTCAGTACGTGATCGACGCTGATTCCTGCATCTCCTGCGGTTCCTGTGCAGGCGTTTGCCCGACCGGCGCTATCAACGAAGGCTAATTGCAACTAATCAGATACCCCTTCCGTTTCACATGCGGGAGGGGTATTTCTTTGTAAAAATTTAGGAACGAGCAAAGGAGCCCACCTATGGCACAGAAAAAACCAGTCATTTTACTGACCCCCTATTTTAATACGGAACGGGATGAGCCTTACATGCGGCCCGCCTTCCTCAAGGCGGTGCGCCATGCGGGCGGGATCCCTGTGATCCTTCCCCTGGATCTTACGGAGGCGGATCTGGCCCAGCTTCTGGAGGGAGCAGACGCGGTCCTCTTTACCGGCGGCCCGGACGTCCATCCCTTCTTCTTCGGCGAGGAGACCCAGGCCCACTGCGGCAATGTGTGCCTGCGGCGGGATGAGCTGGAGCTGGCCCTGCTCCGGCTGGCTATGGAAGCGAAAAAGCCGATCCTGGGCGTCTGCCGGGGCGTGCAGATCTTGAACATCGGCCTGGGCGGCGATATCTATCAGGATATCCCCAGCCAATTTAAAGAGGAATTCCCCATCGCCCATACCCAGCCGTTCGCTTATGATATCCCGTCTCACACGGTGTCCGTGACACCCGGCACCCTGCTGGCCCGGATCGCTCAGAACAGCGTCATCAAGGTCAACAGCATGCACCACCAGGCGGTGCGGCGGGTCGCCCCCGGCCTGACCGCCTCCGGCCACGCTCCCGGCGGGCTGGTGGAATGTGTGGAAAAGCCGGACTATCCGTTCTTCATCGGCGTCCAGTGGCACCCGGAGTACCTTTGGGAACAGGATGAGGCGGCGGCAAGGCTGTTTGGGATGTTCGTGGAGGCGGCGCGGGGATGACCGATGGCGGCGGGATAGCCGCCGCTTCATCCTTCATGAACTGCTTTGAGGCTGCCTGTGTCTGGGCAGCCTCATTTTTAACTCGTTTTCCTCTGATCTCAGCGGATCCGCTCCGCCTGCCGCTCCGCCTCGATGGCGGTCCGCATGGCGGCGAATACATGGTCCTGGGTCATGGTCCGTTCGGTCCGTTCCATGCAGTCCAGGATAAAGTCTCCGAAGAAATAGTACCCCACCTTCCCGGTGACCTGATACTTCTTCTCCTCCGTCCCATCTACCAGGAACACATTGTCCCCCTGGGTCTCCTCTCCCACGTTCAGATATTTCCGGATCTCAATGGTCCCCTTCGTGCCGACGATGAAGACCCGTCCGTCGCCCCAGGCGCCCAGACCG
>DVLJ01000091.1 GCA_018715565.1 Candidatus Ventrimonas merdavium
CCACGGTGTAAGCCCACTTTGCGTTCTCAAAGCAGATCGGCTGGATGCCTTCTACCATCTTGTATACGTCCAGACCTGCGTCCTTGGTGATCTTCTCCGCTTCTTCAATGGAAGCAATGCCATAGCTGTTCAATACTGCATCAATCTGTTTGATGCGTCTCTCATATGATTCAAATAATGCCATGATATGTAGTCCTCCTTCAATATTCCGGTTTATTCCTGTCTCGGGTCGATGATCTTGACTGCGTCAGCTACGCGGCCATACTGACCTTTTGCTTTCTCCCATGCGGTGTTCGGGTCGTCGCCTTTCTTGATGAAATCTGTCATCTTGCCAAGGCTTACGAACTGGTAACCGATGATCTGGTCGTCTGCATCCAGTGCGATGCCGGTAACATAGCCTTCTGCCATCTCCAGGTAACGAGGACCTTTTTTCAGGGTACCGTACATGGTACCAACCTGGGAACGAAGACCTTTGCCCAGATCCTCCAGACCGGCGCCGATGGGAAGTCCATCCTCGGAGAATGCGCTCTGGCTTCTTCCGTATACGATCTGCAGGAACAGTTCTCTCATAGCGGTGTTGATCGCGTCGCATACCAGGTCTGTGTTCAGAGCTTCCAGAACTGTGCGGCCCGGCAGGATCTCAGCAGCCATCGCTGCGGAGTGGGTCATACCGGAGCAGCCGATGGTCTCCACCAGAGCCTCCTGGATGATGCCCTCTTTCACGTTCAGGGTCAGCTTGCATGCGCCCTGCTGGGGAGCACACCAGCCCACACCGTGGGTCAGACCGGAAATGTCTTTTACTTCTTTTGCCTGTACCCATTTGGCTTCTTCCGGGATCGGAGCGGCGCCATGATGAACGCCCTGTGCAACGGTGCACATTTTCTCTACTTCATGTGAATAAATCATGTTAAAACTCCTTTCAACTATGTAATGTCCTGAAGTACGCGCTTTAACAGTCTCTGCATGACGAAAGTCCGAAATAAAGCAGGAAATACAGCTTGAAGTCAGACTCGGATGGCACGCAGAATTGTTAAATTTATCACATCATACTTGGTTTTATTTTCTCATAAAATGCCCGATTCGTCCAGTATTTTTTTGTAAAAATTTGACCTGAGATCAAAAAATCTGCGCAGACCAGAGGCCCGCACTCCTACATGCCAGCCCCGGCCTGCCGCGCCGTCAGACGGGCGCCGCGCTCCGCCCCTGGCTGTCCCGCATCTGCCCTAGCTCCTTTAACACGCCCACGACCACTGCCACCGACAGCACAAAGGAGAGCACGTCAGCAATGGGCTGGGCCAGCTGCACGCCCAGAAGGCCGAAGAACATGGGCAGGATCACCAGGGCCGGGATCAAAAACAGCCCCTGCCGTCCCATAGCCACCAGGGAAGCCCGGAAGCCGTAGCCGATGGACTGGGTCAGCATGTTCACCATGATGATCCACGCCTGGAGGGGCATGGTCAAAAGCTGCAGCCGCAGGGCCAGGGTGCCGATCTGGATCACCTCCAGATCCTCCCTCCGGAAGGAAGTGATGATCGGACGGCTGATGACAAAGGCCGCCACGCCGAACACAGTCAGCATGATCACTGCCACTTTTACGCAGAACCAGTAAGCCTCCAGCACCCGGTCGTACCGTCTGGCGCCGAAGTTAAAGCCGCACACCGGCTGGAAGCCCTGGCCAAACCCGATCAGGCTGGAGTTGATGAACATCATGAACCGGGTCACGATGGACATGGCCGCGATGGCCGCGTCCCCGTAAGGACCCGCCGCGAAGTTCAGCACCACCGCCGCAACGCTGGCCAGCCCCTGACGGCAGAAGGAGGGAAGCCCGGCGTGGAGGATCTCCCCATAGACCGCCAGGTTCGGCCGGAACTTAGAGATCTGAATCTTGATGCAGTCGTCCCGGGAATTGCACTGATACAGCAGCAGGGCAAAGCTGATCATCTGGCTGGCCATGGTAGCGATCGCCGCCCCCGCGATCCCCATATCAAAGGTAAAGATCAGGATCGGATCCAGGATCATGTTCAGCACGCCCCCCGCCGTGATGCCGATCATGGCGAACATGGCGTTGCCCTGAGCACGCAGGATATTGTTCATGACAAACGAGGTCAGCATGAACGGCGCCGCGATCAGGATGTAGCGGGCATAATCCTGGGCATAGGGCGCGATCGTCGGCGTGGCTCCCAGGAAATAGACCATCGGCTGGGAGAAGATAGTGCCGAGCACCAGGATGATCACCCCGATGATGGCCGCCGTATAAAATGCCGTAGCCGCGAACAGACTGGCCCGCTCCTCGTTCCGGTCTCCCAACGCCCGGGAAATGTTGTTGCCGCTGCCCATCCCCAAGGTAAAGCCGATCGCCTGGATCATGGCCATGGCGGAGAACATAACGCCCACCGCCCCAGATGCGCTGGTGCTGATCTGGCTGACGAAAAAGGTATCCGCCATATTGTAGATCGAGGTCACCAGCATGCTGATGATCGTCGGCACCGCCAGCTTCGGGATCAGCCGGTTGACCGGCGTCTCGATCATCTGCCTGTATTTTTCCTCTTTTGTCATTGCCCCCATATTCCGCTTCTCCTTTCCCGGATCCCATCGCTCCTGACGCGATCCTTTTTGATCCCATCCTTCTTGATGCTGTCTCTCCTGATCCCATCCGCCCGAACGCCCTTCTGCCCGGAAGAACTCCTGCGGTCGGTCCTTGGGATTAAATCACTCCCCTAGTCTCCTGAGGAAGCCGCCTTAAGATCCAAAGATAATAGCCCACAAACACCACGCCTTTGGCGATGCTGGTCACCGTCAGGGCCCACCAGATCCCGTCCAGTCCCAGGGACGTCTGCCCCAGGATCATGGCCAGCGGGATCCGCGCCGCCGTCAGCACGATGGTGATCACCGAGCAGGACATGGTCTTTCCCATCCCCTGCAGGGCTCCGCCAGTCATCAGCTCCTGGCACATGAACATCTGCCCGTAGCCCAGGATCACCAGATAGCTGATGCCCAGAGGCAGGACCTCCGGCTCCTGGATGAAGATCCGGAACAGAGGCGACGCCCCAAAGACCAGGATACAGGACGTCATCAGCCCCCACAGGCCGATCACGCCCAAAGCGACCCCATAGCTTTTTTTCACCCGGTCATACTGTCTCGCTCCAAAGTTCTGGCCGGTAAAGGCGTTCATCGCCGAGCCGAAGCCCTCCGCCGTCATCCAGGAGATACATTCCACCTGGCCGCCTACCCGCTGGACCGCCACCGCCGCGTCTCCCCAGGATGCCACCATGCGGGTCAGCTGCATGGAGATCCCGGAGTACAGCATGCTCTGCAGCGCAGTGGGAAGCCCCACCTGGACGATCACCCGGAGATACGGCCGGGGCGTTGGTTTCCCCAGGCCGATCTGCCGGAACAGGACCTCATCCTTCCGGGCCCGGGATATCAGCGCCAGGGTCACCACCATCTGGGCAAACACCGTGGCTGCCGCCGCGCCCACCGCCTCCATCCGAGGAAATGGCCCCAGACCGAAGATCAGCACCGGGTCCAGCACCATATTGACGCCCAGGCCCACACAGTTGGCCAAAAACGGGGTCCGGCTGTCGCCCACCGCCGTGAACAGCCCGGTCATGGTCTGGTTCAAAAAGGAAAAGACGATCAGCCCGCAGGTGATCCGCAGGTACTGTTCCGCGGAATGGATGGTCCCGCTGTCATTCAGCTGAAAATATCCGATCAGAGCGGGGGCAAAGAGCTGGACGATCAGGGCAAAGGAGACCGCCAGGGCCACAGCCATCTGGATAGCGCCCCTGGCATAGATCCTGGCCTCCTCCCGGTCTCCCCGGCCCAGGCTCTGAGCCGTTTTCACCTGGCCGCCCATCCGGGCCATCAGGACGATCCCGGAAGAAAGCCAGGTATACATGCCCGCCGCTCCCACTGCGGTCACGGCGCGGCTCCCCACACGACCGATCCAGGCCATGTCCGTTAAATTGTACGCAGTCTGCACCAGGGAAGTGGCCATGATCGGCAGCGCCAGGCCCGTCAGTGCGGGAAAGATCCGCCCGTGCAAAAGATCTGTGTAAGATGATTTCTGTTTCATAAAAATGTCTTCTTATCCATGTTTTTGGCGGGCCCCAAGGTTAAAAACCCGCTTGCAGGCAAGCTTGCATCGGATCTCCAACCGTTTGACCCTGGTATCATCAAAATAGAAAAATCAGGTGCCATGACGATCTGCCACAGCACCCGGTCCTTCTTAAGCTGGTATTACTCCGCCTTCTTGCTTAAATACTCGTGGATGCCCTGGGCTCCGTGCTTTCCAGCCTCCATAGCCAGGATCACCGTAGCCGCTCCGGTCACCGCGTCGCCGCCGGCAAATACGCCCGGCCGGGACGTCTGGCCGTTGGCCGCGTCGGCAACGATGCATTTCCGGCGGTTGACCTCCAGACCCTCGGTGGTGGAGGAGATCAGCGGATTGGGAGAGGTTCCCAGAGACATGATCACCGTATCCACGTCCATGATGTAGTCCGAGCCCTCAATCTCGATAGGACGCCGTCTTCCGGAAGCGTCCGGCTCGCCTAACTCCATCTTCCGCACCTTGATGCCTTTTACCCAGTCGTTCTCATCGGTCAGGATCTCCACCGGATTGGTCAGCAGGTCGAAGATCACGCCTTCCTCCTTGGCATGGTGCACCTCCTCCACACGGGCCGGCAGCTCCGCCTCGCTGCGGCGGTACACAATGTGCACGTCCGCCCCCAGGCGCAGGGCAGTTCTGGCCGCGTCCATGGCCACGTTGCCGCCGCCTACCACCGCTACCTTCTTGCCCGCCACGATGGGGGTATCATAATCCTCCCGGAATGCCTTCATCAGGTTGTTCCGGGTCAGGTACTCGTTCGCAGAAAATACGCCGTTGGCATTCTCCCCCGGGATGCCCATGAACTTGGGCAGTCCGGCTCCGGAGCCGATGAATACCGCTTCAAAGCCTTCCTCGTCCATCAGCTCGTCAATGGTCACCGACTTGCCGATGATCACGTCCGTCTCAATGGTCACGCCCAGCTTCCGCACATTCTCGATCTCCGGCTGCACCACCGCAGACTTGGGCAGACGGAACTCCGGAATACCGTAGGTCAGCACGCCGCCCGGCTCATGCAGGGCCTCGAAAATGGTCACGTCGTAGCCCATCTTGGCCAGATCTCCGGCGCAGGTCAGTCCGGCAGGACCGGAGCCTACCACCGCTACCTTATGGCCGTTCTTCTCTGCCGTCACCTTCGGCACAAATCCATTCTCCCGGGACCAGTCCGCCACGAACCGCTCCAGCTTTCCGATGGAGATAGGCTCGCCTTTGATGCCGCGGATGCACTGCCCCTCGCACTGGCTCTCCTGGGGGCATACCCGCCCACAGACTGCCGGCAGGGCAGACGCCTCTGCGATCACATCGGCGGCGGCTTCAAAATTGCCGGCCTCCACTTCCTTGATAAAGCCCGGGATGTTGATGGATACCGGGCATCCGCCTACGCACTTGGCGTTCTTGCACTTTAAGCAGCGGGAAGCCTCTTCCATCGCTTCCTCTTTGTTGTAGCCGTAGCAGACCTCTTCAAAATTGGTGGCGCGCACCTTCGCATCCTGCTCTCTCACAGGAACCTTTTTCAATACGTCCATATTCTTATCCTCCGCTCTGTCCCCGATTAATCGCCGCAGTTGCCGCATCCGCCGTGGTGGGTGTCCCCCTCCATGGCCTTTAACATGGCGCGGCCCTCTTCCGTCTTATACATCTGCTGGCGCTTCATCGCCTCGTCAAAATCCACCAGATGGCCGTCAAACTCCGGTCCGTCCACGCAGGCGAACTTCACCTCGTCGCCTACAGTCAGACGGCAGGCGCCGCACATGCCGGTGCCGTCCACCATGATCGGGTTCATGCTGACGATGGTGGGAAGTCCCAGCTCCTTGGTCAGCTTGCAGACAAATTTCATCATGATCATCGGGCCGATGGCGACGCATACGTCGTAGTGCTTGCCCTGGTCCTTTACCAGATCCTCGATCACAGCGGTCACCATGCCGTGGCGTCCGTAGGAGCCGTCGTCGGTGGTCACATACAGGTTCCCGGCTACAGACTCCATCTCCTTCTCCAGGATCAGCAGGTCCTTGTTCTTCGCGCCTACGATCACATCCACGTCGATGCCGTGCTCCTTCATCCACTTGACCTGGGGATATACGGGAGCGGTGCCTACGCCGCCGGCCACGAATAAGTATCTGCGGCCCTTGACCTCGGCCAGGTCCTCCTTCACAAACTCCGACGGCTGTCCCAGGGGACCTACAAAGTCCTGGAAGGCGTCGCCGGCCTTTAATCCCGCCATCCGCAGGGTAGACGCGCCTACGATCTGGAACACGATGGTCACAATGCCCTGCTCCCGGTCGAAATCGCAGATCGTCAGGGGGATCCGCTCGCCCTTCTCATCCATTCTCACAATCACAAATTCGCCAGGCTGACAGGACCGCGCCACCCGGGGCGCTTTGACATCCATCAGATAAATCTTGTCTGCCAGCTGTTCGGCTTTCAAAATCTGGTACATGGTTCTCCTCCTATGTTCGCCCGCTTCCGGGCCCTTTTTATCGTATCCGCAGGCTGCGGAAACCTTCTGAAATGACCGGTCTGTCCAGGTCCCGGTCCAGCCGTTCCCGGATCTGTCCGGTCCGGCCGCGGCTTACCGCCGCCGGTAGGTCTGATACGTGTAGCACAGATCAAAATAGGTCTGCTCGTCGCTTTCCTCCGCAAGCTCCCATTCCCCGCTCTGGGTGAGATCCGGGAAATAGGTGTCAGCAGAGTACGCAAAATCGATCCAGGTGATCTCCGCCTGGTCGCAGTAGGGCAAAAACTGCCGGTAGATGCTCTCGCCTCCGATGATATAGATCTCATCGGAAGGAAAGCCTTTCAGATATTCCAGGCACTCCTCCAGGCTGCGGCATACGACCGCCCCCTTCACCTGATACCCTGGATCCCGGCTCAGCACCACGTTGGTCCTGCCGTACAGGGGCTGGCCGGCGGGAAGGCTCTCTAAGGTCTTCCGCCCCATGACGATCACCTTGCCCAGGGTCTGATCCCGGAACCGCTTCTGGTCGTGGGGGATGGTCACCAGGAGCTTCCCTCCCAGTCCGATCGCCCAGTTCTTGTCCACCGCCGCCATCAGCTTCATGCTCCTGCCCCGCTTTCTCCTCCGTCCTCCTCGGCCAGGATCAGCTCTCTGGCGTAAGGCAGGGAGCGCACCCAGTCACAGAAGGCATGCCACTCCGCCAGCTTATGGTTCCTGCGGGCAAAGTACATATTGATCAGGTTCTCATAATTCATCGTGCAGGTCCGCATCTGATGATAGCTGCTGGGCAAAAGCTGGATCAGGTCATACCAGTACGCCTTGTCCTTCGTCTCCACGAACCGCAGGCGGATGCTCTCCAGCCGTCCGATCAGCTCCTTAAGGATCTCTAACCCTTCCGGGGTCAGATGATCATGGCTGAAATCCTCCAGCTCAAAAGGCTTGCTGTGGATCTTGTGCATCGTGCTGGTGGAGTTGGCCACCGTGGCCACCTTGTAGGTATCGTACTCCTTCCACCAGTACATGGGCGCCGTGATGTCGACGGACACAAAGATCTGCCGCAGGTACTTCCGGTGGTCGCCGGTCCCTGCCCGCCTGAGCCGCTTGGCCAGGTCCAGATCATTGGGCCCCAGGATATAGCTGCCTTCTTCATCATATCCGCTGTCCATGCGGCCCCAGCTGTTCATGGGGTTGCGCGCGCCGCGGATCGCATTCTCCAGGTTCATGACGCTGGTGCGTTCTAATGTTATCATCGCAAATGTCCTTTCTGAACTCCCATCTCCCCGCTCCCGGCCCCATCTCTGCCGGGAACGCGCAGTATACCCTTCATTATAACGAAGCAGGGGCTTCCTAGCAAGTGATTTTTTTTAAACGATCTTTGGCGTCCCGTCCGGCTTCCCCAGTTCCCAGAACGCCACCGCGGCTGCGGCCGCCACATTTAAGGAGTCTACCTCCTCCCGCATAGGGATCCGCACGATGTGGTCGCAGGCGGCGATCGTCTCCGGCTCCAGGCCTTCCCCCTCTGTTCCTAGGATGATCGCCAGCTTTTCCGCCTTTTTTAACATGGGATCCTCCACGCTGACGGAGTCGTCCCGCAGGGCCATGGCCGCGGTCTGAAAGCCCAGGCTCTTCAGCATATCCATGCCCGCCCCCGGCCACGGCTCCCTATCTTCGTTAAAGAAGGTCCAGGGGATCTGGAACACAGTCCCCATGCTGACCCGGCTGGCCCGGCGGTACAGCGGGTTGGTGCTCCCAGGGGTCAGGAGCACGCCGTCGATCTGAAGGGCCGCGGCCGCCCGGAAGATCGCCCCCAGATTGGTGGGGTTCATCGCCTTTTCCAGCACGGCGATCCGCCTCGCCCCGGCGCAGATGTCTCCTGCGTCCGGCAGCCTCCGCCGCCGCATGGCGCACAGGATCCCCCGGGTAAGGGGAAATCCGGTCAGGCATTTTAACGTCTCATATTCCGCCGTGTAGATGGGGATATCCCCGCAGCGGGCGATGATCTCCCGGGCGTCCCCCTCGATATGCCTGGTCTCCACCAGCAGGGAGACCGGCTCATAGCCTGCGTCCAGCGCCCGCCCGATCACCTTCGCGCTCTCGGCGATGAAAAGCCCCGGCTCCGGTTCCCGATACCGCAGCAGCTGGACCTCGGACAGCCGGGCGTATACGTCCAGCTCCGGGGCGTTCAGATCCTGGATCTTGATCCATCCTGCCATATGCTCACTCCTGTCCTAAATGATGTCCCAGCGGCTCGTCCACGTCGGTCAGCTCCCGCTCCTGGGCCACCTCATACCGGTACACGTCCTCCGGGTGGGCCAGCAGGATCCTCCGCCCGCCCCGGTCTCCCGAAAGGGCCGCCAGGTCTCCAAAATAGGCCCTGGAAAAGACAGCCGGGTTCCCATCCCTGCCCTGGAAGGACAGGGTCCCCAGCCCTTTGCCGCTCTCCCGCCAGCCCTTCAGGAGCCCGGCGATGGCCGTATGGGTCAGCCAGGGCTGGTCGCAGACGGCAAAGCAGACCGCGTCCGCCTCTCCGTCCCCCAGGGCCTCCAGTCCCAGACGGATGGAATGGGAAATGCCAAGGCTGCTCTCCCGGTTCTCCACAGCCCGGAAGCCGGAGCGTTCCCCATCCGTCAGGATCTCCGGGTACTGGCTCACCAGGATCCGGCGGCAAAAGGCGTCCTTGGGCAGCCGCTCCACTTCCTCCAGGATATGCCGGTACATGGGTTTTCCCTCAATGTCCGCCAGCAGCTTATTGCTCCCGAAGCGGCGGCTGTCCCCTGCCGCTAAGAGCACCAGGGCGATCTTGGAGGCAGAGCGGTCCTGTTCCGGAGCCGTTCTCCCTTCCAGTGCCATCGCCCGCTGCTCCCAGGAAAGGATCGCCTCCAGAACGCCGCCGCCGATGGCCATCGCCTTGTCCGAGGCTGTATCGCAATGCTCCGGAGCGCACCGGGGATCCACGTCCCCGGCCTTCATCCCCTTCGTCACCAGGACCCCGTCCTGCAGAAGCCCCCGCACCACGCCGTCGATCTGAGCATGGATAGGCGTTTCTCCGGCATAGCCCACCACGGCTCCGGCCTTCACCTGGCTGCCGATGGACACCGTCCCCCGGAACACCCCGTCATCCGACGCCCGGATCAGCCGTTCCAGACCATAGCCGCCGATCAGCCCCGGCACACCGGTGTTGGGGATGGCGCTCCCTTCCCAGATGCACCGGCCCAGATAATGGCCCCGTTTGCTCTCCACCACACAGTGACAGTCCTTCCCGGCAATAAAGCCCGGCCCCACGGCGATCACCAGCGGCGCATCTTGGATCGAAGTGCCCAGATTCCGTTTTGCCAAAATCGCATCTACCACCACATCCGGCTTCCATTTTTGGATGATCTCTGCTTTTTCATCCACAACAACCGCAATTTTTCGCTCTTTTAACGTCTGTTCTACCACTTCCATGGAATCGCACCGCACTCCGGTCACGTCCTCCACCTGGACGGTCCCCTGGTACACTGCGGGAGAAAATGCCACTGTCCGCCGTACCGTGGTGGGCACCGCCGTCTCCGTCATCACCAGATCAAAGCCGCACCGGAACAGCCGCAGGGCAATACCGCTGGCTAAGTCTCCCGCGCCTTTGATCACCACTCGTTTTCGGTCTTCTCTCCTCATTCCTTGCCGTCCATCCTCTCAAACATGATCTCCAGCGAACCGCCGCACCACATGCCCAGGGAAGCGGCCGCCTCCATATTGACCTCGTACCGGCCTGTCCGGAGCCGTTCCCGGCCCGGATCGTTCCAGAATGCCAGGGCGTCGGCCCTGACCTGGGCTTCCACCTGTCCGCCGCCGATGGTCCCGGCCTGCTCTCCCCTGGGGCCCACCGCCATCCGGCAGCCCACGCCCCGGGGAGCGGAGCCCTGCTTTCCGATGATGGTGACCATCACGCCCGCTTTCCCGGCGCTTAAGAACTGCTCCACCTCCGCGCCCAGACAGCTGGCCGGGTGTTCCTGGTTCCGCACCTGGATGAGCTGGGCCAGGATGCTGACGGCGATCTCCTTCGGAGTCTGCCCGCCAATGGGCAGTCCGATGGGCGCATGGACCTCGGCCAGCACCTCCTGGGAAAAGCCCTGCTTTTCCAGCGCCTCCATCACCCGGGCCACCTTAGACCGGCTTCCGATCATCCCCACATAGCCGTGAGGCTTTCGCAGCACCTGCTCCAGGCACGCCAGATCCGCAGCGTGGCCTCTGGTCACGATGATATAGCTGGCGTTAGAGGAGAACTGGCCCATTTTAAGGAGCTGGGGCATATCGCCGCAGAGGCATGCCTTCGCCCCCGGGAACCGGTCTCTGCCGGAGAATTCCGCCCGGTCGTCCATCACCGTATGATCATACTCCATAAAATCTGCCAGGCGGGAAAGCTCCAGGGAAATGTGACCGCCGCCGCAGATCACCAGCTCCGGCTCCTGGGCCAGCCGCTCCGCGTAGACGCGGACGCCGTCCCGGCAGCGTACACAAGGCAGCTCCTGATCCGCCGGGAAGCCGGGGACCTGCGGCGCTGTCCGCCATACCCTTTTCCTCCCCGCCTCCGGCCCTTCCAGGACCGTCTCTCCATATACGCAGCCGCCTGCCAGCAGCTCCTGGACAAACTGATATCCAGGCTCACCAGCTTCCGGCGTATCATACCAGGTCACCGCCGCATGCTCCTGCATGGCAAACGGCAGCTGGGCGAGCACCTCTGCCGCCGCAAGCCGGTCCGCCTCCTGATCTGCCTGGTTCAGCACCACCCGGTAGTACCGGCCTTCCACCTGCTTGTGGCTCCCCCGCTCGTCCATCAGGATCAGGGCCAGATCTTCAGTCCCTGCCGGGTCCTCCGGTCCGCGCCTGAGCCAGCCGCCGTCCGTCTCCAGACGGAAGCATGCCTGTCCCATCGGCATTCCCAAGGCCCTTAATCCTGCACAGGCGATCACCAGTCCGGTCTGGGGCAGGATCACCGGCTCATGGGCAGCCGGGACCTTCAACGGGTGCTCCTTTGCCCCGTCCGCCTCGATGAGGATCACATCCGCCAGCTCTAAGAGGCGCGCCAGCTCGGTCTCCTCCCCCAGTCCCTCCGGCATAGCCAGCTTTCCTGGCTGCTCCGCCGGTCTCCCTGCCGTCAGGATCAGCCCGTTCCAGAATCCCTCGTTCAGCTCGCTCACATGGGCGATCTCAGCCACTGTGCCCCGCTCTGGCCGGCGGATGTGGGTGCTGGTGGTCACCAGGACCCGAAGCCCCTGCTCCGCCAGCTCATCCGCCAGCTGATACATCGTCGCAGTCTTGCCCCCGGCTCCTGCCAGGGAAACGATGCGGGGCAGCTTCCGCCCGTCGGCAAATCCCAAAGCAGCCAGAAGGCTCTTGGCGTCCCGGAGCCCGGCAGCCTCCCTGTCCCAGGTCATGCTCCCCAGCATCCGCCGGTTCCGGTTCCAGATCGTCACATGCTTCCTCCGCCGCTCCTCTCCTAAGATCAGCCTGTAGATCCCGTCCATCTCCTGATCCGCCTGGCACCGGCGCGCCTGAAGGGGCAGGAACAGGATATCAAACTCCACGCCAAAGAGCACCACCTTCGTCCGCGTCACCTGACAGCCATTTTTCTGATAAAAATGGATCCTGCGCCGCCGCACGCGCCTGCTCTCCTCATCCTCTGCGCTCCGCTCCGATTCGCATTCCAGCAGGACGCCCTGCTCCTCCCCGTGATACTCTCTTAAAAGGGACAGGAACCGGCTCCCATAGCCGCCGCCCCGGTTCCCCGCGCACACGGCCAGAAAATCCAGCAGCAAAAAGCCGGTCTCACGGTTCTTGACCAGATTTCCGTAGGCTTTCAGCTCTCCCTCCTCATAAAGGCCCAGGCAGTCGTAGATCCCCCGGTCCATCCGCTCCATGAGCATCCACAGGGGCGGGAGCTCCGCCCGGGGGAAATCCCGGACCATATAGGTCTCATAGATCTCTCCCATCTGCTCCTTCGTCAAAAGGCGCAGTTCCTGATGTTTCGCTCCTCTGGTTTCCATGATGCGATCCCTCCGTTCTGTTTTCCTCGTCCTTGTTCTTTTTTCCGGCCTGTGCTATACTCAAAGCTATTATGGAGAATGTTGATCTGAAAAAATCCCGCATGCTGCCGGAACGATATGCGGAACGCATCCCCTTTGCCTGCGGGCTGCTGCTCGCCGCCGGGGAATGCTATAAGCAATGGTTCCTTTATACGATCGTGGGACAGGGGCATTACGACTGGTGGTATTTTCCCTTCCAGCTGTGCAGCCTGCCCATGTACCTCTGCCTGCTCCTGCCGCTTTTCCGGGGGAAACCGGCCCGCAGGGTCCTCTGCACCTTTATGCAGGATTTCGGTCTGTTAGGCGGAGTGGCCGCCCTGCTGGTGCCGGACGGCTTCTTAGGCGTCCACTGGAGCTTAAGCCTGCACGGCGTCCTCTGGCATGTGACGCTCATCTTCCTGGCGGTCTTTCTGTGGCTGACCGGCCAGACCGACCGGAGCCTTTCCGGCTACGTGCGCACCCTGCCGCTGTTCTTCCTCTGCTGCGCCATTGCCACCGCCATCAACCTGCTGGCCCCGGGACAGGGACGGGCCGATATGTTCTACATCAGCCCCTACTATCCCATCACCCAGCCGGTCTTCCATGAGATCGCCCTCTGGGCAGGGATCCTTCCCGGGAATCTGATCTACTTAGCCAGCGTCTGCCTGGGCGGCTTCCTCGTCCACCTGGCCTTTCGCCGTCTGGATCAGAAATATTTTTAAAACCATACAGGCGCCGGCCTTTCTGCCGCTCCCGGCAGATCGTCCGACGCCTGATCTGCTTCCTTCTGCCCTTCTATGTTCTGCCCCTCTAAGTTCTGACCTTTTATGTCCTGCCCTTCCATGGCCCTTCTATGCGCCTTGTCCGGCCGCCCGCTTCCTGGCCAGATGCCGGCGGAGCAGCACGTAGCACAGCAGATGCACCGAACAGGTCAGCGCCCAGGACACCGGATAGGAGACATACAAGGTCCGCAGCGTCCGGTTCTCCGCGAACACCGTGAAGATCCAGAGCACCCGGAACGCGCAGGCCCCCGCCAGGGAGACCAGCATCGGCATCACCGAGTATCCGATCCCCCGCAGACCTCCCACCATCACGTCCATCATCCCGCAGAGGAAATAAGGAGCACAGACCATCCACAGCCGGTTCATGCCGTACTGGATCACCTCTGCGTCGGAAGAATAGATCCGCAAAAGGTGGGTACCCGCCAGGACCGCCCCGCCGCCTAAGCCGATGCCCACGGCGATGACAAAGCACTGGCAGTAGACTAAGATCCGGGTGATCCGTTTCCAGTTGTGGGCGCCGTAGTTCTGGCTGGTAAAGCTCATCGCCGTCTGGTACACCGCGTTCATGGAGTTATACACAAATCCCTCGATATTGGCCGCCGCCGTGTTGCCGGCCATGGCCACAGAGCCGAACGAATTGACAGAGGACTGGATCAGCACGTTGGAAATGGAGAATATCGCCCCCTGCAGTCCTGCCGGCAGGCCGATCCGGGCGATGGCCGCCACCTTCGCCCTGGTGATCCGCAGCCGGGCCTTCCGCAGCCGGTAGGGCGCGTCGGAACGGGCCAGGCACTGGACGATGAGCACCGCCGACACACACTGGGAGATGGACGTCGCCAGAGCGACCCCTGCCACCCCCAGGGAGAACGCGATCACAAAGATCAGGTTCAGCACCACATTGATCACGCCCGCGGTCAGCAGGAAATACAGCGGCCGCCGGGTATCCCCCGCCGCCCGCAGGATGGCGCTGCCAAAGTTATACACCAGCGTCGCAGGCATGCCTACAAAATAGATCTTCATATACAGAGCGGCTAACGGGAGCACATCCTCCGGCGTCCCCATCAGCTCCAGCAGCGGATCTGCCAGCAGGATGCCGCAGAACACCAGAAAGACGCCCCCGATCCCGGCGATCAGCACCGAGGTATGGACCGTCTCCTCCAGCTCCTTCCACTTCTGTGCCCCATAATACTGGGCCACCACCACGTTCGTACCCACGGATAATCCGATGAACAGGTTCACCAGCAGATTGATCAGGGAGGAGGTAGAACCCACGGCAGCCAGAGACTCCTTCCCGGCAAACCGGCCAACCACGATGATATCCGCCGCGTTGAAGAGCAGCTGCAGGATGCCTGACAGCATCAGCGGCACTGCAAACAGCACGATCTTAGAAAACAAGGGTCCGCTGCACATATCGATCTCGTAACTTCTGTTCCTGCTTTTGGAAAAGCCTTTCATTTCTCCTTTGCCATACGCCGGGTCCTGGAGGCGCCGGGCCTTCCGGCTCCGGCCCCGGACATCCGGTTCCTTTCTGTATCAGACTGCTTTCATTGTAGCACGTACCTGGCAACTTTTCTACTGATTTTCCAGAACTTTTCCGCCCGTCTTACAGCAGCAGCTCCTTCCAGGATTCCCAGGGGATCCCCGCCTGCCCAAGGGCCTGCCTTGCCGCCTCTCCGCTCTCTGCCGGGGAGGACCAGGCCAGGCCGCAGCCCGCCCGGATCTCCCGCGGAACGGGGATCAGCCGCCCAGGGATCCCCGCTCCCTTTAAGTGTGCTTCCGCCGCCATGGCGTCTGTGGTGGCGGAAAATGCGATCACCGCCCGCAGCTCTTTTTTCCTCATGCCGTCACCTCTTCCGCCAGGATCTCCACCGCCCGGATCGCCTGCTCTACGTCTTCTCTCGTGTTGGAGTGAGAAAAGGAGAACCGGACGGCTCCCTGTCCCACAGTGCCCAGGGCCCGGTGCATCAGAGGGGCGCAGTGGGCTCCCGCCCGCACCTGGATCCCCCACCGCTCCGCCAGCTCCCCGGCAGCCCAGGCAGAATCCTCCTCCCCCAGGTTCAGGGAGACGATCGGGGCGCGGAGGGCGTTCCGGTCAGAAAAATCGCCGTATACCGTCACCCCCGGCAGCTTCCGGACTCCGTCGTAGAAGGCCCACATGAGCTCCATTTCTTTCTTGTAAAATGCCTCCCGCTGGTCCAGCAAAAGGGCTGCCGCCGCCCCCAGCCCGGCGATCCCGTGGCTGTTGGCCGTTCCTGCCTCCAGCGCCTCCGGCATGGCGGAGGGATGCTCCCGGTCATAGCTGTGGACGCCGCTCCCGCCTACACACAGGGGGGAAAGGCGGACGCCTCTGCCCACCGCGATCCCGCCGGTGCCCTGGGGACCAAGGAGTCCCTTATGCCCGGTAAAGCAGAGCACATCGATGCCCATCTGCTCCATGGAGACCGGCAGGATCCCCGCCGTCTGGGACACATCCGCCGCCAGCAGCACGCCCCGCGGACGGCAGATCGCAGAGATCGCGGCCAGATCGTTCACCTCGCCGGTCACGTTGGAGGCGTGGGTACAGAATATGGCCCGGGTGTTCTCCCGGATGGAGGGAGCCAGGTCCGCCAGACAGATCCGGCCCTTCCGGTCCGCCTTCAGGATCGTCAGCTCCACCCCCTGGTCCTCCAGCCGGTACAGCGGCCGCAGGACCGAGTTGTGGTCCATTTCCGTGGTGATCACATGGTCTCCGGGGCGAAGGAGCCCCTGGACCGCTAAGTTCAGGCTAAAGGTTGCGTTAGGCGTAAAAGCGACCTGCTCCGGGCCCTCGGCCTGGAACAGCTCCGCCAGCCGCCTTCTGGCCTCATAGATCGCCCGGGACGCCCCCAGGCTGGCCTCATGGACGCCCCGTCCGCTGTTCCCAAAATGGAGCATGGCGTCGGTCACCGCCTCCACCACACAGGCCGGCTTAGGGCTAGTGGTCGCCGCATGGTCCAGATAGATCATGGTCTCTCCACCTCCAAAGCCTGGGGCCTTCCGGGAAGCAGCCGCACGGCCTTCTCCTGCCGTTCCAGGATCCGCCCGATCACGCCGCAGGGCGTCTCAAGGCCCGCCTCCTGCAGCTCCTGCAGGATAGCCCCCGCCTCCTGCTCCGGCACGCTGACCAACAGCCCGCCGGAGGTCTGAGGATCGCAGAAGATGTCCTGGAGCCAGGAGGGCGCCTGGTCCATATCGATCCGTTCTCCGCCGTAGGCCCGGTTTTTGTACGCGCCCTCCGGTACCAGGCCCATCTCAGCGTATGCCCTGGCCCAGGGCTGGATGGGGAGCGCATCCCCCCAGATCTCCACGGTCACCTGGCTCCCCTCCGCCATCTCCAGGCTGTGGCCCGCCAGGCCAAAGCCTGTCACGTCGGTGCAGGCGTGGATCTCGTGGCAGTCAAATACCTGCTTTGCCGTTTTATTTAAGCTCACCATCACCTGGACGACCTGGCGGGCCGCTTCGGGAGAAGCCAGCTCTCCCTTCACCGCCGTATTGATGATGCCGGTTCCCAGCGGCTTGGTCAGGATCAGCACGTCCCCCGGCCGGGCCCCGCAGTTTTTTAAGATCCGGTCCGGGCGGACGAAGCCGGTCACGCTAAGGCCGTACTTGGGCACGTCATCCTGGATGGAATGGCCTCCCGCCAGCACGGCTCCCGCCTCTTTGACCTTGTCCGCCCCGCCCCGCAGAATCTCTCCCAGAAATTTGGGGTTCACGCAGTTGGGCCAGGCCACGATGTTCAGCGCCACCTTCGGCTCTCCGCCCATGGCGTAGATATCGCTTAAGGCATTGGCCGCCGCCACCTGTCCAAAGGTGTAGGGGTCGTCCACCATCGGCGGGAAGAAATCCAGCGTCTGGATCAGGGCCAGCTCCTCATTTACCTGATACACTGCCCCGTCGTCGGACGTTTCAATGCCCACTAAGAGATGAGGGTCCTCAGACCGGGGCAGATCTTCCAGCATCCCCGCCAGGGTCCCCGGTCCGATCTTCGCCGCACAGCCCGCCGTCTGGGCTAAAGCAGTCAGTTTTACCTGTTCGTCTGGTATCATTTTGCTATCCCTCCCTGTTCCGCGGCACCGCTCTCTGCCGCGTTCTATGATTCTTTCCTTCGTTTCTTCTAGTTGCCTGCATCTGCTTCCCTACATCGATTCCCCTACATCTGCCTGCGCACGACCAGGTATTCATCCCCCAGGCGGTAGTAGGGGCAGTTGTAGAATCTGTCCTCCAGAAACCGTGCCATCTCGTCCTCGTCTAAATTCACGCCGCAGACATAGCACTCGTATTCTTCGTCGTATTCGTAATACATACAGCTGTCACAGCTGGACTGGGCTGTTTTCTTTCCCATGATTCTCCTTCCTCCTTTTGTGTTCCCGCCGTCTAGCAGGGGATCTCCTGCTGCAGGGTCAGGGAGTAGATCAGCCGCTGGCGCACCGGCTTTCCCGTCATCTGGGTCAGGGCCCGGGCATAATACTGTAGCTGCGTCTGATAATGCTCTGTCAGGAGGCTCGCCCGGCTCACCCGGTCGGTCTTATAATCCACCAGCACCAGGCCGTCCTCCTCCTCAAAATAGGCATCGATGATCCCCTGGATCAGCACCAGTTCCTCCGAATCTCCCGCTCCCATCTCCCGGGCCGGGATCCCGATCACGAACTGCTGCTCCTTATGGAGCCGTCCCTCCGCCTGGGCAAGGGCCATGCGCCGCCCCAGCTCCGACTGGAGGAAGCCCCAGATCTCCTCCACATCCGTCCGTTCCAGATTCTCCCTGGTAAACCTTCCTTCCTCTGTCAGATCCTCCAGATACCGCTCCACGTCCTCCCGGCAGTGCATCTGATGGAAGGGCAAAAGCTCCATGGCCCGGTGGCAGGCGGTTCCCCGCGCCGCTCCGGCGCCTCCGTCCGGGGGAAGATCCGGGATCCCGGGGATGACGTAGCCTTTCGGGGCATGCCTGGGGGCGCTCCCAGGACCATTCTGGCGGCTGCCGGGCTGACCGCCCATCCGGGGGGCGTCCTGACGATCCCGCTGGCTGTCTTGCCTGCGGTCCTGCTGCCTGTCCTGCCAGCCATCCTGGCGGCCGTCCGCCTGTCCGTCCTCTCTGTACTGCCGCTCCAGCTCCGGCCCCAAAGGCCCGGCCATCTGCATGCTTTCCGCCTCGTCCGTCAGCTGTCCCTGTTTCTTTAATTCGGACACGGACATCTTTGTGTAAAGGCGGATATCCGCCTCATAGGGATAACGGTAATCTAAGTTCCTATGGAGGGCCTCCCGGAACGGACCGTCGTACTCCTCCTCCAGCGGCAGGCGCAGCAACTCTTCCTTAGACGCCATTCCCCTGGCCTGCCTGGCAAATGCCTCTCCGATCAGCCCGGTCAGGGGTACTTCCCGGAATGCGATGCGCACCCTGGCAGCGCCCATGCTCATCAGGATCCAGTCCAGATAGGAATTGGCGCTCCCCAGGATGGTGTAGGGGATGTGGCCGTCCGTCAATGGCACATGGGCGTATTTTTCCAGGCTTTTGGCCAGGCTCCGGTCGGTCCCCGTCATGATCAGCCGCTCCTTGGCCCGGGTCATGGCCACGTACAATACCCGCAGCTCCTCTCCCAGGCTGTCTAGCTCCATCTTCCGGCGGAGGACATTTTTCTTCAGCGTAGTGGTCTTCAGGCGGTGTTCCAGGTCCAGATAATCCGTGGCGATCCCCAGCTCCGGGTCGATCAGAAGCTTTCCGTACACGTCCTGCCGGTTAAACCGTTTGCCCATCCCAGCCAGGAACACAATGGGAAATTCCAGGCCTTTGCTCTTGTGGATGCTCATGATCCGCACCGTATCGTCTTCCTCGCCCACCGAGGACGCCTCCCCGAAGTCGGAGTTGTATTTCTTCAGGTTCTCCACATACCGCACGAAATGGAACAGCCCTTTGTAGCTGGTCCGCTCGTACTCTACCGCCTTCTCCACCAGCATATCCAGGTTCGCCTTCCGGGTCTCTCCTGCCGGCATGGCAGAGGCCAGACGGTAATACCCCGTCTCCTCATAGATCCGGTAAAGCAGCTCATGGATCGGCAGGTACAGGCTCCGCCTGCGGAAATCTTCTGTCATCGTCTGGAAATGGCGGAGCTTTTCTTGTATCTCCGCAAGCTCGCCAGGGGCCTCCTGGGCTTGCGCTTGGCCCCACGCCTGGCCCTGCTCTTGGCCCAGCACCTGGCCTCTTCCGCCCGCCGCCAGGCATGCCTGCATGGCGCCATAGATGCCCCGGTCCTCCCCTTTGTCCGCCAGGCCCCGGTACCAGCCCATCAGCCGGGCCAGCTCCTCGTCTGAAAGCCCGCCGATGGGGGACCGCAGCGCCGCCGCCAGGGGGATATCCTGCATAGGATTGTCCAATACGGAGAGGAAGCTTAACACTGTCTCCACTTCCATCGTATTAAAATATCCGGTGCGGGATTCCGCATAGGCCGGGATCCCCTCGTTCATCAATACGCTTAAAAAGGCTTCCGTCCATCCGGCGGTGCTCCGCAGCAGGATCACCATATCCCGCAGCCGGGCCGTGCGGTAGCCGCCGGTGCCGTTTAAGGTCTTATCCCATACGGGAACGCCCCGCTCCGGGTCTGTCATCTCCCGGATCCGGGCGGCGATCAGCCGGGCCTCGATCTCCCGGGCGGTAAACTCCGCCGCGTCCTCCTCCAGGCCGTCCAGCGCCCCGGCTCCCGTATCCACCGCCAGCAGCTCCGGCTCCAGGTCTCTCCCCTTGGGGAATGCCTCCTCCGGGATCTCTGCAAAGGACGCCCCCGGATGGAGCGCCGCATCCTCTGTATAGCGGATATCCCCCAGGTCTTCGGACATGATCCGGTAGAACACGTCGTTGACCGCGGAAAGCACGGTGTCACGGCTCCGGAAATTCTGGTGGAGCTCGATCTTTTTCTTCGTCCCGCCCCCAGTCTCATAGGGTTCATAGGCCGTGTATTTTTCCAGGAAAAGCTCCGGCCTTGCCAGCCGGAACCGGTAGATGCTCTGCTTCACATCCCCCACCATGAACACGTTGTCCCGGCCGAACCGCTCCCGGGAAACGGCGTTTAATAAGGCCTCCTGCACCAGGTTACTGTCCTGGTACTCGTCCACCAGCACCTCCTCAAACTGGGCGCTCAGCTCGTCCGCCGCGTCGGTATACCGGACGGCTCCGTCCTCCCAGCGCAGGAGTACCTTCAGGGCCTGATGCTCCAGATCGTTAAAATCCACCAGGTTCCGCTCCCGTTTTTTTTCCTGGAACCTGCGGTCAAATTCCTCCGCCAGCTCCAGAAGGACTTCCACCGCTTCTGCCGTGCCCTTCATGTCCTCCGCCATCTCCTGGGGCGGGGCAAAGCAGTATAGGTCCCGCAGCTTCGCCGCAGCTTTTTTCACCCGGTCCCGGCAGCCGGTCACGCTAGCCTTCCGCTCCGCATCCACCTCCTTGCTGCGGACCGCAGCCAGCCGGTCCCAGGTGATGCCGGAAAGCTCCTCATACAACTCCTCAAAGGTCCCGGCCTCCGCCGCCTGGCTCAACTGTCGGACGTCATTGGCAAGCATCGGCTCATAGGCGCAGAGGTACTCATCCTCCCGACAGAGCTCCAGGCTTTCCTCCATCTGAGCAGCCAGCTCCTTCAGCTGTTTTCGGGCGTCGGATAAGAGAAATCCCATCCACGCAGGGGCAGCCGGCTGCTCCTGGCGCCGCTCCTTCTGCTCCTGGCGCCGCTCCTTCTGCTCCTGCCGCCGCTCCACCTGCTCCGGCTGCTCTTGATCGCCAGCCTTCCCGGCACCGCCAGATCCTCCTTCCCCGCTGTCTCCCGCCTCCATCCCCAGCTCCTTCCGGCACCGGGCCAGCCACTGGTCCGGGTAGGGATTGCTCTGGGAAAAGGTGTAGACCTGCAGGATATGATCCTCGATCCCCGCGTCGCTTTTCCCCTGGCCGAAGGTCTCCACGAACCGCTCAAACCGCTCGCCGCCGTTCTCATAAAAATCCTCCAGCAGCTCCTCCATCACGTCGGCCCGCAGAAGCATCAGCTCCCCCTCATCCCCGATCCGAAAGGACGGATCTAAGTCCAGCTGGTTAAAATGCTCCCGGATCACATGCAGGCAGAAGCTGTCGATGGTAGTGATCTGGGCGTGGTGGATCAGGGCGGACTGGATCTGCAGATGCTCATTGTCCGGCTCCTCCAGAAGCCGCGCCTCGATGGCCGCGCCGATCCGCTCCCGCATCTCCGCCGCCGCCGCATTGGTAAATGTCATCACCAGCAGCTGATCGATATCCAGGGGATGCTCCCCCTCGGTCACCATGCGGATGATCCGCTCCACCAGCACCGCCGTTTTCCCGCTTCCGGCGGCGGCGCTGACCAGCAGGTTCTTCCCCCGGCTCTCGATCACCTGCTGCTGTTCTCTGGTCCATTTTACTCCCGTCCCCGACATAATTCCTCCCAGATCTCCTCTGATTTTTTCGGTCTCCACCTCCGGAATCCAAAGCCGGAGGTCTTTTTATCAAAGCCGCATACCGCATGGTACGGACAGTAATCGCAGGCGGTGCGGGTCCCGTTTTTATAGGGCTCCACCCCGATCTCTCCGTCTAGGATCTCCCGCCCGCTCTCCTTTAATTTCTCATGGACAAACGTCCGCAGCGCCTGGAACCGCTCCCGGTTAGCTACAGAAGATTTCCCCTCCTGCACGGCTCCGTCCTTTAACACCACAGGGATGATATCTGACTCCTTTTCAATGGTATGATCCAGGTGGCGGATGGCCGTCAGCTCGCTGTTGATCAGGCCATTCATCCGCAGCTTCCGCAGGATCTCCCCGTCGATCTCCTCCGGATCCTGCTGCCCGCTTTTCTGCACCAATGGATCCGCAATATTATAGTAGAGGATACCTGCCGGCACCACATCCTTATCCGGGTACTGCCGTCCGGTCATCTCCAGCACCGCGTCCATATAGACCACCAGCTGGAGCTGGAGCCCGTAATACAGGGCCAAAAGATCGAAGGAAGTGCTCCCGGATTTGTAATCGATGATCTTGACGTAGACCTGCTGGCCGTCCTCGCACAGATCCAGCCGGTCGATCCTGCCCCGCAGGTGCAGGGCCTCCTCCTTGGACAGGGAAATGCGCATGGCATCCAGATGATCCGCCGCCGAGAAGGATACCTCAAACCCGGCTGGAACGAAATCTCCTTTCAGGATCTGCTGCTGGAGCGCCCACACCGTCCGCTGGGTGATGTTCTCCACCCGGCGGGCCAGATAGGCGTTGCGGGAGGAGCTTCCCAGGATGGTATTGCCGTACTCCTCCGTCACCTGGGCCACACACTGCTTCACCAATCCGGTGCGCTGTTCCTCGGAAATGGTCCTCCAATCCAGCCCCTGCTCCTTCACCTTTTGGAAGCACAGATCAATGGAATCGTGGAACAGATTTCCAATATCTGCCGCCGCCAGCTGGTACCGCTGCCGCTCCAAAAGCTCCAGCCCGTATTTCAGGAAATGGCCGTAAGCGCAGGCGGCATACTGCTCCAGACGGGTCACGCTCCCGCTTAAGATCTTCCCGTAAAGCGCCTGGGCCACCGCATGGCCGATGCCCTTCTTTTCATAGGTGTGGAACGCCGCCTCCGCCAGCTGTCTGGCCTCCTGCCCGTAGTCCTCCGACTGGGCAAAGAAACGGAATAATTCCAGAAATGCCGCCCGCTCCTGCTCCTTCAGGAACGTATCGTCCCGAAACTGCTTTAAGCCCTGGATCAGCTGTCCTCGGGCCTCCTCCATGGAGTAGATCTCCCGGTCCTCCCCGCCGGAAGCATCCCTGCACGGCAGCTTCGGAAACAGCTTTTTCAGCTCTCCAATCAGGAAGGATGGACGGCGGCTTTTGCCGTCTCCCCCCACTGCCGGGAAGGATACCACCAGCCGCCGGGAAGGCTTTGTCATCATCCGATAGAGATAGAACCGCTGCTGGAAGCTGTCCTCCCTGGCGGTCGGAGCCAGCTCCAGATCGTGGTCGGCGAAAAACTCCCGTTCTCTGTCAGAAAGCAGGCTCCCGCCCTCTTTTTTCGCCGGAACGATCCCGTCGTTCACGCCCACAAAGAACAGGACCTTGATGTGGTCCAGCCGGGTCCTGGTGATATCTCCCACCACCACCCGGTCCACCGTAGCCGGGATCACGCCCACAGAGATCTCCCCAAATCCGGCGTCCAGGATCTCCATAAATTCCTTCCGGCTGACCGTTTCCTCTCCCAAAAGCGCCTCCAGCCGGTCTAACAGCTGAGACACCAGGCCGAAGATCTGCCCGTATTCCTTGGCCAGGCGGTACTCTTTCTGCTCCAGGAACTGGTCCTGCCAGGATAGGAGCTGCTCCTCTGCGCCGTATGCGGCGATCAGCTCCCGCACAGCCTGGACCATCCCCGCCACGGTGATCCCCTCCTGGCGGAACTGCTCCTGCATGGCAAATAACGGCCCCATGACCTGCTCCTTATAGGCGTTTAAGCGGACCAGGTTCAGATTCCCCGCCCCCCGGTAGGTCCGCTCCCAGGTCTGCCGCCACCGTTTTCCGCCCCGGATCCCCAGGGCCAGGACATAGTTTTCCAGCCGGTCCGTCATGGCGGGATCCTGGCTCACCAGGCCGGAGCGCAGGAACCGGAAGGCAGACTCGTAGTCCAGATCCCGGCGCACCGCGTCTAAGGCAGAGCGGATCAGCTCTGCCATGGGATTGTCCAGGATATTCTTCTTATCGTCCATAAAATAGGGGATGCCGCTCTCCTCAAACTGGCGGGCGATCTCCCCGCTGTAGCCCGGCAGATCCCCGGTGATCACCGCCGCGTCCCGGTAGCGGAGCCCCTCCTGGCGCATCATCTGCCAGATCCGGTGGATCACCTGGGCGATCTCCTGGGACGGGCTGTCCGCCTGCACCAATTCCAGGCTCCCGGTCATCTCTCCTTCATAGGAAGCCCCCCGGAACCGGAACAGATGCTTCTCCAAAAATCCCAGCTCCGGACTCTCCGTAAACCGCCGCTGGGGCTCTCCCGCAAGGACGATATCCTCCCGTTTCGCGACTCCATTTTTCTCCGCCAGCTGGCTTAGGCGGACCACCATCTGACGGCTGGTATAGAACAGGTTCTGGATCCCCATCGACCGGTAGATGGAGCCGTCCCCCTCCGCCGTGACCGCCACCGCCACTTGCTTTGCCCGGACCAAAAAAAGCTCGATCAGCCGGTACTGCACCGGCGTAAAGCCTACAAATCCGTCCAGGGCGATGACGCTGTCCTCCACCAATCTAGAACGGGGCAGCACCCGGCAAAGCACGTCCAGTACTTCCTCCGTGGTGATGTAATGACCTGCGATATACTCCTGAAATGCCTCAAATACCAGGGCAAAATCCTCCAGCTTCTGACGGAGCAGCGGGGTCTTGGCCAGGGGCGCCATCTCCCGCAGCTGCTCCGGACGGACACCGTACTGATAGAATTCGGACAGCATGGATTTTAACTGGTTCACAAACCCGGTCTGGTTCAAATGCCCCCGAAACAGCACCAGCTGACGGCTTTTGGACGCTGCCACCTTCCGCAGGACCATAGATTTCCCAATATCGTCCAGCACCTGCAGGTTCTCCACCGCCAGCTCCTCAAAGATCCGGTACGCCAGCCGCTGAAAACTGAGGATATCGATGTTCATGGTCCCGTGGTCCGGGTGCCGCACCACGATATCCTTCTGGGCCTGCATGGTGAACTGCTCCGGCACGATCACAAAATACTGCCGCTCCGGCTGGGCCAGGGACGCCTGGATCACCCGGTCATATAATAACGTGGTCTTCCCTGATCCGGAACCACCGAGAATAAGTTGTAGAGACATGACGCCGCTCCTTTCCGCTGCTTTCCTTTCATCTTACCATAGAAGGGGAAAGAAATCTACTGGCAGAAAAAAGGAGCAGCCGCCCTAACTGAAAAAAGGAGCAGCCGCCCTAACGGGCGAACCACTCCTTCATTGTCCGAAACACCTTCCGCAGCTCCTCCTCGCGGATCACGTACGGCACCATGGCGTACAGATAGCTTAAGAACGGGCGGCTGAACACGCCGCGCTCGTAGGCAAACTGCTGATAGCCCTTGATATCCGCCGGGTCATAGACCTCCACGCAGACACAGCCGCCCATGATCCGTACCTCCTTGACGCGGGGATCGGAAAACCCCTCCATTTCCTGACGGCTGATCTCCTCGATCCGGCGGATCTTGCCTAGATAATCCTGGCTCTCAAAGAGCTCAATGGACTTTAACGCCACGCTGCAGGCCAGGGCATTTCCCATAAATGTGGGGCCGTGCATCAGGGCGTGTTCCGGGTTTTCATCGTAAAAGCCATCGTACACCCTGTGGTTTGCAGCCGTCACTGCATGACCGATGTAGCCGCCGGTCAGAGCCTTCCCCAGAACCAGGATATCCGGCAGCACCAGATCCGCCACGAACCGGTTCCCGGTGCGGCCAAATCCCGTAGCCACCTCGTCAAAGATCAGCAGCACGCCGTACTGATCGCACAGCTCTCTGGCCCGTTTCAGGAAGGAAATATCGTACATCCGCATACCTCCTGCTCCCTGGAGCAGGGGTTCTGCGATAAAGCAGTTCAGGGTCTCATGATGGACCTCAAACGCCTGCTCCAGCGCCTGGATCTCCGTGGGGATATGGATGACATGCTGGCTTTTTCCGTATGCGTTCAGGACGAAATGATAGTCCTCGTCGTCCCCTACCTCCATGGTCTTGAAAGTATCGCCGTGGTAGGCGTGCTCCAGGGCCAGGACCTTGGTACGGGCCGTCTCTCCCCGGTTCATAAAGTATTGCAGGGCCATTTTCAAAGCCACCTCTACGGCCACGCTCCCGGAGTCGGAAAAGAAGCAGTAATCCAGGTCTCCCGGAAGCCAGCTCTGGAGCTTATCGGAAAGCTTCTGGGCCGCTTCGTGGGTCAGTCCCCCCAGCATGACGTGGGCAAATTTTCCCAGCTGTTCCTCGATCGCCCGGTCCAGCTCCGGATGCTTATACCCGTGGATCACACTCCACCAGGATGATACCGAATCGATCAGTTTTTGGTCCTTTGTGTAAAGATACACGCCCTCCGCGTCAACGATCTGATACGGCGGACGCATGGTTTTCATCTGTTCGTACGGATACCAGATCATGGTCCTTTCCTCCCCTTTTTACTCGTAAAGTGCCGTCAGCTCCTCCAGCGGCATATCCAGTGTCTCGGCCCCAGCTGCCACACAGGCGACCACCTTCACTCCGGTCATCGCCTCGCACATCAGCCGGTTGTCCCGGTGCAGCAGACTGGTCTCGTCGTAGTGATTGAAGATCACGCCTTTAACCGGGATTCCCCGCCCGTTCATATATTCTACGGTTAAAACCACCGAATTGATCGTGCCAAGTCCAGCGTCTGCCACGATCAGACAGGGCAGGTTCCGCGCCTTGATAACATCCTCCAGCTGTAGCTTCTGTCCGTCAAACCGCAGGGGACAGAGGATGCCGCCGGAGCCCTCCGCGGTCACATAATCATAGTGTTCACATACCTGGTCAAACGTGCGGAGCACCGTCTCCAGCTCAATGGGATTTCCCTCGATCTTTGACGCCAAATGGGGAGAAACCGCCGTCTCATACACATAGGGACACATCTCCTCCAAGGGCTGGCTGATCCCAGAAACGGTCTTTACATGAAGGGCGTCCCCCGAGATCAGGCTCCCGTCCGGCCGCCGGTCATTTCCGCTCATCGCCGCTTTATAATAGGCCACGTTCTCATACTGTTCATGGAGTTTCTTGAGGATCAGTCCGGTCACATAGGTCTTTCCCATATCCGTCCCGGTCCCTGTGATAAAAAGCCGTTTACTCATTGCAGAATCTCACCTCGTATCCTAATCCGTTTACCAATTCCAAATCTGTTTTGGTCGTGATCCCCGCCGTGGTCAGCATATCGCCGGAGATGGCCGCATTAGCGCCGGAGGCAAAGCAGCCCTTCCCTTTATCCGCCAGCAGTCCTCTGCCGCCTGCAAGGCGGATGGAAGCATCCGGAAGCAGGAAACGGTACACCGCTACGATCCTGCGCATATCCTCCCCGGTCAGTACCTGGTTCTGTTCCAGGGGCGTTCCCGGGATTGGGTTCAGCATGTTCACCGGGACACTTTTGATGCCCAGCTCCCGCAGGCTGATGGCCATATCGATCCGGTCCTCCACCGTCTCTCCCAGGCCCATGATCCCGCCGCTGCACACCGTAAGTCCCGCCCTGCGGGCCGCACGGATGGCCTCGATCTTGTCGTCAAAGGTATGGGTGGTGCAGATATGGGGGAAATTCCTCCGGGAGGTCTCCAGGTTATTGTGGGCCCGGGAGGCCCCCGCCTCCCTCAGCTTCCGGAACTGCTCCTCGCCCAGCAGTCCCACGGATACGCAGACCGCGATCCCCACCTCTTCCCGAATGCGCCGGATCACGCCGCACAGCCGGTCCACCTCCGCATCCGACAGCCGCTTCCCCGAGGTAACGATAGAGTACCGCAGAACCCCCTGCTCATGGTTGATCCGGGCCTGCTCCAGGATCTCCTCGTCGGAAAGCAACGGATATTCCGTCACCCCGGTATGATTGTGAGCCGACTGGGCGCAGAACCGGCAGTCCTCCGAGCACCGGCCGCTTTTCCCGTTGATGATCGTGCACAAGTCAAAGCCGTTTCCGCAGAAATATCGGCGGATCTGGTCCGCCTTCTCACACAGCTCTTCCAGAGGCTGTTCCCATAAAAACAGCGCTTCTTCCCGGGTAATCTCCCCGCCGTTTTGTACCTTTTCTGTTAGTGAATTGATCGTTTCCATCTTGTCCTGGCCTTTCTTCGTTCTGTCCGGTCTTACTTCCATCCGGTTTTACTTCTGTCCGGTCTTACTTCCGTCCGGTTTTACTTCTGTCCGCTCTTACTTCTGTCCCATGTTACTTCTGCCCGGATCCCTTCGGATCGACCCGCAGGCTGATCTCTCCTGACGAGCAGATCCCTTCTTCTCCGTTCTCATACCGCACCAGCAAACGGCACTGATCGTCGATCCCTGTCACCACCGCGTTCCTGCTTTCTCTGCCAGACAAGATTGCAACTGGTCTGCCGATCACAAGGCATTTTTTGCGGTACGCCTCCACATGGTCGGCGGCAGAAGTCCCGGAATAATATCCCAGAAAACGGTTCAAAAATCCGGCGGCAGCTCTGTTCTTTGCATCGCTTTTTTGCTCCTGAAAAACGCTTCCGGCAATGGATTTTAATTCCTCTGGGAAGCCGTTTTCCGGCGGATACAGGTTGAGTCCTACGCCCAGGACCGCATAGTCCAGCATCCCATTTTCCAGGTTATAAGAACCCTCTGTCAGGATCCCGCAGACCTTCCTTCCATCCAGGAAAATGTCGTTGACCCACTTGATCTGAGCCTTTTTTTCAGCGAGGATATCCAGGGCATCGATGGCGTCGCACATGGCGACCGCCGCCATGGTCGTGATCCGCACCGCCTGTTCTGCGCTCCAGTCCTGAGGCCGCAGCAGCAGGCTCATGTAAATACCGGTCCCCGGCGGGGAGAAGAAGCTGCGCCCCATCCGCCCCCGCCCCTGGGTCTGTTCATTAGCCAGCACCAGGCAGCCTTCCTTCGCTCCGGCCGCCGCTTTTTCCCGGACCACCCCATTGGTGGAAGAGACCGCGGACAAAACGGAGATATCCAGTTCTCTCCACTGGGGCTGCAGGTACTTCCGGATCCCCTGGACTGACAGGATATCGTTCCGGTCAGAAAGGCAGTAACCTTTATTCGGAACCGCATCGATAGCGTAGCCGTCACTCTGCAGGGCTTTGACCGCCTTCCAGACAGCAGCCCGGGAAAGGGCCAGCTCTCGGGCGATATCTTCCCCTGAAAAATAATCGCCGCGGTGGGATTCAAACAGTTCTAGGATGCGCTCTTTGGTTGTCATGGCTTCTCTCCCCCTTTTTAGAAAACTATAGCATAGGTTGGTTTTGATTGTCAACTTTATCTCGAATTAAAGTTTACATTTAAAACATGGATCGGCATTTCCGGTGTATGGTAAAACAGGCCAATCTGCGATCTGCAGACCGGCCTGTTTTAGAACCTTTGACGTTTTTCGTCCCCCATCTTTACTGGAACGGCAGCTCTTCCTCAAACAATGACAGCTGACGATACCCGTCTTTTCTGCCGCTTTTCTCATATTCTCCCCAAGTATATCCCTTCAGCGCGGCAGAGGGAAACTCCCTGCGGAATTTTAAAAATACCTTCCTCATGGTTTTCGTAAAGGCGATCTGGTTCTCGCTCAATGCCTCCTCGATCCAGGTCAGATATTCCTGCTCCGAATAGCCCATGGCAACGCATTTGATCAATTGCTCTAAAAACGATCCCACATCTTCTGGGTGCCATCCCCGTTCCCAAAACAGATACTGACAGGTCTCCCCATAGATCGGAAATGCCTCTTTCCAGTCGCCTGCCAATAAGAAATCTTCTGTATCCTGATCGAATGAGCAGTACCACTTTACCGGATACGCTTCGCGTTTCTGCAGGATCTCTTTTGCGATCTCATCGCAAAAAGAGCTGATATAAGCTGCTCCATCCGCCCCGGTCAGCCTATTCCAGAATCCCCACTTGATCAGTTTTTCCACGGTTTCTTCAAACTGCTCCCTGGACCAGACAGGGATGATCTCTCTTTCACATAAACATTTATAAAGAGCGTCTTTTTCAATCACACCATAGATCCCAACCATCGACAACAACCAATATTCCAGGTCGCATCGTTTCTGAAAATCGTCCCAGATCTTATCATTTTTATCATCTGTGCTTCCTTTCTTTACGCTTAGATACAGATCTGTTCCGTTTTCGTTCACCTCAACCAGACCTGCCTTCTCCAGCCGGTGCAGAAGTTCCATTTCCTTATCGCCGACCGCCTCAAGCTCCTCTTTGACAAGACGGATCCACAGCCGTTGGAGGAGCGCTGGGATCGACATCAAGTTTTCTCTCACAATGCTGTCATCTTCCTCGGCCAGCGTAATTACCAGCGTCCCCAAGCCCATCGCACCATCTTCTGTACCGTCGTCCGCATCATCATTTTCCCCATGATCCGGTTCGTTGCAGCAAGATTCTTCAATATCCCACTCATCTGCCTGGTCATCCTCCCAGTCTGGATACTGGCACAGATCCCCCTGACCGCCGATCAGCTTGACCGGGATTTCCCGGCCTGACTCCCGAATCTTCTGCACCGTAATGTAAAACATCCAGTCATCGCCGAAATCATATAAATAAAGATACTTATTCCGCACAACCGGTTTTACATCCTGCAGCCGGATCTGATCCGCCCTCCGCCGGTGATCTGCTGCGGGATGATAGATCCCATCGGGATCATAAGGCTTTCGTTTCAGGCTGAACAGATAGAGATGGGACTTGTCAAATTCAAACGCATCCAAAATGCAGTCGCTTAGTTCTGCAAAAGTCCGGTCCCCGCAGATTTCTACGATCCGGTAAATTTCAGGGTTATACGATGACGTGATTTTTAGCTGGTAGTAAAGATATGGCATCTGGTTCATCCTCCTTGTAGGTTTATGGATGTCGTTCTCGAACATGGATCCGGTATCCGGCAGATCGTTCCGTCAGATATCAAACAAATCTGAATCGTCAAACAAAATATCACCGGGAATACTCAGGTTATAAGTTTCGATAAATTTCTTCATAAATTCATCCGTTGGCTCTTTGTGTATTTCATATTCCTTTGCAAGTACTGTCTTTACTTCCTCACGTAAGGATTCTGCGTTTTCTTTTTCTACGTATATGATCCCATACATGCAGCCATAGGAAATATAAATTTCATAAGGCCCCATCTTCCTGGAAAACAGACTCACTTTCGTAAAATAATTGGTTACATTTTTCCAGGTGTACATATCTGGTCCTTCCTCAAATAATCTTTTTGATGACCTTAACTAATAAACGTCCTTCTCTGCATCATTTATTCACTCATAAAATCTCCAAAATAATCTCTTGCAATCTGGTCCAGCTGCGCCGTTATCAACTTAAAATCTGTATTCAAGTCGAGCGTCTTCGCGCCAATTATGTTACCACCCATATTAAACATGCAGTCCGGCGTGATGCGTTCCTCTGTCTTGGCGTACAGTAAAAGACCGGCCACTTTTCCGGTATTGCCCTTATCTTGATTCTTCACATATGTAAAAATCTGGTAGATATTCCCCGAATGCAGTGTATCTTTGTTAAACTGCCTTTGTAACGTTTTTCCATAATATTTCGCGTCAATGATCAGGATTTTCTCGTCTTTGCGCAGATAAATATCTGTCTGCATAACTGGCAAAAAGCGGATCATCGCCTCACTAGTCTCGCCCATCAGATCCCACTTCACCTGTGCCGCCCTGGCCTCTGTCAAATAACGATGCTCCTGACGGTAGTACTCAAGGATAAATTTCTCATATAATCTGGCCATGCACTCATCCGAAAACGATGCAATCTTATACTCCCCCTTTTCCGTAGTCTGAAGCAGCCCTTCCAGAACGAAATAGCAAATATTCAGCAGCATCTCATAATTCTTATTGTTTTGCTGATAGCGCAATCGGTTCCATGGAATCTGTGACGGTTCCAAACGTTTTATGTTATCAAAGAATAACCATATTTTATTCAGCTGCGCCTTTCTAGTATTCTTTACACCTGGGTCACGGATGAGATAGTGCACCGCAGTCTTTAGAATCTGGTTATACAGATTGTCAGCGGAAAACTCGTCGAACTCACAAGCCAGCTTCTGCTTACGTGAAATCCGATTCCGAATGGTTTCAGGCATATCAAGCTTTCCGCGCATGATTGGCAGCGTTTCCTGTTTTGTGACATATTCCTTATAAAGTCCCTGTTTCAGCTGCTGTGCCACTCCCTTTGCCAATATGGCGGCAAAGAGATCCTGCGCCTTATCAAACGTCTCGGCCTCCACATCCTCATAATTGGATTGTTTCAGAATCCGGAACGCATAGGACAGCATATAATAGATGTTCTTTATAAGAATTCCTTTATTATTGATCATGGAACACACCGTGCAGATTCTTTTCCCAACGCTGCAGCTTCGTTGGCTCATCGAACCAGTACTCTGAAAGCATAGGAAGAATATCAAATTCTACTACAGAGCACATCCAATCGTTCGTACATTCCCCCGGCTTTCTACCGCAGAAGTAACTGTGACCAATACAGAACCCACGTCCCAATGACGGGTCGTCAGCGATTTCTTTGTTCAGCCCTTGTATCTGTCCGACCAAAGCATTGAACGTTTCGTTGTCTAAGCTGTTCTGATAAGCAGTAAAGCCATCTGTTCCGAATCCTGGTTCCATTTCAAAAAAGCTGAAACGCCTGCGCAAAGCATAGTCGATCATTGCAAGACTGCGGTCAGCCGTATTCATCATACCAATGATATACAAATTTTCCGGGACAGAGAACGGCTTCCCGCTGTATGCCAGCGTTGCCTCTGTTCCTCGATAATCCCGTTCGATCAGCATCAGCAATTCCCCAAAAATCTTGCTCATATTCCCACGATTGATTTCGTCAATAATAAAGAAATAGGGTTTCTCCCGATGCTTTTCCGCCTTCTCACAAAAACGAAAAAAAATACCATTTGTAAGTTCAAAACCATCACCTTTCGGACGATATCCCATGATAAAGTCTTCGTAGGAATAGTTTTGATGAAACTGCACCATCTCAATCCTGGAATCATCCTTTCCCCCCATCATGGCATAAGCCAACCGCTTTGCCGTGAATGTTTTCCCCACCCCCGGCGCACCTTGAAGAATGACATTTTTCTTATTCTTGAGAAGCATCTCCAAAACATCATATTTAGCCTCTGACATATAAACGGCCTTTAAGAAGTCCTCCTTACTATATTTCGGATAACCGTTCTCTCCCTGTTCAGTACGATAAGTATAATAAGGTGTGATATCAATCTCTGGAAGCGGCTGATGTTTTCGTTCCGCAGCTTTTATCCTAATCCATTTCGCAAAGATTTTTCCCGCCAATTTCTTCGTCATAACGACACTTTTCCCAGTGTCCGTAAGCTCCCAGAACCCCCTTTTTTCCTTGGAAATAAATCCTTCATACACCAGATAATTTCTAGCCCAGTCTATGTCATTAAGCACCTGAAGAGTTCCGTTAGAATTCCGTTTTTCACGTTCTGTTTCTGATACTGGATAGTCCTTTTGTATTCTCTCATGCACATCTGGTCTTTTGCCTCCTCCCCCCATTTTTATCAGTGTTTCGACCAGCGGCCCCATCCAGTTGACCACTTTTGCATCAGATTCCAAGCCATCCTCTTCCATATTTGTCCCACCTTTTTCTAAATAAAAG
>DVLJ01000092.1 GCA_018715565.1 Candidatus Ventrimonas merdavium
CTTCCTGCTGTCAGCGAGCCATCAGCCGGTCACAGCCTTACGGCAGCAGACCGTACTGCTCATCGGAGACCGGCTCCAGCCATTCATTGGCGGTCTGTTCCCCCGGCACCTCTACGGCCAGATGGGTAAACCAGCTGTCCTTGGCGGCGCCGTGCCAGTGTTTGACCCCGGCGGGGATCACCACGGCGTCGCCGGGATGGAGCTCCTGGGCTTCCTTGCCCCATTCCTGATACCAGCCCCGGCCCTCGGTGCAGAGCAGGATCTGGCCGCCGTTCTTCTGTGCCTGGTGGATGTGCCAGTTGTTGCGGCAGCCCGGCTCAAAGGTCACGTTGGCGATGGGCACGCCTGCTGTGGTCAGCATCTTTAAGTAGCTCTGGCCGATAAAATACTGGGCAAAGGCGTCGTTGGGCTGGCCCAGTCCGAATAGTCCGCCCCGGCCGTCTCCGGCGGCATTTTCGTCCGCCCATACTTCCTTTGCCATGCGGAAGGCAGCCCAGGCCTTCGGCCATCCTGCGTAGAAGGCCGCATGGGTCAGGATCTCGGCGATCTCCTCCCGGGTGATGCCGTTCTTCTTCGCAGTGGCCAGATGGTACTGGAAGGAGGAATCCACAAGTCCCTGGGACATGAGGGCCACCACGGTCACAAGGGAACGGTCCCGGAGGGAAAGACGGTCTTCCCGGCTCCACACCTCGCCAAAAAGTACATCATCGTTCAGTTCTGCAAATTTCGGGGCAAAATCCCCCAGATCCCGGCGTCCAGCCGTCTGTTTTACTGCCATTGTTCCATTCTCCCTTTTATAAGATATCGGTGCGGCTGCCAGGGCAGCCGGATTCCTTTGGGTAAAGTCCGCAGTCTTGCGGAGTATTTCCATCTCATAGGGAGCAGGTCCCTATGGGATGAAAAAAGGCGTCCCGTTGGGGACACCTTTATTGTAGCGCGTTTTTCAGGCGGTGTACAATGCTTATGGGCTATCGCCAGAAATGCCTTTTGGCTATCGAGGGCGCTGGAGGCCGCGCAGGCTGCACAGGCGCGCCAGGCCTTGTCAGAGGAGCCAGGCCGCGTCAGCCCACGCCGGAGCACATCCTAAGATCACATCTCCGGGACCGGAGTGGGCCGGGCGGGATCGAAGATATCCTCGGAGCGGAACAGATCATCCAGCTTCCGGTGGGACGGGTCCTCGGCGGAAATGTCCTTCCACATCCGGTAGCCGTCTAGGTTGCGGCGGCCCTGGCGCAGGAACGTATCCCCCAGCTGTACCCAATACTGGTTGGAGTCTACGTTGCAGAAATAGCGGAAGCCGGCGGCGTATAAGTAGTTGAACCGCTCGTTCTCTGTGGTATAGAGCCGCCAGTCTCCGATATCCGCGCCGAAGGGATAGAGGATGATATCTGTGGGGCCGATCAGGCTGTCCACCTCGTTCTCCCACTTGTCCGTATCGGTCTGGAAACGGTCCCATTCAATGGTGCCAAGGTTTAGATGGCCCCAGCTGTGGGAGGCCAGCTCCCAGCCGTTGTCCTTTAAGCACTGGGCCACTTTGGCGGCTTCCTGCCGGTCCTGCTCATAGGTGGGAGAGTCGGCGTAGGCGGAGGAGGTCCGATAGCCCAGGATGCCCTCGTAGCCGGTGAAGGCCAGCACGGCCCGGGCGCCCTTGTAGGAAAAGTCCGGGTGCTCCTGGATAAAGTCCTCCAGGATCGGGACCAGGTCGTAGGCTCCTACGGAAACGCTCCCGTCGTCCAGCTTCATCTCGCAGGTAGGCTTGCCGTCTTCGCCGATGATCATGCGGGTGGCAAAGCCGTCGCCGTCCATATAAGGGTAGTAGCACAGGTCGTCCTGGGACATGACGAAGGGGGTCTTGCCCTCCGGGAGCATGATATCTCCGGCCTTCATGACCGGATTGCCGTTCTCATCGGTGGTCTCGTAGGCCATGTCGTGGAGGCGGACTAACACGAAGCCCTTGTCGTAGAAGGCCTGGAGCATCTTTTCAAATTCGCTTACTGTGGTCATCACCTGGTTGTAGCCGCCTTCGTCCGGATCGCCGTCAAAGGCCTTGGACGGGTCTACGATCAGGGAGTGGAAGAAGACGTGGGTGATTTCGCTGATCGGGGTGCGCACCAAGGTCGCCTTGGTCGCCTCATAGCCGGCGATGGCCTCCTGTACCTCCGGCAGGGAGGAATAGGAAGCGTCGTTCTGGAGCAGGGTGATAGCGGCGTCGTAGTCGTAGCCCGCCGCCAGCCGGTCTGCCTGAGCCAAAAGGGCTCCTGCGGGGGAATCATACTGGGGGGCGGAGGACTCCGGATCCAGGGCGATCACCCCGTCCCCGGCTCCATCTGTGCCGGCGGCTGCGCCCGCGCCGCTGCCGTCCGTACCGGCGCCGCCCGTACTGTTCTCCGCGATCACCGGAGCGGACGGATCCGGCGTCCCTCTGTGAAGGAGCCTGCTGCCGATAAAAATGCCGCCAGCGGCAAAAATCCCCACAATGGCGGTCAGCTGTAATGCAACGATGATCTTACGGTTTCTACGTCTCCTGCGCCGCTGCTCACTGCGGTCCAGGGACTCGTATGGATTTATCATAGGGGTAACCTCATTTCTCTTCTCAATGATCGGTATGTAACATCATAGCATAGATTTCAAAAAAACGCTATACACTTAATGTAGAAGATAAGGAATCGAGGGATGGAATGAAAGCTATTTTGTTGGCATTATGCGCAGGAATGGTGATCCAGTCCACAGAGCCGGCCCTGATAGCCCTTCCGGCGGCGGCAGAGACGGCCCAGGCAGGGCCGGAGATCTCCGCCCCCAGCGCCCTTTTGATGGAAGCGTCCACCGGTCAGGTGATCTATGAGAAAAACGCGGATGAACCAAGGAATCCGGCCAGCATCACCAAGATCATGACCCTGATCCTGATCTTTGACGCCATAGACGCGGGACAGATCAAGCTGACGGACGAGGTGGTGACCAGCGCCTACGCCAAATCCATGGGCGGTTCCCAGGTGTTTTTGGAGGAGGGGGAGATCCAGACGGTGGAGACCCTGATCAAATGTATCGTTATTGCCTCGGGAAACGACGCGTCCGTGGCCATGGCAGAGTACGTGGCCGGGACGGAGGGGGAGTTTGTCCGCATGATGAACGAGCGGGCGGCGGGGCTTGGTATGGCAAACACTCATTTCGTAGACTGCTGCGGCCTGACAGAGGATCCGTCCCACGTGACCACCGCCAGGGATATCGCCCTCATGTCCCGGGAGCTGATCACCCGGTATCCGCAGATCCATGATTATTCCACGATCTGGATGGAGAACATTACCCACGTCACCAAGCAGGGGACCAAAGAGTTCGGCCTTTCCAATACCAACAAGCTGTTAAAGATGCCGGCAGATTTTCGGGTCACGGGCCTAAAGACCGGTTCTACCTCTGCGGCAAAATACTGCCTGTCCGCTACCGCGGAAAAGGACGGCATCCGCCTGATCGCCGCGGTCATGGCCGCGCCGGATTATAAGGCCCGGTTTGCCGACGCCATGACCCTGTTAAACTATGGCTACGGGGCATGCAGGCTCTATGAGGACACGGAGATGCCGGAGCTCCTGCCGCTTCCCGTTACCGACGGGGTGGAAGGCCAGGTGCCGCTGCGATATGGGAGCGGATTTTCCTACTTAAGCCTTAGCGGCGAGGATTTCAGCGGGGTGGAGAAGAAGCTGATGGTGCCCGACAGCATGGAAGCGCCGGTGGAGCCTGGGGAGAAGGCCGGGGTGCTGCGGTATGAGCTGAACGGAAAGGTCCTGGGAGAGGTGGAGATCTTCACTGACGGGAGCGTGGAAAAAGCCGGGATCCTGGACTATCTAAAGAAGGTGGGAAAGGGGTGGATGATGCGGGGAGACGGGGAGAGCGCGGCGTGAGAAAGCCGCGTTTTTCCTGTAGAAAAAACCTTGGTTTTATGGTACACTTATAGGACATCAGGCAAAAGAAAAGGAATGGACTGACAACGATGAAAAACAATGGGATGACGACGGGCGTGCTCTTTAAGCGGTTCGCGCCCTACTATGGAAAATACTGGAAGACGATGGTATTCGATCTATTCTGCGCTTCTCTCACCACGATCTGTGAGCTGATCCTCCCTATGATCCTCCGCTATATCACCGACCAGGGCATGCAGGATCTGGCATCGATCACGGTGGGGATGATCGTGAAGATCGGGCTTTTGTATTTCGGCCTGCGCATCATCGACGGCCTGGCCGCGTTTTACATGGCCTATACCGGTCACGTGATGGGGGCCCGGATCGAGACCGACATGCGGCAGGATGCCTTTGAGCATCTGCAGAAGCTGTCGGACAGCTATTTTAACAATACGAAGGTGGGCCAGATCATGGCGCGGATCACCAGCGACCTCTTCGATGTGACGGAATTTGCCCATCACTGTCCGGAGGAGTTTTTTATCGCGGCGATCAAGGCGCTGGTGGCCTTTGCGGTGCTGGCAGGCATCAACCTGCCCCTGACGGTGATCATCTTTGTCTTTATCCCGGTGATGGCCGTCTCCTGTACCTACTTTAATCTGAAGGTGCGGGCGGCCTTCAAGCAGCAGCGGTATCAGATCGGGGAGCTGAACGCCAAGATCGAGGACAACCTCCTGGGCAACCGGGTGGTGCGGGCGTTTGCCAACCAGGATATCGAGATCGAGAAGTTCCGTCAGGACAACCAGGCATTTCTGGATATCAAGCGGGAAACCTATAAGTATATGGCGGCGTTCCAGGACACGGTGCGGATGTTCGACGGGCTGATGTACACGGTGGTGATCCTGGCGGGAGGCATCTTCATGGTGAAGGGGCTGATCAGCCCCGGAGACCTGGTGGCCTATACCATGTACGTGACGACCCTGCTGACCACGATCCGTCGGATCATCGAATTCGCGGAGCAGTTCCAGCGGGGCATGACCGGCATCGAGCGGTTCGTGGAGATCATGGACTCTACGGTAGAGATCCTGGACGAGCCGGGGGCGGAGCCGATGGAGCAGGTGGAGGGCAGGATCCGCTTTGACCATGTCAGCTTTGAGTATCCCGACGACCACAATCCGGTGCTGAACGATATCTGCCTGGAGGTCCGTCCCGGGGAGAAGCTGGCCCTGGTCGGCCCTTCCGGCGGCGGCAAGACGACCCTATGCAACCTGATCCCCCGGTTCTACGATACGACCAGGGGGACGATCCAGATCGACGGCCGGGACCTGCGGGGCATCACTCTGCAGAGCCTGCGCTCCAGCATCGGGATCGTCCAGCAGGATGTGTACCTGTTCTCCGGCACGGTATATGAGAATATCGCCTATGGCAGGCCGGAAGCCTCCCGGGAGGATGTGATCCAGGCGGCGAGGCTGGCAGGGGCCCACGAATTTATCACGGAGTTAAAGGACGGATATGATACCTACGTAGGCGAGCGGGGGGTGAAGCTGTCCGGCGGGCAGAAGCAGCGCATCAGCATCGCCCGGGTATTTTTGAAAAACCCGCCGATCCTGATCCTGGACGAGGCAACCTCGGCCCTGGATAATGAGAGCGAGCACATCGTATCCCAGTCGCTGGAGCGCCTGGCCCAGGGCAGGACCACAGTGACCATCGCCCACCGCCTTACCACGATCCAGAACGCGGACCGGATCTTAGTCCTGTCCGGAGGGCGGATCGTAGAAGAAGGCAGCCATCAGGAGCTGCTTAAGAAGCAGGGCAATTATTATCAATTATACATGTCAGTGCAGGGTCAGCAGGAGAGCGGCCTGCCGGAAGGAGCAGTATTATGAAGATCGCAGTAGTAGCCGACAGCAACAGCGGGATCACCCAGGAAGAAGGAAAACGGCTGGGGATCTATGTACTTCCCATGCCGTTTATCATCGACGGAGAGACCTACGAGGAGGACGTGACCCTGACCCAGGAGCAGTTTTATGAAAAGCAGGCTTCCGGGGCGGATATCTCCACCTCCCAGCCGTCCCCGGAGTCGGTGATGGATCTGTGGAACCGCCTTTTGGAGCAGGAGGGATATGACCAGATCGTCCATATCCCTATGTCCAGCGGATTGTCCGGTTCCTGTCAGACCGCCCGCATGCTGGCGGAGGACTATGACGGCAGGGTGCAGGTGGTGGACAACCAGCGGATCTCCGTGACCCAGCGACAGTCTGCCATCGACGCCAGGGATCTGGCGGCGTCCGGCTTTGACGCGGCCCAGATCCGGGAGATCCTGGAGCGGATGGCCCTGGAGTCCAGCATCTACGTGATGGTAGACACCCTGAAATACTTAAAAAAAGGCGGGCGCATCACCCCGGCTGCCGCGGCGCTGGGGACGCTTTTGAAGATCAAGCCGGTGCTCCAGATCCAGGGAGAGAAGCTGGACACCTTTTCCAAAGCGCGGACGGTCAAGCAGGCGAAGAACATCATGCTGGCGGCGGCGGTCCACGACCTGGAGGAGCGATACCACGACCCGGAGGCGGAGCACACCTGGCTGGCCGTGGTACAGGCCTGCAACCCGGAGGCAGCGGGGGAGTTCGCGGCAGAGATCCGGGAACGGTTCCCAAAGACCGACGAGATCTACCTGGATTCGATCTCGCTGAGCATCTCCACTCACACAGGACCGAACATCCTGGCGGTTGGATGTACAAAGAAGCTGGATATCGAGGCGGAAAAGGAACGCTATGGAATTTGAAAAAGAAAAAAGCTGGTTCCGCAGATGGAACCGGTGCGTGAGCCTGAGGGTGCCGGTGGGGATCCTGCTGCTGCTGTTCGGGCTGATCCCCATGATCCTGGGGATCCAGACGGTGCTGGCCTCTTACCGTCAGGTACAGATCGAGTCCCGGATGACCGAGGTGCAGAACCAGTGCCAGATCCTGAGCAGCAAGATGACCCGGACCGGGTATCTGCAGAGCGAGGACCGGAACAGCATGAACAGTGAGCTGGAGATCACGGCGGATATGTTCCATGGGCGGATCGCCGTGGTGGACCAGGATTTCCGGATCGTGTCGGATACCTTCCACATCGCGGAGAACCGGCTGAACGTGGCGGAGGAGGTGCTGCGCTGCTTCCGGGGGGAGAGTACCAGCAGCTACAACCGGGACAAGCATTATTTTGCCCAGACGATCCCGGTATATGACGGGACGGACGCCCAGAAGGTGGCCGGGGTGCTGGTGGTGACCTCTTCCACGGAGCCGATCCTGAACCTGGGAGAGGCCGTGGAGAGCAAGGCGTTCCTGTTCCAGATCATCGTCTTGCTGGTGGTCCTGCTGCTGGCCAGCTTTGCGGTGACGCTGCTGCTTAAGCCGTTCCGGGAGTTCCAGGACCGGCTGGATCATGTAGCCGAGGGATTTCTGGATACGGACATCCGTGCCGGAACGTACCGGGAGACCCGGGATATCTCCGAGGCGGTGGACCGCACCCTGTCGAAATTAAAGGAAGTGGACCAGTCCCGCCAGGAATTCGTGTCCAATGTATCCCATGAGCTGAAGACGCCGATCACCTCCATCCGGGTGCTGGCGGATTCCCTGATGGGGATGGAGGACGTCCCGGTGGAGCTTTACCGGGAGTTCATGGAGGATATTTCCGACGAGATCGACCGGGAGAGCAAGATCATCGACGATCTGCTGGCGCTGGTGAAGATGGACAAGTCGGAGGCAGAGCTCAATATCGCCCAGGTGGATCTGAACAAGCTGGTGGAGCAGACCTTAAAGCGGCTGCGGCCGATCGCCAATAAGCGCAAGGTGGAGCTGATCTTTGAGAGCATCCGGGATGTGACGGCAGATGTGGATGAGATGAAGCTTTCCCTGGCCATCAGCAACCTGGTGGAGAATGCGATCAAGTACAACATTGAAGAGGGCTGGGTACGGGTGACCCTGGATGCGGACCACAAGTTTTTCTATCTGAAGGTGGCGGATTCGGGGATCGGGATCCCGGAGGAGGTGCAGGATCGGATCTTCGACCGCTTCTACCGGGTGGATAAGGCCCGTTCCCGGGAGACGGGAGGCAGCGGGCTGGGTCTGGCTATCACCCGCAACGTGGTCCTGATGCACAAGGGCGCGATCAAACTAAACAGCAAGGAAGGGGAGGGCAGTACCTTTACGGTGCGGATCCCCTTAAAGTACATTGCATAGCAGGAGGCGCAGGAATGAAAGGAATAGGAAGATGGACGCTCCTTATCGCCGCGCTGGTGCTGGTGATGGGACTGGGCGGATGCGGGAAGCAGGAGGAGCCCCTGGAGGATGGGGAGGCCTCCTATCAGGTGTATTATCTGAATTCCTCTATGACCCGCCTGGTGGAGCAGGAATACCGGACCCGGGAGACCGATCCGGAAGGGCTGGCGGAAGAATTGATCGCCTGCCTGCGGAGCGCGCCGCCGGACTTAGACGTCCAGGTGGTGCTGCCGGAGAAGGTGATGTTCCAGGGAGCGCACAAGGAAGATGTGGTGCTGTATCTGAACTTTGATGCCAATTACGCCAGTATGGAGGCCAGCCGGGAGATCCTCTGCCGGGCGGCCCTGACGAAGACGCTGACCCAGATCGGCGGCGTAGAGTATATCAGCATCTATTCAGGCGGACAGCCGCTGCTGAACCGGAGCGGGATGCCGGTGGGCGTACTGTCAGCCGCGGATTTTGTGGATGGGATCTCTGACATCAACGCCTATGAGCGGGCGGAGCTGACGCTGTATTTTACAGACGGAGAAGGGCAGCTGCTGTATCCGGAGAGCCGGAGCGTCGTACATAGCGTGAACACCTCGGTGGAGCGGGTCATCGTAGAGGAACTGCTTGCCGGGCCGGAAGGCGGGAGGCTGGCGCCTACCCTGGAGAGCGGGGTGAAGCTGCTCAATGTTTCGGTCAATGAGAATGTGTGCTATCTGAATTTTGACGGCCGCTTTCTGAAGAATTCCCTGGAGGTGGCGGATTACATCCCTATCTATTCTCTGGTGAATTCCCTGACCACGCTGCCCTCGGTGAACCGGGTGCAGATCACCGTAGACGGGTCCCAGGATGTATCGTTCCGGGATAAGATCCCGCTCAGTACGGTATTTGAGAGAAATCTGGATTATATAGGAGGACAAGACCATTAAACGACCGCTTCTGTTGTTAGCAGGGGGATTCGTACTTGGAGAGGTAGGTATCCTGCATGGCAGCGCGGTGATGGAACTGATGTTGGCGGCTGCGGTCCCTGTGTTGGCGGGGGCTTTGGCGCGGCGGATGATGATCAGCGGTGGGACGGCATCCGGCGCGGAGAAGAGCGCGGCGCGGCGGACAGTGCAGACAGGCAGGAGCATCTGGCTATGGCTCCTGCCTGTTTTTTTCCTTGCGGGGATGCTGCGGGCAGGGCAGGAGCAGGCAGTGTGCCGGGCCGAGGAGGAGCTGGCGCTGGGACTGGATGGGACCACGGCTCTGGCGGAAGGCACGGTCTGGGATCTGGACCGGTCCGGAGACTGGCTGGTGCTGACCGTAAAAGACGTCAGGATGGAGACCGGCGGAAAGCTGCGCCGGGTGCAGGTGTATGTGGAGGCAGAGGAGAAAGAGGCTGAGGAGAAGAAGACGGCCGTGGGGGAGAAGGTGGCCGTGGGGGAGAAGGTGGCCGTGGGGGAGAAGGTGGCCGCGGGGGAGAAGGTGGCCGCGGGGGAGAAGGCGGCCACGGAAAAGGAGACGGAAGGGGGAGAGGGGACGCGTTCTCTGGAACGGCCTCAGGACCAGGAACAGTCTCCGGAACATTCCCTGGGGATCGGGAACCGGGTGAGGATCGTGGGGGAATGGTCAGCCTTCGAGTCGGCACGGAATCCAGGGGCGTTCGATTATCAGAAGTATTACCGTTCCTTAAAGCTTAGCGGCCGGATCTTCGCGGACCGGGTGGAGATCGTGTCGTCCGCCCGGCATCCCATCCGGGACCGGCTCTGCCGGATGTCGTTGTGGGCGGGGGAGCAGCTTGATCTGGCGGCCGGGGAGGATGGGGGGATCTTCCGGGCGCTGATGCTGGGAGATAAGGACGGTCTGCCGGAGGATGTGCGGCAGATGTACCAGGACAGCGGGATCGCTCATCTGCTGGCGATCAGCGGCCTCCATCTGTCGTTGGTGAGCGCGGCGGTGTATGGACTCTGCCGCAGGGCAGGGGCGGGCTTCTGCCTGTCCGGCTTCCTGGGAGGCGGCGTACTGGCTGCCTATGCGGTGATGGCCGGTCAGACGCCTTCTCTGATCCGGGCCCTGGTCATGGCCCTCTGCGGGTTTGCGGCCGCGGCCCTGGGGAGGACCTATGATCTGCTGTCCGCCCTCTCCCTGGCAGGGCTGTGCCTGCTGTGGGAAGAACCATATCTGATCGACCAGGCAGGGGTGCAGCTTTCTTTTGGAGCGCTGATCGGGATTGGCGCGGCGGCGCCCCGGCTGGCGGCGGTATTCCGTCCTCCAAGCGAAGAAACGGACCGGACGCCGGGGCAGAAGCCGTTCATCTCCGGATTCTGCGTGAGCGCCGGGATGCAGCTGATAACGGCGCCGCTGGTGCTGTACCATTTCTTTCAGCTGCCGCCCTACGGAATCTTCTTAAACCTGGTGACGGTGCCGCTCATGGGGACTGCGGTGGCGTCCGGGGCGGCAGGGATGGCCCTGGCGGGGGCAGGCTGGGTCTCTGGGGGCCGGTTTGCCGCCGGGACGGGGCGGCTGATCCTGGACTGGTACGCGTGGTGCTGCCAGGTGTTTGAACGGCTGCCGGGGAGCGTGATGACCCTGGGAAAGCCGGGACTGGGACAGATCGGGCTCTATTATGGGATCCTGATCCTGCTGCTGGGAGGGGCCGGGAGGAAGGCCGGGACCAGGGGCCAGGATGGGGGTTCCCTGGCAGCGCGGTCCCCCAAGGCTGCCGCGGCGGTCCTGTTCCTTTCTGTGGGGATCTTAGCTGCTCCGGCAGTCTCCGGCCTTCAGGTGACCTTCTTGGATGTGGGACAGGGGGACGGGATCTGCCTGCGGACGAAAAAGAGCACGCTGCTGATCGACGGGGGGAGTACCGATGAAAAGAACCTGGGAGAAGCCTGCCTGGAACCATTTTTAAAGAGCCAGGGGATCACATGGGTGGATTATGCGGTGGTCAGCCACGGAGATCAGGACCATATCAGCGGCATCAAAGACCTTCTGGGGCAGGAGAGCGGTATTCATATCCGGAACCTGGTGCTCCCGGCGGCCGGGCAGGGGGACGAGGCCTACGCCCGGCTGGAGGAGCTGGCCATCCGCCAGGGGAGCAAGGTCCTCTGGATGAGACCGGGAGACCAGATCGTGGCGGGAGAACTGCGCCTGCGCTGCCTGTTCCCGCCGGCTTCCCAAGGACGTCCGGACAAAGAGCGCAACGAGCATTCCCTGGTCCTGCACGCATCCTACAAGGAGGCAGACCTTCTTTTTACCGGTGACATGAGCCGGGAGGGGGAACAGGCGCTCCTGGAGCAGGGGCCGGGGCTGCTGGATGGCCGGAGCCTGGAGGTCTTAAAGATCGCCCACCACGGTTCGGATTCCTCTACCTCCGAAGCCTGGCTGGACGCCCTGCAGCCTGTCTGGGCTGTGGTCTCCTACGGAGAGGGGAACCGGTACGGACACCCCCATGACGAGGTGATGGAGGCGCTGAGGGAGCGGGGGATCCTGGTATACGAGACGGCGAAGACCGGGGCGGCGGTGTTCTGGACGGATGGGGAAGAAGGGAGGTGGGAATGGGAGAAGGACGACGGGGGAGTAGGAGAAAAAGAACACAGAGAAGGCTATCCCTGGAGATGATTCTATAGTATAATCTGGATAGGCGCTCATGTACGATCAAAAAGGAGGTACGTGTATCATGGCAACATCTTCCATCAAAAAAAGTTTCGTGGTAAAAAGCAATGAGGCGTGTGACAAACTGATCAAAGAATATGAGAACAGAACTCAGCAGGCAGCAAACAGCAAGAAATCATATGAGGAGGGCAAAAGAAAATTAGAACAATACTTTGGTCGCTGAAACAATTATGCGAAAGAACGTCTCCAGATAGCGTCCGCGCCATTCTTGATCGATTCCGATGCTGCAGGGATCAGGACATCGAGGATTTCTTGAGAAACAAAGCCTTGGAATACGAGGTAAGAGAATGGTGCTCTACCTATCTGCTGGTGAATGAAGATCTCTTGAACATCGAAAAAAGGATCTGGATAGAAGGATATTTTACATTATCCAATAAGGTATTAAGCATTTCAAAACATGTGTCAAACAGAAGAAAGAAGGACCTGCAGAAGGGATTGAGCAAATCTGATCAGCATATCCATTTTATCTTGATCGGTCATCTTGGAAAATACATCGCAGAAACATCTGAGGATCATCAGCAGAAAAGCAAGCTCCATATGGAAGAACTGTTGAATGAGGCATTTGGGGTCATCTATGAAGTAAAGGAGCGCATTGTTTGTAATTGCGTTTTAGTAGAATGTAAAGAATTGGAAAACCTCTGTCATCTCTACGAAACTTATGGTTTTAAAAGATTGCAGAACGATAAAGCTTTGATCCAATACTTTAAGATCATTTAGAGGAATAAATCCGCCTATTTACAAATGAGATATCCCGGTAGTAGAATAGAACCACGATACCAAACCAAACCGGGAGACATACGATGCAGACTCTGAACAAGGATATCAAAGAACACACCTTCCGACCGGTCTACCTGCTTTACGGGGAGGAGACCTTTCTGGTGAACCATTATAAGAACCGCCTGCGGGAAGCCATCATCGGGGAGGATACCATGAATGTTTCCACCTTTGAGGGCAAAGGACTGGATGTGGAGGAGCTGCTCCGCCTGGCGGATACCATGCCCTTTTTTGCGGAGCGGCGGCTGATCCTGGTGGAGGACAGCGGATTTTTCAAAAGCGCCCCGGAGGCGCTGGTAAGCTATCTGCCGTCCATGCCGGACACCACCTGCCTGATCTTCGTGGAGACCCAGGTGGACAAGCGGAACCGGCTGTATAAAAAGGTCAAGGAACTGGGCTATGCGGCGGAGCTGGCCCGGCAGGATACGGCCCAGCTGTCCCGGTGGGCGGCGGGCATCCTGACGAAGGAAGGAAAGAAGATCACCGGCCGGACCATGGAACTGTTTTTAAGCATGACCGGGGACGATATGGAGCATATCCGGATGGAGCTGGAAAAGCTGATCAGCTATACCATGGAGCGGGAGGTCATCACCGACGAGGATGTGAAAGCGATCTGCACGGTGCAGGTCACCAATAAGATCTTTGACATGGTGGCGGCCATTGTGAACGGCCAGAGAAAGAAGGCCATGGACCTATACGAGGACCTGCTCACCTTAAAAGAACCGCCGATGCGGATCCTGTTCCTGATCGCAAGGCAGTTCAACCAGCTGCTCCAGGTGAAGGAGCTGATGGCCCAGGGATTGGAGCGGGGGGCCATTGCCTCTAAGCTGAAGATGCAGCCGTTTGTTGTGGGAAAGACCATCCCCCAGGCCAAGCAGTTTTCCAGAGAGCAGATCCTGGCCTGCGTCCAGCTGTGCGTGGAGATGGAGGAAGCAGTAAAAAGCGGACGGCTCCAGGACCGGATGGCGGTGGAGCTGCTGATCGCGGGAGAATAGGAAAGCGGGAACGCTAGAAGGGAGAGCGGGGATCACAGATGAAGGAAGTACGTTTGAACGGAAGGACCCTGGCGGCGGGATGCCGTGGGGCAGGATACCCGGAGGCAGGATGCCCGGAAACGGGATGCCAGGAAGTGGGCTGCCCGGAGGGGCAGGGGTATGATACCCAGCTGCTGTATTTTACCTGCTCGTCTCTGGCGGCAGGAGATGAGCGGCTGTATCTTTTAAGCGGCGAGGGGGGAAGCCCCAACGTGGTGGTGCGGGACCTGTTTGCCGGGACCAGCCGGACCCTGACCCGGAACCAGTCTGGGACGCTGAAAAGCTACGTGTATTTTGACGGGACGCCGGATCAGGGGCTGGGAAAGGCCAGCGTGTGCCTGGACCCGGTGCGGGAGCAGGTGTATTTTATCCAGGATACGGATATCTGCAAGGTGGGCTTAGACGGTCAGATCCAGGTCCTGAACCAGGTGCCTGACGGGAGGATGACGGCCTTTACCCATGTGAGCGCCGATGGAAAGCGGCTCTGCGTGCCCATGACCGACGGGCGCTGTCTGGATTTTGATCCGGAGACAGAAGGGAGCGGGCTGGACAAACGTCCGGTCTATGATATCGATGGGCGGGTACAGGAGGAAGGGCTGAGCAGCTACCTATGCGTGTACGATACGGAGACAGGGGAGCTGCTTTATGAGAAGACGGTGCCTTTATGCTGGATCACCCATGTCCAGTTCCATCCCCTGGACCCGGAGCTGATCATGTACAATCACGAATGGTCCAGCTTTGACTGCGGCATCCGCAGGATCTGGCTGTACGATCACCGGAGCGATACCATCCGGCGGATCCGCTCCGAGGGGACGGACACCCTGGGGGATCCCAGAGGCTATGCCCGCCGGGCCGGGGACTGGGTGTGCCATGAGATGTGGAGCGACGACGGGCGGTATGTGATCTACCACGGCGGCTATGAGAATGGACCGGCCATGGTGGGCCGGTATGAGCTGTCCACAGGCCGGTATTGGGAGATCGCCCTGCCGGACGATTATAATGCGTATGGGCATTTTACCATGGATCATGAGGGGAATCTGGTGTGCGACGGATATTTCAAATATCCCTGGGAGCAGAAAAAGGTGCGGGAGAACAGCACGGACAATGGACCGGATCCCCACAAGAAGGACGCGGAGTATATCTGCAAGGTGATCCCGGATTGGGACGGGGGGACGCTGCGGTGGATCCCGCTGTGCAGGCACGAGAGCGACTGGCTGGGCCAGGACGCCCATCCCCATCCCATCTACACCCACAGCGGAGACCGGATCTTCTTTAACAGCCGAATGGACCGATGGGTGAAGGTGTACAGCGTGTCGGCTCAGGAGCCGGCCGGAGCGGAGTCGCTGTCTGGCATAGGGGACGCTCCGGCTGGAACCCCTGGCATTTAGAAATACGTGCCGGTTTCCGCATCGGAAAGAGAAAGCTCCGGCGCCTGTTCTGGGAGAGGTTCCTTCTGGGCAGGCGCCGTTTTTTCTGCGGACCGATCAGTCTGCTTGGCGCACATCGGCGGGGATGGTCCGGCTAAAGGCGCTGCGGTGGAGTCCCCGCTCGTTATACAGCTCACGGAACATGGTCCCCATGAGCACCTTGGATGAAGGAGGAGAGAGGAAAGAAATGGATCGATTTGCAATAAAAGGGCACATCCTGTGGAGCGATGCCTCCGGCCGTCTGAATATCCGGAGGGACAGCTATCTGCTGTGCGGGGAGGACGGCTGCTGTGCGGGTGTGGAAGCCCGGCTGCCGGGATCCTGGAGCGAGGTTTCCGTAGCGGATCACAGCGGGCGGCTGATCATCCCCGGTCTGGTGGATCTGCATCTGCACGCGCCGCAGTATGGATTCTGCGGTACCGGGATGGATCTGGAGCTGCTGGAATGGCTGGAGACCCAGGTATTCCCGGAGGAGGCCCGGTATCAGGACCTGGATTATGCCAGGGAAGCTTACGAATGCTTTGCCCGGCGGCTGAAGCGGAGCGCTACGACTCGGGCCTGTATCTTTGCCTCCCTCCATGTGCCGGCTACGGAGCTTCTGATGGAGATCCTGGAAAAGACCGGCCTGGAGGTATTGGTGGGAAAGGTCAGCATGGATAGGAACTGCCCGGACTATCTGCGGGAGGAAAGCCCGGAGACGGCGGAGCGGGATGTCAGACAGTGGCTGGAGCGGACCCAGGGCCGTTTTCAGCGGGTGCGGCCCATCCTGACGCCCCGGTTCATCCCCAGCTGCTCCGATAGACTGATGGAGGGACTGGGGCGGATCCAGCGGGAGACCGTACTTTCCGTCCAGTCCCATCTGTCGGAGAATCCGGGGGAGGTGGCCTGGGTCAAGGAGCTTTGCCCCTGGGCGGAGACTTACGGGGACGCCTACGACCGTTTCGGCCTGTTGGGCGGTCCGGGATGCCGGACGATCATGGCCCACTGTGTGTATTCCGGAGAGCAGGAGCAGCAGCTCATGAAGGAGCGGGGTGTGTGGATCGCCCACTGTCCGTCCTCTAACACCAATCTTTCCTCCGGCATCGCTCCTGTGCGGGAATTCCTGGACCGGGGCCTGAAGGTAGGGCTGGGAAGCGACGTCTCCGGCGGCAGCACAGAATCCATGTTCCGGGTCCTGACCGAGGCTATCCAGGTTTCCAAGCTGTATTGGCGGCTGGTGGATCCGGAGAAAAAGCCCCTGACCTTCGAGGAAGCTTTCGCCATGGCCACCCTGGGCGGCGGCAGCTTCTTCGGAAAGGTAGGCAGCTTTGAACCGGGAT
>DVLJ01000093.1 GCA_018715565.1 Candidatus Ventrimonas merdavium
ATTCCCTACTTTTATTATTTTGAGCAAAAGGAGGGGTGCAAACCATGTTAGCAAAGGCATTTGTAGACAATGCAAAAGTCATGGCAAAAGGACAGATCACGATCCCGAAAGATGTCCGGGAGGTCCTTGGCGTGGCAAGCGGTGACAGGGTTACTTTCGTAGTGGAAGGGAACGTCGTCCGCATCGTCAATTCCGCTGTGTACGCCATGCAGATGCTCCAGCAGGAAATGGCTGGAGAAGCAGAACGCACCGGCTTGGCTTCGGAGGATGACGTGATGGCCCTTGTCAATGGATTGCGGCATGAGGACGAAAAGGCATGAGAGTTTTAATCGATACCAACGTCCTTATTTCTGCGGCATTAAGCGTAAGCGGAACACCGTTTCAAGCATATGTAAAAGCAGCCTCTTATCCCAATCACGGTCTCATCTGTGAACAGAACGTGGATGAAATGAAACGTATTTTTAACAAGAAATTCCCGCACCGTCTGGCGGCCCTGGATAAGTTCCTTTCGGCTGCGCTGCTTACTTTGGAATTAATCCCAGTTCCAACAGACGAAACCGTCTCAGAAACACAAATCCGAGATATAAACGACCGCCCTATCCTACGGGCAGCGATCGCGGCAAAGGCCGACGTCCTTCTTACCGGCGATAAAGATTTCCTGGAGTCTGGCGTGAACGATCCGGCGATCATGACACCGACAGAGTTTTTGAGATATTGATCTGATGAAAATAGAGACTTGTTGAAAAGGCGGCGGGCCGGGGTAAAAACTCCCGGCCCGTTTTGTTCCCCAGTATCAGGCATCGGCCCCCGCCCCTCACCGGTAACGCTTGCTCATAGAGAATCCTCTCCCCCGCACCTCGCTGACATGGCTCACCACCATGAAGCTCTCCGGATCGATCTCCCGGATCAGCTTTTCCACCCGGGGCAGCTCCCTGTTGGAGATGACGCTGAAGATCATCTGCGTCTCCTGGCGCAGGTATCCGCTCTCGCAGGAAAGCATCGTCACGCCCCGATCCAGCCGCTTTAAGATAGCGCTGCGGATCTCCTCGGAACGGCTGCTGACCACCTTCACCTCGGTCCGGGTGGTACCCATCAGCATCACCTTATCCAGCACCACCGTATAGGTCAGCACCAGCAGGATGCCGTACAGCACCTTTTCCGGCGGGGAAAATACTGCCTGGGCCAGCAGGATGCAGAAGTCAAACACATACATGCTCACCGACACCGGGATGCGGAAATACCGGTTCAGGGCCAGCGGCGGGATATCCATCCCTCCCGTGGACGCCCCCGCCCGGATGACCACCCCCAGCGCCAGGCCGATCCCCAGGCCGGAGAACAGCGTGCACAGCAGGATGTCCTGTGTCAGGACCACCTCTCCCAGCAGCCGGTCGAACAGCGCCAGCGCCGCCGGATACGCAAAGGTGCTGACCACAGTGGTAGCCGCAAATTCCTTTCCCAGAAGGAAGAATCCGGCCGTCAGCATCAGCACGTTAAAGATCAGCACGAACCCGGAGACCGGGACTCCGATCCCATGCTCCACCGCCAGGGCGATCCCCGTAGTGCCGCCGGTCACCAGGCCCGCCGGGATCAAAAACAGCTTCACCGCCAGGGCATACAGGGCATTGCCTGCGATCACCAGCAGGAGCATCGAAAGTTTTGCGGCCAGCCGGCCTGTTGTATGATGGATTTCCATAAGTTGTGTTCTTCCTTGTTCTTCTTTATTGTCCTTATTCGTTTTTGTTTTTCCTTATTCTCCGGATGTCTTTATGGCGCCTCGCCGCCATCCGATCAAACGTGCTCTTACATTTGCCGGGTTCTTACATCCGACCTGATCTTACCGCCGCAGCACCCTTGCATCCACAGTGCTCTTACCTCCGCAGTGCACTTACATCCTCCCAGCCGCCACGATCCGGTCGATCAGATCGATATACACGCCGTCTCCGTAAGAGGACCATATCGGCTCACATGCCCGGCGGAATGCCTGGAGTTCTTCCTCGCTTGGCATATAGACTACGGCCTTCCCTTCTTCCAGGGTATCCCGGACTTCCTCTTCCGCCTCATCCCACAGCTTCTGCTGGTATTCCCACGACTCCAGGGCTGTCTCGTCGATCATCTCCAGATCCTCCGGGCTCAGCTTGGAGCGGATCACGCTGCTCATCACCAGGATGTCCGCATTCCTGGTGTGGCCGTCCTCAATGTAGTACGGAGCCACCTGGTAATACCCATCCTGCATATAGTTCACGATGGAATTCTCCGCCGCGGACACGCCGCCCTCCTGGAGCTCGGCATACACCTCGTCGTACTCCGCCACCACCGGGCTTGCCCCCAGGGCCTCGACCATGGTCATCATCAGCCGGGAGCCCTGCACACGCACCAGCATCCCAGCCATGTCCTCCGGCCGGTGGATCGGCTTTTTGCTGTAAAACCCCCGGGCGCCTCCATCATAATAGGTCAGCCCGTACATCTGATTGTCCGCCATGGCATTCCCCCGCAGGACCCCCATGCCGATCTCTCCGCAGTGGACCTTCCGGAAATGCTCAGTATCCTCATAGATATACGGCATGGCAAACGCCGCATAGGCCGCCACATAATTGGCCATGACCGACTCGTCGGTCTTGACCAGGTCGATCCCGCCGTAGCGCAGCTGCTCTAAGCAGGACGGTGAATCCCCCAGAGCGCTGTCATGATACACCTCGATGTGGATACGCCCGTCGCTCCGCTTCTCCACCTGCTCCGCGAACCAGTCGATGGCCTGTCCTGTGCAGCTGGAGGCAGGCAGGTTGTTCGCCAGGGTCAGCGTCACCGTCGGCGCATCGTGTCCGACTCCCACCATGCCGCAGCCAGAGAGGAAGACAGCCGCAGCCGTCATCGCCGCGGCTAGTAATACTTGCTTTTTCAAAGATAAAACTCCTTATGCTCCATAAATCTCTCTACATTATACATGGTTTGAGGGGAATGTCAAAGGGATAAATGGCAGAAAGCAAAAAAGGCCTGCAGGAAAAACCTGCCTGCTTCCGCCAGGGCACTTTTTCCTGCAGATCCTTATCTCGGTATTCTGTCAGATGGTTTTTACGGACTCCCGTTCGATCAATCGTCCTTTAAAATATGTAATGCTTTTGCCGGCGCATTTCTGCGTCCGGATCTGCTCCATCAGGCTTTCAAAAATCACATCGCAGGTATCTACCAGCGAATGCCTCAGAGTAGTAAGAGGCGGATTCAGATATTTCACCTGGGGGATATCATCAAAGCCCACAATGGAAATATCCTCCGGGATGCGCAGACCGCTCCTTGTGATCCCAAGGTAAGTTCCGGCTGCCATGTAATCGTTGAACAGGAAGATGGCCGTGGGGCGTTCCTCCTGCTTCATCAGTTCCAGGGTCTTATAATAGGCATCATCCTCAGATCTTACACCGCGGACCATAAACCGCTCATAGTCCTGGATCCCCGCCTCCTCCAGAGCCTTTCTCGCTCCCTGAAACCGCTCCCGGTTATACTGGTTGGACTTTTCATTGATATAAAGGGAAATCTTCCTGTGTCCGTGTTCTGTCAGATAATGCACTGCCTGATATGCCGCATCCACGTTGTCAATATTGATGGACGGCACGTCAATGTCCAGAGTACGGTTTACTACCACCATAGGAATGGCGCCTACATAGGGCTTCACATGGCTGATATCCTCCGTAGAGGCAATGTAGAAAATGCCGTCTACAAACAGATACTCCAGGGTTTTAAAATACTCCTGCTCCCGCTCGGCGCTGCCAAGGGCATCACATAAGATCAGCGAATATCCCGCTTTGATCGCACACGATTCAATATATTTCACGACCTCCGGGTAATAGGGGTTCGCAATATCCGGCAGGATCAGACCAATCAGCCGGCTTCCGCCCCGCTTCAGGCTTCTTGCGGCAAGATTGGGCTTGTAATTTAAATCTTTGACTGCTTTCAGCACCTTTTCCTTGGTCTCCGGCTCTACAAATGCCACTCCGGACAATGCCCTGGAAACAGTGCTGGGAGAAACCCCCGCGTATTTTGCAACATCTCGAATTCCAACCATTGTTCTCTCTATCCTGTCCCCGTCCTCCGGCGCTTCGCTCTGGATTCGTATCCCTGCCGGTTTTCTCTTTGATTTTCCAAATTATACCATACTGGATCCCCCGATTTCAACCGATTTCTCACGTTTTGCCCTTACTTCAGCTCTCCGCTCTGCTCCTGGGCCCAGTGGTCCACAATGATACTGGGGGCATACACAAACATCAGATGCAGTTCCTCGTCGCCTGTGTTTTTGAGAGCATGCTTCTTCCATGCCGGAATGAACACACAATCGCCTTCCTTAACCGGCTCAATTTCTCCGTCTACCTCCATCAGGCCGGTCCCCGACAAAATGGTGTAGGATTCTACGGTCTCATGGTCGTGCTCCGGAATACTTCCGTCTTTGTAGATCACTACATATCCCTGACAGAATTTTTCTCCCTTCAGCGCCCCGTTCTGGCCCAGGATGACTCTGGTACGGCGGCCTGCCGGAAATTCTGTCCCCTCAATATCCCAAATACAAACCTTTTCCATGGATACTCCTTTCGCTTTGTGTGCGCCTATTCCTCATTTTTTATGATCCGGTCTTCCCGGTACCTCTTCCACACATTCTCAAACCAGATATCCTCCTTCGGGATAGGACGGACCGGACGCCAGGACACTTTGCAGGCCTGTTTCTGACTGTCATAGGAGATTTCCTGGATGACAGAGCCATCCGCTCCCTCCGTCCGGTTCCGGAACACCTCTTCCAACCGCGGATCCGGCAGCGTTCCCTCCCCATGGTAAACCAGATAAGACCCACGGCTGATGCCCGACCGCTCTCCGTAATCCTTCATAGCCGACAGATATACATACTGACTTACCAGAAGCTGTCTCAGCTGGTATAACCGTTTCAGCTCAGCAGGATTTCCTACATAATGGTTCTTTTGGAAACGATCCCACTGCTCCCGGTTTTCTTTCAGGGCCTGGCCTATGCCTTTATCGGAACGGATACAGGCCCCATACCGGGTCATCCGAAGCCCCAGCTGCTGCTTTTCCTCTTTGACATCCAGCGGACTGATGCCGCTCTCCTCCAAGGCCTCCCTGGCAAAGCAAAGCTCCTTTTCCAGTTCTTTCTCATGGCATTTGAAAAATGCTTCTTTTTCCGGTCCTTCCCCCGGATAATTGCGAGTAATATACTGACTGGCCCTGATCGCGCCCACCTGCCCTGCGTTCAGCGCGCTGCCGCCCGGCCGGTATACTCCATGGGTACCGTTCACCTCGCCTACGGCAAACAGATGCCGGATACTGGTTTCCCACCATTTGTTTCCCGCGATCCCGCCGTTGTTGTGCTGGGCGCATACCGCGATTTCCAGATACTCGGTATACAGATCGATATGATGGGTTTTATACACCTGGATCGCAGAGGGGTTCATCCTCGCCAGCCGCTGGATCGGCGTTTCCAGCAATGCCTCCGAATTCTCCAGATACGTTCTTGCCACCTCAGGAAGACGGGTAAAAGAAACCGTTCCATTTTCCTCCAGGGCAGCGGGATTTTTTGAAAAATCCAGAAAAACCCGCCTGCCTTTCAGCACGGTCTCCTGGTACACCAGCAGATCGATCATAGACGACCCCTGCTCCCGGGTCTTCCTCGGGTCAAAAGGCCATTGATAGCCTTTCAGGAAAATAGCATTCAGAAGCTGCTCCGGGCTGTCGAAATATTCTGTAAGAAATTCCCGTTCATCTCCGCCCTGCGGATCGGTGGACAGGTAGCGGGGGATGCACTGCTGGAATGTCCCGGACAGATTCCACCGGAATTTTACCGAAGCAATGCCAAACTGAGATTCCGTCAGGTTTTTGGCGACGGCGCCCTCCTGAAGGAGCACTCCCATGCCTCCTGTCTGGCTGACCGGATAGACGCTTGCCTGGTACATGCCCGCCTCGCCGCCCGTCGCCCATATGGTATTCACCGCGCCGAAAACGGCAAATCTTGGACTTTCCTCACTGCTGCATTTTGTATCCAATGCCAGAATGCCTGCCGCCTTTCTGTCTTCCCCGGCTCCCTCTGTCAGCAGCTTTACTGCCAGATAGCCGTCGTACACCGGGATCCCCAGCTGCCGGACCTGGCGTTCCAGACACTCTGTCATATATTTGGAAGTCAGCGGTCCTGCGGAGCTTCCGCGGCTTAAGGGATCATGGTCGGTTTTATATCCGATGTACTCTCCATTTCCATTAAAGGGAAAGGGAACGCCGATATCCACCAGATGGAAAAAGGCTCTGGTAGACCCTGCCGCTTCCGCCATGGCAATATCTCCGTCCATGCAGCCGCCCTGGAACAGGGTTTCCGCCATAGACCGGACACTGTCCGGCTCACTGCCGCACAGGGTCAGCTTATAGTAAGTCTGCTTGTCCGAGCCGGTATTTCTGGAAGTGCCCATCAGCATCCCCTCCGTCACCAGGGCGATCTGAGTCTGTCCCAGCTGATAAAGCCGTACCGCGGCAGCCAGCCCTGCGGCCCCTGTTCCCACAATGATGGTATTATAGCTGTAAAAAGGTATGTTCTTTATCTCCATAGTCTGCCTTATATCCTACAATCGCCGGATATGGAATCCTCCGTCTACGTCAATGTAATTTCCCGTGGTATAACAAAAATCATCGGAGCAGAATGCCCGGACTGCCTTTGCCACATCCTCCGGCATTCCCCATCGTGCGATCGGGAACGCTCCCTGCCGGATCAGGTCCGTGTATTTTTCCTCCACGCTTTCTGTCATATCCGTCCGAATCACCCCGGGACGGATCTCATACACAAAGATCCCCTCCGGGGCAAGCCGGTCCGCATAGAGCTTTGTCAGCATGGAGATCCCTGCCTTTGATACGCAGTATTCTCCGCGGTTTATGGAAGAGACCTCGCTGGAGCAGGAAGAGATATTGATAATGGTGCCGCGCTTTGCTCCCTGCTGTTCCTGGGCGATCATCTGCCGGGCTACTGCCTGGGTCATAAACATATTGGCCCTGGTGTTGGTATTCATGACATGATCATAGCTTTCCTGCGTCATGGACAGCAGATCCGCGCGGACCTTCGGCGCAACTCCCGCATTATTGACCAATACATCGATCCGCCCGAACCGTTCTACTGCCTGGTTCAGCGCCTGTCTCCGGTCCTCCTCTGACGCCACATCTCCCGCGATCCAGAGATATGTTATCCCTGCTGCTTTCAGGGCAGCCGAACTTTCCGGATAATGCTCCTCCGTTTTCGTAGCCATAAGCGCTATCTGATAGCCGTTCTGGCCCAGCTCTTTTACAATGGCCAGGCCGATCCCCCGGCTTCCGCCTGTCACAAATGCTGTTTTCATGCAAGCTCCTCCTTTGCTCTGCTGTCTGCTACATGATCAGCTCTGGAAGCGTCATGGTCAACGCCGGGATAAAGGTTACCAAAAACAAAGTGATCAACATGGGAATATACAAAGGCATCAACGCTTTCGTTACTTTCTCAATCTTCATATTGCCAATGGCGCATCCCGTAAACAGAGCCGTTCCTACCGGCGGCGTGCAGAGACCGATCCCAAGATTCAGCATCATCATAACGCCAAACTGGATCGGGCTCATGCCAAACTCCGTCACAACCGGAAGCAGGATCGGCGACATGATCAGCACCAGCGGCGCTAAGTCCATCACACAGCCAAGCAGCAGCAGGATCAGGTTGATCAAAAGCAGCACAACAATTTTATTATTGCTGATGCCTAGAAGCAGCTGGGTAGCCAGGGTCGGGACATTCAGATAAGCCATCACCCATCCAAAGGCCCCTGCCGCCGCGATCAAGGCATAGACCATAGCCAGGGTTTTTACCGTATTTCCCAGTACCACCGGAATGTCTTTCCATTTCAGTTCCCGGTAAATAAAGAAACCAACAAAGGAGCAGTAAATACAGGCCACCGCCGCCGACTCGGTCGCGGTAAAAAATCCGCCCGACACGCCGCCAATGATGATCACCATGGCAAGCATTGCAAAAAAAGTATCCTTGGTCACCTGCAGGGCCTGCCGGAAGGGAACCTTCTCACCCTTGGGATAATTTCTCTTTTTGGAAATGAAATAGCACATGATCATCATGCTGATGCCCAGCAGAACCCCCGGCACATATCCCGCGCAGAACAGGCTTCCTACGGATACGCCGCCTGCTACGGTGGAATACAGGACCATGTTATGGCTGGGAGGGATGATCAGGCCCTGACAAGAAGAAGTCACAGTCAATGCCACTGCAAAATCTTTATCATATCCGGCATCCTCCATCATAGAGATCTCCAGCGGTCCCAAAGAGGATACATCCGCAATGGCAGAGCCTGATATTCCGCCAAACAGCATGGATGCCAGTACATTCACATGAGCCAATCCCCCTGTGATCCGGCCAACACACACATTCGCAAAAGCCAGAAGCCTGCTGGAGATCCCTCCCGCTGCCATGATCTCTCCCATCAGAATGAAAAAGGGAATGGCCAGCAGGGAAAAGGAATTCAGCTGCTTTGACATCTGCTGTACCAGTGTCATCACCGGCACCTGGATATAAAGCATGGTAAATGCCGTGGAGATAATCATGGAAAAGGTGATCGGGCATTTCATGACAATTAAAAGTACAAACGTCCCCAGCAAAATTGCGATAGCAATGCTTGCATTCATGGTTCCTTCACCTCCTCTTTTTCCGCCTCCGGCTCTGTTTTCTTATATTTTTTCAGCCCCATTAAATCCAGGACTTCAAAATAGATCATCAGAAGACCGCTGACAGGGATCATAATGTACATCAGAGATGACGGCCACTTGGTTACCGGAAGCCGGGAATCCATTGTGGACACCACCATCCGAATTCCATAAACCGTGAAAAAACCACCTACCAGCAGCACGATCATCTGATTCACTTTCGCAACGGCTTTCTGCAGCGGCTTCGGAAACCGGTCATAAAATACCTCCACCACAATATGAAGACCTTTTTCTGCTCCAATGGCAATTCCAAAAAAGGCAATCCAAATGGTCAGGAGCTGGGCTACTTCCTGATTCCAGCGGATATTGGTGCGCAGTACGTTTCTGCAGAATACCTGGGCGCAGATAATTACAATTACAAAAGCCAGTACCCATCTGGCAAATCCATAGATGATCTTATACAAGATCTGAAATATATCGATCAGTACCTTTTTCGTTCCTTTCAGCATTTCCTGCCCTCCTGCTGTCCGTTCTCTGCTGTCTGTTCTACTCTCCTGCCGCAACGATCTGGTCAACCAGGTCTTTATATGCCCCATCCTCATAGCTGTACCAGATCGGTTCGCAGGCATCCTGGAATGCTTTCAGTTCATCTGCACTCAGCTCTGTGATGGTTACGTTATTTTCCAGCAGCTTCTGTCTGGATTCTTCCTCAGCCTTTGCCCACAGTTCTTTCTGATATTCCCAGGATTCCAGAGCCGTATCGTCGATGATCTTTAAATCCTCTTCACTCAGCTTTTCTCTGGTTTTCTCTGACATCACCAGGATATCCGCAGAACGGGTATGGTGGTCTTCTACAAAATACGGAGCCACTTCATAATGGGTCTGGTCCAGATAGTTTACAATGGAGTTTTCCGCCGCATCTACCACGCCGGTCTGGAGAGCGGAATACACTTCGGAATATGCGGTCGCAACGGATTGGGCGCCCAATGCCTCTACCATGGACATCATCAGCTCGGATTCCTGGACCCGGACCAGCATGCCTTTCATATCCTCGGGGCTGTGGATCTCTTTTTTCGTATTGTAGAAGCAGCGGGTACCTCCGTCATAATAGGTCAGCCCGTACAGCTTTTTCTCTTTCATCTTATCCCCGCGCAGGATCCCCATGCCGATCTCGCCGCCGTGTACCTCCCAGAAATGCTCGGTATCCTTGTAAATATACGGCATCATTAAAGCATTGTAATCGTCTACAAAGTTGGTCATGGTAGAAAGGTCGGCCTTTACAATATCCATGCCGCCGTACTGGGCCTGTTCCAGGCAGGAAATGGCGTCTCCCAGGGTTCCGTTGTTATACACTTCAATGT
>DVLJ01000094.1 GCA_018715565.1 Candidatus Ventrimonas merdavium
TCTTCCGCCTGCTCTTCCGCCGGCCCTGCCTCCGTTCCTGCCTCCGTTCCTGCCTCCGTCTGGATCTCCAATGCCGTTTCCGCCGTCTCTGCAGAGGCCGTTCCCCCGGGAGCCTGAGCCTGCCCGCATCCAGTCACAGCCAAAGTCATCCATACTGCTGCCGCCATTCTATACAACATTTTCTTCATAGATCATCTCTCCCTTTCAATCTCGAATGTTATCTCACCGGCTGAGCCAGGTGCGATCTCATATTTTTCAAACACGACCACAGGATTGCCTGCCTCGTTGATATAAAACGAGGTTTCATCAGAGACTACAGCGGCCCCTTCCTCCGGCTCCCAGAACGTGATCCCCTGCTCCGCCTCCATCTGCTTCATCTGGGCCTTCACGCTTTCCTCCGCTTTTCGGATGCCGTCTTCTCCCAAAAGGTCCTTCAGCGTGATCAGCTTTTTCTGGCGCAGGTCCAGATTATAGTAAACGGAGCCGCTGGAAGCGCTGTTCCAGTTTTCCGTGCCGTGTACCACAAACGACAGATAGTCCTCACTCTGCGCCTTCAGCTCGTACCAGACATGGATCTCGATCTGATGGGCCTCCCATTCCTCCTGGGTGCCTCCGGTATCCAAAAACGCCTTTTTGTACGCCTCTGCCCGCTCCACCGCCGCCTCTGCATAGGCGTCGCACTGGGCCTGGATCTGTCCGTTCACGAATGACTCCAATCCCTTCGCGTCTTGTCCCGTCAGTTCCACGCCCGGCACCTCTACCGTCAGCTTGTAATCCCGTTCCGCCCGTTCATAGGACTGGAACGTCAGAAGCCTGGCCACGGTCCTGATCACCGGGATCCCATTCACCGTTTCCGCAAAGGCTGTATTGGTATTGACCAATGCGGTAAATACCAGCGTCACCGCCGCGGCGGCGGCCAGTCCCCTTCCAGCCAGCCTCCTTCTGGTCAGGCTCCTTCCTGCCAGCTCCCTTTTGGTCTGGCGCGTCAGCGTCAGCTGTCCGGCGGCGGCCCGTTTTTCCGCAGATGCGCCGATCGCCGCCTGGACCCGCTTTTCCAGTTCCTCCGGGATGGGGATCCCGTCATATTTCTTTTTTGCTTCTTCCCACTGGTTCATCCTTCTCCCTCCTCGATCTGCTGCCTGAGTGACCGGAGCCCGCGGTACAGCTTCGCCTTTACCGTGTTCAGGTTCATGGACATGACCTCCGCGATCTCTTTCAGGGACAGCTCCTCAAAGAACCGCAGCTTGATGATCGTCTGCACGTCCTCCTCCAGCCGGCGGATCTGTCCATACAGATCATCCTGGATCTCAAAGCCCTGTTCCTGGTAAGGGATCTCCGCTCCCTCTCCGTCTATCCAAATGGTTTCCTGCCTCTTCTTCAGACATGCCAGGCTTTTCATTGACCAGGATGCGGTAGAACCAGGTCCGCACCGCCTGTTCATTTTTCAGATCCCCATAATGCTCCAGGGCCTTGCAGATGGCGTTCTGGACCACATCCAGGGCATCCTCCTCCTGGCGTACATAGCTGTAAGCGAGGCGGTAAAATTTATTTTGATCCTGCAGGATATAACTGACTATCTTATCATAAAGATCCCGTCTCATGAGCGTTCCTTTCCTCTGTCGTTTCCGGTGGTGTTCCTCCACTCTATCTTATAGATAAAAAAGGAGGGGGAAAAGTTGCGGAAAATAAAAAAAGAGGAACTGCCATCTCTGACAGTCCCCCTCTGTGACGCAATCCTATTTCTTACCGCTCAAACGCCGCCGCGTTCTCGCCGGCCGTCCGGCCGAATACCACCGTATCGGTCAGCGCGTTGCCGCCCAGACGGTTGCTTCCGTGGATGCCTCCGGTTACTTCTCCGGCTGCATACAGACCCGGGATCACATTGCCTTCGGTATCGATCACTTCGGTGTTCACGTTGATCTTCACGCCGCCCATGGTGTGGTGCACGGTGGGAACCCGCGCCGCCGCATAGTAAGGAGCGTCGTTGATGCCGTCGTTCTCCTGGGCCGTATCGGTGAACAGAGTCCGGCCGAATTCATCCGGCTGTCCCTCTAAGTCGCCGCCTAAGCAGTGACGGTTGTATTCCTCAACCGTAGCTACCAGGTTCTCTGCGGGAACACCGATCTGCTCAGCCAGCTCCTCCAGCGTATCTGCCTTGTAAGCCCGGCCTGCAGCTACCAGATCGTTGATGGTCTCGTTGAAGTTGTTCACCTCGTCGCCGGTGGGATAGCCGTCGCTGTCCATGATGATGTACATCAGGGTATCCGGCTGCTCGAACAGTGCCAGGGTCATCTCATCCCGGCGTCCGCCTTCGTTGACGAACCGGTTGCCTTCCTTGTTGACGAAGATACGGCTCTCTACAGCATGCTCGATGTTGCCGGACAGGCTTCCGGTCTCCGGATCGCCTAACGGCAGCAGCTGGATGTTGCCCATCTGTACCAGCTGTGCGCCTACTTCTTCAGCCATGATGATGCCGTCGCCGGTGATCGCCGTGGTGTTGGTAGACGGGATGGACTCGTCCAGAGTCGGCCACAGCTTAGTCTCTTCATTGTACTTTTCGCGCATCTCCACGTTGCGGCCAAATCCGCCGGTAGCCAGGACAACGCCGTTGTTGGCGGTCACGGTCACCTTATTGCCGGTCTTGCCTTCGCACTCTACGCCGGTCACCACACCGTCTTCCATGATCAGGTGCTTCGCGGTGGTCTCGTACTTCATGGTGATGCCGTCATGCTCGTCCATGTATGCCTGGTAGGTCTTGAAGAATCCGGATCCCTCCGGCTCTACCGGCTTATGGGCACGCTCCCACATACCGCCGGTCACGGTGAACAGGCCAGGCTGGAACTCCATACCCAGATCCATCAGCCACTCTACGCCGTCATAGGCCTCCGTTACCAGCTTGCGCACCAGCTCCGGATCGCCCTGCTCGTCGCCGCCCTCATAGGTCTGCTGATAATGGAACTCTACGCTGTCGTCCCGTGCCAGGGCTTCCTCGCTGCCCTCGTCTACCGCGTTCAGCGCGCCGCCTGCCAGTGCGGTATTGCCGCCCATGCTTGCGGTCTTCTCGATCACGATCACGCTCTTGCCTGCCTGGTTGGCAGTCACTGCCGCCGCCATACCTGCGCCGCCTGCGCCGATCACGACTACGTCTGCGGTCAGCTCTTCATCTGCTTCCTTCACAACCTCCGGCTTCACAGCCTTCAGCGCTTCCACGTCTCCGCCTGCCTGCTCCACGCAGTCCGCCACGCCTTCCAGGATCGCGTTGCTGGTCAGGGTCGCGCCGGATACGGCGTCAATGCCCAATCCCTGCAGCTCGATGATCTGTCCCGGCATGGTGTCGCATACCGGTACGCCGATGCCCGGCGTCTCCTCATGCTCTAACTGGATGTCCGTAATGGCGTCCGCGTCAAAGGTTACGGTCACGGTCATCTCCTTCATGCCGGTAACCGTAGCACTGTAGGTGCCGGGAGTATAAGTCCCTGCTGCTTCGGTGGCTGCCTCCGTTGCGGCCTCGGTAGCTGCTTCTGTCGCTGCCGTGGTGGTGTCAGCCGGTTTGCTCTGGCATCCGGTCATGGCCCCTGCCAGGACTGCCGCCATCGCTAAGGCGGCAATACGTCTGTTTTTCCTCATGCTTTTCTCCCCTTTCTTATTTCTTGCATGGAAAACGTTGACATAAATGTCATGTGAAAATTTTATCATGAGAAACGCCTGATTTCAAGAAAAATATAGAAAACACCGGCCATTTTTTATAAAACAGCCGGTGTCTCCCGCTTCTCTTTCCTAATTTGTCAGCATCATCCGGTCATTGGCAAATTCTTCGCCGCTGGCCTCCTCAAACTTGTGGAGCAGATCCTCCACCTTCAGCCGCTTCTTCTCCTCGCCGGATACGTCATAGATGACCCGTCCCTCATGCATCATGATCAGACGGTTGCCCAGCTGGATGGCGTCCTTCATGTTGTGGGTGATCATCAGCGTGGTCAGCTTCTGCTCACTGACGATCTCCGCCGTCAGATCCAGCACCTTCTTCGCCGTCTTCGGGTCCAGGGCTGCCGTATGCTCATCCAATAACAGCAGCTTCGGCTTCTGGAGCGTGGCCATGAGAAGGGTGAGCGCCTGCCGCTGTCCCCCGGAAAGCAGCCCTACCTTCGAGGTCAGCCGGTCCTCCAGCCCCAGTCCCAGCCGCTTCAGATAATCCCGGTACAGATCCCGCTCGCTGTTCTTGATCCCCGGCTTTAAGCTCCGTCTCGCTCCCCGGCGCAGGGCCAGGGCCAGGTTCTCCTCGATCCCCATGGTGGCCGCCGTGCCGTTCATGGGATCCTGGAACACCCGTCCTAAAAATGCCGCCCGCTTATGCTCCGGCAGCTTTGTCACATCCTTGCCGTCGATCACGATCTGGCCCTCGTCCACCGGCCATACGCCGGAGATCGCGTTCAGCAGCGTGGATTTGCCCGCGCCGTTGCCGCCGATCACCGTCACAAAATCCTCATCGTACAGGGTCAGGCTCAGCCCCCGCAGGGCCTTCTTCTCATTGATCGTCCCTGCGTTAAATGTCTTGGAAATATTCTTGATCTCTAACATACCGGCTTACCCTCTCTTTCCTGTCTTGCTGAAATACCGGGCTTTCCAGGTGGGGATGGCCAGGAATACGGCTACCACGCAAGCGGAAAGCAGTTTCAAAAGGTCGGTGTCGATGCCCAGCCAGATGACCACCTGCAGAACCAGGTAGTAGATGATGGATCCCAGGGCCACGCCTAAGAGCCGGAAGCCGAAATTGTGGAAGATCCGGCCGAACACCGCTTCCCCGATGATCACCGCCGCCAGACCGATCACGATGGCGCCGCGGCCCATCTGGATATCCGCAAAGCCCTGATACTGGCCTAAAAGCGCGCCGGATAAGGCCACCAGGCCGTTGGAGATCACCAGGCCCAGCACCCGGGCAAAGTCGGTGTTGATGCCCTGGGCCCGGGCCATCTTATCGTTGCAGCCCGTAGCCCGCAGAGAGCATCCCAGCTCCGTGCCGAAGAACCAGTACAAAAACAGGATCAGCAGGAGGATCCCAACCGCCACCACAAAGATGGTGTTCTTATAAAGCGCCACCTTCCGGATGAACCGCAGCGACACCAACAGATCGAACTTATCCACGTTGATCGCCTGGTTCGCCTTGCCCATGATCTTTAGGTTTACCGAATACAGGCCCAGCTGGGTCAGGATCCCGGACAGGATCGCCGGGATCCCCATAAACGTATGTAAGAGTCCCGTCACCAGTCCCGCCAGCATCCCGGCGATCACTGCTCCCGCCAGGGACACCCATACATTGTGCCCGGACAGCATCATCATGATGCACACCGCGCCGCCTGTTCCCAGAGAACCATCTACCGTCAGATCCGCGATATCCAGGATCCGGTAGGTCAGATAAACACCGATGGCCATGATCCCCCAGATCAGGCCCTGCGCCACTGCTCCCGGCAGGGCATTGATCAAACTTGCCATAATCTCTCGTACTCCTTTTAACACAGTTTTTGCCCTGCGAACATTTCGCCGGGCATCCGCAAAAAGACAGCAGAGGATGGGATCCTCCCCATCCCTCTGCCGGTCCTTTTGATTCCTTACTCAAACTTCCCACACCAATAAGGTGTGCTGAACCTTGAAAATTCAATATTTTAGCCAATAAAAA
>DVLJ01000095.1 GCA_018715565.1 Candidatus Ventrimonas merdavium
AAATGCGTCAAGCACTGGCTCCAGAGTCTTCCCGCGGGGAGATAGGCTGTATTCGACCCGGGGAGGGATCTCGCCATAGTCTTTGCGGATGATCAGGCCGTCACGTTCCAGTTCTTTTAGGGCTTTGGAGAGAGAACGGTAGGTTGCGGTCTCCATCTTTCTCAGCAATTCGTTGTAGCGGGTGGGGCCATCCAGCTGCAGGCAATACAGGATCGGAAGCTTATATTTTCCCTGGATGAGGGATTTGGTATAATAAAAGCCTGTATTCTGGATCCCATTTGCGGCACATACCCGTTTTTCTTCTTTTAGATCAGCATTCATAAGCACTCCATAACTATACAAAAAGATAGTATCCGTAAAAAAGTATCGTACTTGTTTGAACGATATGGTTATGATACAATCCTTCCAATGGAAAGTCAAGGGTATCAGAGGAGGTTAAGAGATGAATGTTGTAGTTATCACAGGAAGTCCTCACAGGGACGGGACGTCTGCGCTCATGGCGCAGGAATTTATCCGGGGCGCAGAGAAAGTCGGGCATGCGGTGTACCGGTTTGACGCGGCGCTGAAGGAAGTGCATCCCTGTATCGGGTGCGATAAGTGCGGATGCGGGAAGCATCCCTGTGTGTTTTCCGACGATATGGAAGAGCTTTATGGGAAACTGAAGGAGGCGGAGGCTGTGGTCTATTGCTCGCCGCTTTACTATCACAATGTTTCCGCACAGCTGAAAACGGTGATCGACCGGTATCACGGGATCGACGATCTGATCCGTGGAACGGGGAAATCGGTCTTTACGATCATCACAGCGGCCTATCCGGAGGATTGGGTATTTGATGGGGTAAAGGCGACGATCCGGACGACTGCCCGGTATCTGGGATGGAAGGATTGCGGCGGGATCTTTGCGTATGGATGTTACCGGAAGGAAGATATCGAGAAGACGGATTATCCGCGGCAGGCGTTTGCGTTGGGAGAAGATCTGGAAAGGATGATGGATTGTGACGCGCATAGATCAAAGCACTCATAGATCAAGAAGTTTATAGGAAGGGGTAAGAACTTATGAAACACAAAGTAAAAGTTACCGTTATCGACAAAAAGCTATATCCGGAGCTCCAGGCACAGTACTGTGCTGACCCTAACGCAGGAGCCTGTCCGTGCTACCATGTGGGGGACGAGTATCACTTTTACCGCGACGAGGAGCGGGACGATTTTTGGCATATGGGGCTGAATACGCTGACGAAGACAGACGCCGACCCGGACACCGTAGCCGGCGGACCGAAGCTGCCCCATTGCTCCGAGGCGTGGGACGCCATAGCCAGATATATCTACACCGGCCTGCAGGGCGGTTCGATCATGAAAGGTTGGATGAAAGAAGAAAACACCATGATCACCTGCTGCTCCGACGGAACGCGGCCAGTGATCTTCAAGATCGAGCGGATCGACGAAGAGTAAGACGGCTGGGAGAAAAGGGAAGGGAGAAAATATTGAAGATATTTTACAAGCCAAAGGGGCGGTTGTGTGATATAATGCAATGAGCGTTAGCGAGTGGGAGAGCGCTTGCAGCGGAGAGTACCAAAGGAAAGGGCGGGATGGACCTATGAAAGCGGCAGGGAACACGATCGTTTATGATGAAGATCTGAGGATCGAGGCGTGCCGGTTTCAGGGGATGGCAAGGCCGTTCCCGCCGCATTTTCATGGATACTACGTGATGGGACTGGTGGAGTCCGGTGAGCGGAGGCTGTCCTGCAGGGATCAGGAGATCCGGATCTATCCGGGCTGCGTGCTCCTGTTCTATCCGGGGGACAGCCATGGGTGCGTCCAGACAGACGGAGGAACGCTGGATTATCGGAGCTTCCATATCGAAAAAGAGGTCATGGCCGGATGGATGCAGCGTCTTACGGGAATGAGGAATATCCAAATGAGGAAGCTGCCGGGATTTTCTCAGACGGTCATTGAGGATGAGGAAGTCGCCGAGACGTTCCGGGCCCTTCATGAGCGTGTGATGGACCGCTGTCCGTGGGTTCAAACGAATGAGCGGTCAAAAGAGGATGCCATGCTCCATCTTATCACGCTTTTGCGGGACCGCTGCGGTCGGGCTTTTCCGTCTGTTACTCCGTCTGTGGAGCCTGAAGTCATGGAGCCTGAAGGCATGGAACCTGAAACCATGGAACCTGAAACCATGGAGCCCGAAACCATGGAACCTGAAGCCATGGAACCCGAAGCCATGGAATCCGAAGCCATGGAACCTGAGGCTTGGGAGGCCTGGGGGAGCGTGGTGGAGCAGGCCTGCAGCTTTCTGGAACAGCACTATGCCGAGCATATTTCCCTGGATCAGCTGTGCAGGCGGACCGGGGTGAGCAAATCTACCCTGCTGCGGGCGTTTTCTAAGGGGAAGGGGATCTCTCCCTACGGATATCTGGAGACGGTCCGCATCGGGGCGGCGAAGAAGCTGCTGGAGCAGGGGCTGCCGCCGGTGGAGGTGGCGCTTCGGACGGGATTTTCCGACCAGAGCCATCTGACCAATTCATTCAGCCGCTTTCTGGGAGTGGCGCCCGGTGCATACCGGGATATTTTTTTGAAGGATCTGAAAGCATGAAGAAGTATGAGGAAACGGGAGGATACGAAGATGGACAAAACGAGGATGACAGGACACGCCGCCGCGCTCCTTACTACGGTGATCTGGGGGACTACATTTATTTCAACAAAAGTGCTGCTGGCGGATTTTCAGCCGATCGAGATCTTGTTTTTCCGGTTTGTGATCGGGCTGCTGGCCCTGTGCGCGGTCTGTCCCCGCAGGCTGAAGGGAACGGATGGCAGGCAGGAGGCGACCTTTGCCCTGGCGGGCTTAAGCGGCGTGTGCCTGTATTATCTGCTGGAAAATGTGGCCCTTACCTACACCATGGCGTCTAATGTGGGGGTGATCATCTCCGTGGCTCCGATCTTCACGGCCCTGCTGTCTCAGCTGTTCTTAAAGCAGGAGGAGCGCCTGGGAGCAAATTTCTTCGTGGGATTTGTGGTGGCCATGGCGGGGATCGGATTTATCAGCTTTAACGGGGCGGCCCTTAAGCTGAATCCCCTGGGCGACCTGCTGGCTTTGCTGGCGGCGTTTTTGTGGGCCTGCTATTCCATCCTGACCAGGAAGATCAGCGGTTACGGGTATCCCACGATCCTGACCACCAGAAGGGTGTTTTTCTATGGCATCCTGTGGATGATCCCGGCTCTGTTTTTGTTTGATTTTCAGCTGGAGCTGGGACGGTTTGGGAATCCGGTCTATCTGCTGAACCTGCTGTTCTTAAGCTTCGGGGCGTCGGCCCTCTGCTTTGTGACCTGGAACTATGCAGTAAAGCTCTTGGGGGCGGTGAAGACCAGCATCTACATCTATCTGGTCCCGGTGATCACTGTGGCCGCCTCGGTGGCGATCCTGCACGAGCCGTTTACCTGGATCACGGGCGTGGGGACGGCTTTGACTCTGGGCGGACTGGTGCTGTCGGAGAAGAAGATGGGTCTGAGGAAGATGGGGCAGAGGAAGCGGGAGCACGATCCCGCTCAGGGTTAGCCCGCATCCTGTGTCCCATTCCGTTTCCGCCACTCCTGGGGAGATTGGTTGGTCAGCTTTTTAAAGGCCCGGGTAAAATGGAACGGATTATGATACCCCACCAGTTGGGCAGTCTGGCCCACAGACATCCTGGTGGAACGGAGAAGCTCACAGGCTTTATTGATCCGGTACTGGATCAAAAAGTCCTGGGGGCTTTTTTGTGTGGCTTTTTTGAACACCTTGCTGAAGTAGCTGCGGTTCAGTCCCAGGTTCTGAGCCATATCCTCCACGGAGATCTCTTCCATATAATGATTTTCGATAAAATCCACCGTAGACTGGACATAGAAATCTTGGATGTTATTCTTGGGAAGCCGCCTGGAATTCCGGGAATTGCGGATGAGGGAGCCGAAGAATAAGTAGGTATGGCCGATCACCTCTGCCGGAAGGATATCCGGATTGTTGATCAGATAGAGCAGGTTCTCGGACAGCTCCTGGAAGCCTTCTTCCGTGGAGGCGCGGTAGACAGGGGCCGCCTGGCTTAATCCGGCTTCGCTTAAATATTCTTTGGCTTTCATGCCGTCAAATTCGATCCAGATGTATTCCCAGGGTGTGCTGCCGTCGGCAAAGTAGTGGACCAGGCGGTTCGGCTCGATCAGGAACGCCTGGCCGGCATGGAGATGGTATTCCTGCTCCCGCTCCCGGTCGTTAGTCCGATAGGTGCCGTTCCCGGATAAGATGCAGTGGATCAGATAATGGTTGCGCATCCCTGGACCGAAGGTGTGGTTCGGCACGCATTGCTCATAGCCGTACTGGTAAATGGTGATATCAAAATATTCATTGTTCAGAAACAGATAATTCTTCATAGCATCCCGTCCCTCCCATCCTGATATACCCTTAATATATACCATTTTGTGTGGTAAAGTCAATATAAGAAGGAAAGGCAACAAAATGGTAGGAAACAGGTAAAACCGCAGCATGTATTGTTGTGGGCAAAAGTGCTAGAATAAAAGGCGTAAAACAGAAGAAAACCAGAACAAATGCCGAAAAACCTGGCTGCAGACAGGGGAAGTGACTGGCAGGGTCTCTGGATTTCTGAGAAAAACGGAGCTGTGAGCAGCTGCGATCGATGCAGCACATAACGTCAATTTAGAAAGAGAGGGCGGCAAAAAATGAGAACATGGGGAAGATTTTTGATGTTTGGGGTACTGGGAGCGGCAGTCCTGGGAATGGCCGGATGCGGAGGCTCTGGCGGACCGGCGGATGCGGGCCAGGAGGGAGGCGCTTCCGGCGGCGGAAGCCAGGAGCTGACCGTGGCGATCTGGGATACCTACCAGGAGCCGGGATTAAAGGAGATCATGGCCGGATTTACGGAAGAGACCGGGATCGGCGTGAAGATCCAGGTGACCCCGTGGGATCAGTATTGGACCATGATGGAGGCAGGAGCCACAGGCGGGACCTTGCCGGATGTGTTCTGGATGCATTCCAACCAGATCGCCAAATACGCAGAGTACGACCTGCTTTTGGACCTGTCTGATCAGATCGCGGCCAGCCAGGTGACGGATCTTGCAAAGTACCCGGCAGAGCTGGTGGAGCTGTATCAAAACAAGGAAGGCGCCCAGGTGGCGATCCCCAAGGATATGGATACGGTGGCGCTCTGGTACAATAAGACGGCCTTTGACGATGCGGGCCTGGCCTATCCGGATGAGACCTGGACCTGGGACACCTTCCGGGAGGCGGCAAAGACCCTGACCAAGGCTGACGGGAGCCAGTACGGTACGGTGTTAAGCCCCAAGGCCAACCAGGAGACCTATTATAACCTGATCTATGACTGGGGCGGAACGGTCATCAGCGAGGACCGGACCAAGTCTGGCTGGGATGATCCTAAGACGATCGAAGCGATGGAATACATCGAGGCGCTGATCGCCGACGGTTCCATGCCGCCGTACACCACCATTGCGGAAAATGAGCCCCTGGCGCTGTTTGAATCCGGAAAGGTGGCCATGTGCATGTTCGGTTCCTGGCAGTCGGATCTTCTGAACAATGAATATGTAAAGGAACACTGCGACCTGGCGGTGCTGCCGTCCAAGGACGGTAAGCGGGTCTCTATCTACAACGGCCTGGGCTGGTCTGCAGCGGCAGAGGGGAGCAATACGGAGAATGCCTGGAAGCTTTTGGAGTATTTAAGCTCGGAGGAAGCGCAGAAGCAGCAGGCGGACTTAGGCGTGACCATGTCGGCGTGCGAGGGAACGTCAGACGGGTTTGTGAACAAGAGCGAGATCTTCAACCTGCAGGCATACTTAGACATGATGGAGGATGTGGTGATCCGTCCCTACTCCATGGATACGGTCGTGTGGGAAAATATGTCCATTGAGACCCTGGTAAACGCATGGAACGGGACTTCCTCCATGGCGGATACCTGCAGACAGATCGCAGAGAGTATGAACGCATCCCTGGCACAAGAGCAGAAGTAAGGGGGGACCAGCATGAACGGAAAGAAAGACGCCGCGGCAAAGCGGATGCAGAAGCAGAATTTCTGGGGATGGGTGTTTTTTGCACCCACCCTGGCGGGCCTGCTGATCTTGAACATTATCCCGATTTTCCAGACCATCTATAAAAGCTTTTTTCAGACTGGAGCGTTCGGCAGAGGGAACCGGTTTGTAGGACTGGAGAACTATGCGCGCATGTTCTCGGATGGACAGGTGTGGCAGTCTCTGCTCAATACCTTTGTGTACACGCTGATCGAGGTGCCCGCGTCCATCCTGATCGCCCTGATCCTGGCGGCGATGCTGAACCGGAAGATGCGGGGGCGTTCGGTGTACCGGACCATTTATTTCCTGCCCATGGTGGCGGCTCCGGCGGCGGTGGCCATGGTCTGGAGATGGCTCTACAACTCGGAATTCGGCCTGCTGAACCATCTGTTAAAGCTGGTGGGGTTAGGACCGGTGAACTGGATCTCGGATCCCAACATCGCCCTGGTCTCCGTGGGCATCGTAGGTATCTGGTCTGTGATCGGCTACAATATGGTCCTGTTTTTGGCAGGTCTCCAGGAGATCCCGGGGGATTACTACGAGGCGGCAGAGATCGATGGAGCGGGGCCGGTGCGCCAGTTTTTGAATATCACCATCCCGCTGATCTCACCTACCACATTTTTTGTGACCACCACCAGGATCATTGCGGCCATGCAGGTATTTGACGTGATCTATATGATGATCGACCGGGCGAACCCGGCGCTTCCCACGACCCAGTCCCTGGTGTATCTGTTCTATAAGTATTCCTTTATCGAGAGTGATCAGGGATACGGTTCGGCCATCGTGGTGCTGCTTTTGGCGATCATCATGGTGCTGACGGTCATCCAGAATGTAGCTCAGAAAAAGTGGGTTCACTATAATTAGGAGGGCATGGGTATGAAACATAATCAAACAGGAAGTATGGCGTGCCTGCATATCATCCTGATCCTGGGAGGGGCGGTGATGCTGATCCCCTTTGCCTGGATGATCCTGACCGCATTTAAGTCTGCCACAGAAGCGACGCAGATCGATCCCTTTGTGATCTTCCCGAAAACATGGCGGACAGATTCCTTTACTTCCGTGATCAGTAAAATGAATTTTTTCCGGCTGTATCTCAATACGCTGCTGATGATCGCCGGGCGGGTGTTTTTCGCAGTGGTGACGGCATCCTTGGCAGGCTATGCTTTGGGCAGGATCCATTTTAAGGGGAAGAACCTGTGCTTTTCTCTGGTCATGTTCCAGATGATGGTGCCGGTGCAGATCTTCATCATCCCCCAGTACCTGATGGTCAGCCGGATGGGACTGCTGAACACCACCTTTTCCCTGATCTTTCCAGGCTTGGTGACGGCCTTCGGAACGTTCCTGCTGCGCCAGTCCTATATGGCGCTGCCGGCGGACTTAGAGGAGGCGGCCAGGCTGGACGGATGCTCGATCCCCCAGACCTTTTTCTACATCATGGCGCCTCTGACCCGGTCTGGCATGATCGCTCTGGGGATCTTCACGGCGCTGTTCGGCTATAAGGACCTGATGTGGCCGCTGATCGCCAATCCGGATCAGAACGCCATGCCGCTGTCCTCTGCCCTGGCAAAGCTCCAGGGACAGTTTGCAGCCAATTATCCGGAGCTGATGGCAGCCTCTCTTCTGGCCTGTGTGCCGATGGTGGTGCTGTATGTGATCTTCCAGAAACAGTTTATCGAGGGCATTGCCACCTCCGGCGGAAAGCTTTAAAGAATGACATCTATGACAACCCCCTGGGGGAAGCAGGAAAAGGAGGACAGCGATGGCGATCTTATACGATCCTAAGGAGCGGCTTTTTACGCTCCACACGAAGAACAGCACCTGGCAGATGAAGGTAAGCGGATACGGCCACCTGCTGCATGTGTATTATGGAGAAAAAGTGGAAGACGCGGATCTTTCGTATCTTCTGCGGGGGATCAACCGGGGATTTTCCGGTACGCCTTATGAGGCAGAGGAAACAGGCGACCGGGGATATTCCCTGGATACCTGGCCTCAGGAATATCCTGCTTTTGGCACTGGGGATTACCGGAGGAGCTGTGTGCTGGCAGAGCATGAGGACGGGAGCCAGGCAGCGGAGTTTTTGTATGTTTCCCACAGGATCTGTCCCGGGAAATACAGCCTGCCCGGCCTCCCGGCTCTCCGGGCCGGAAAAGAGGAGGCCCAGACCCTGGAAATCCGGTTAAAGGACCGGTGTACGGGGCTGGAAGTCCTATTATACTATGGCGTGCTGGAACAGGAGGATGTGATCACCCGGGCCTGTATCCTGGAAAATACGGGAAGCGCTCCGGTGATCCTCCACCGGGCGATGTCCTGCTGTGTAGACTTTTTGCGGGGAGATCTGGATCTGATCACCTTTCCTGGGCGCCATGCCATGGAGCGGAAGCTGCAGCGGGATAAAACCCGGCCGGGAGTCTGTTCCGTGGGCAGCACCCGGGGCACCTCCAGCCACCAGGAAAATCCGTTTGTGATCCTGTGTGAAAAGGAGGCGGGAGAGTATCAGGGAGCCTGCTGGGGAGCGGCGTTTGTCTATAGCGGAAATTTTCTGGCGGAGACGGAGGTGGATCAGATCGGTCAGACGCGGCTGGTCATGGGGATCCATCCGGAGGGCTTTCGCTGGAGGCTGGACGCAGGCGGGCGTTTTGCGGCACCGGAGGTGGTACTGTCTTACAGCGGGGAAGGCTTTTCCAGGCTATCCCATCATTTCCACGATGCATACCGGGAGCATCTGCTGCCGCCTTCGTTCCGGCAGCGGAAGACACCGGTGCTGTTAAACAGCTGGGAGGCGGTAGAATTTACGTTCCAGGAGGAGACCCTGCTTGCCATGGCGGAAAGCGCCAGGGAGCTTGGCATCGGGCTATTCGTGGTGGACGACGGATGGTTTGGCAGCCGGGACCACGACCGGAGCGGACTGGGAGACTGGTTTTCCAACCGGGAGAAGCTTCCGGACGGGATCGAGGGCCTGGCGGAGAAGATCCATGGCATGGGGATGCAGTTCGGTCTTTGGGTGGAGCCGGAAATGGTCAATGAGGACAGCTGCCTGTTCCGGGAGCACCCGGACTGGTGCCTGCGGATCCCGGGACGGGCGCCGAACCTGGAACGGTGCCAGCTGGTCCTGGATATGGGGCGGAGGGAGGTACGGGACTACCTGTTCGCTGCGATCTCCCAGGTCCTTTCAGATACCAGGGCGGATTATGTGAAATGGGACATGAACCGGAACCTGTCGGATGTGTGGTCGGCGGCGCTTCCGGCCAGCCGGCAGGGGGAAGCATCCCACAGGTATGTGCTTGGGCTTTATGAACTGATGGACCGCCTGGTCCGGCGTTTCCCGGACATCCTGTGGGAGGGCTGCTCCGGCGGAGGCGGACGGTTCGACGCGGGGATCCTGTATTACATGCCCCAGATCTGGTGCAGCGACAACACGGACGCCGCCGACCGGATCCGGATCCAGTATGGGACGTCCTTTGGCTATCCGGTGTGCGCCATGGGCGCCCACGTATCCTCCTGTCCCAATGGACAGACGGGACGTACCGTGCCCTTACCGGCCCGGGCGGAGACGGCGATGGCGGGGACGTTTGGGTATGAGCTGGATATGCGGACCTTTACGGAAGCAGAGCGGGCTCAGGTGCCCAGGCAGATCGCAGACTATGAGCGGCTGTCGCCCCTGATCCGGGAGGGGGATTACTATCGCCTGACGGATGGGGAGGAAAACCGGGAACTGGCGGCCTGGGAATTTGTCTCCAAGGATGGCCGGGATGCCTTTGTGAGCGTTGTGTTCCTTCACGCCGCAGCCAATCCGCCGTTTCGTGAGATCCGCCTGAGGGGCTTAGATCCCAAAGGACTCTACCGGATCGAAGGAGAGGAGCGGCTGTACCGGGGAAATGCGCTGATGTACGCCGGGCTTCCGCTGCCTGTGAAGCTGGGGGATTACCAGACTGTACGGTATGTACTGCACAGGGCAGAGGGGGAAGGAGAAGCTGGATCAGCAGGATGAACGGCGGAATGGGAGCCTTTCACATGGGATTCCCTTATAAGAAAGACTTGACAAAAAACATACGTTATGTAACAATTGTTACATAACGTATGTTTTTTGCTTTTGTTGGAAATAGAAACGAGGTACCCTTATGCCGCCGAAACCAAAGATCACAAAAGAAATGATCCTGGATACTGTGCTTGCCCTTACCCGTGAGGCCGGGTTTGGACAGGTAAACGCCCGGAGCATCGCCGCAAGGCTTGGCTGCTCCACCAGGCCCATTTTCACCTGTTACGCCAATATGGAGGAGCTGAAGCAGGAATTCCTGGAAGCTGCTTTTGCATTTTACACCCAGTATACCGCGGACTACGGATGCCGGGCCGGACTGGATCCCTGCCTGGTGCTGCCCCTGTCCTATGTGGCTTTTGCCAGGGAGGAGACGGAGGTGTTCCTCCTTTTGTTTGTCAGCGACATGGACCTGCAGATGGACGAGCCCCGGGATTTCTACCGGGAGGCGGGGAATGAGGAAAAGGCCCTCATGTTTGCGGAGACCCTTGGCCTTTCTCCGGAGCAGGGGAAGAAGGTCTTTCTGGATCTGTTCCTCTATGCCCACGGGATCGCGGTCCTGACCGCGGAGGGGAAGCTGTCCCTCAGCGATCCCAGCGTGGAAAGGATGACGGAAAATGTGCTGGAAGCGCTGGTGCGACAGGAGCTGGCCGGGGTTCCCAGACAGGATACGGACACAGAAAGTGAGGGAAGGACATGACGAGGGACCAGTATCTGATCGATTTCTACAGCCACTATGACGAGGATAGCCGCCTGGTTTCCAGGCATGGGATGGTGGAGTTTTTGACCACCATGCGCTATATCGAACGCTTCCTGTCCCCCGGCGACCGGATCCTGGAGATCGGGGCGGGGACTGGCCGCTATTCCCATGCTCTGGCCCGGAAAGGATTCCCGGTGGACGCGGTGGAGCTGGTCCCTTACAATATTGCCGTGTTCCAGGAAAAGACGCTGCCGTCGGAGCAGATCACTATCACCCAGGGAAACGCGCTGGATCTGTCGGCGTTTTCGGATGACCGGTATGATATCACTCTGCTTCTGGGACCGTTGTACCATCTCTACGATCCGGAGGATAAGCGGAGGGCCCTGAGGGAGGCAATCCGGGTGACGAAACCGGGAGGCGTGATCTTCGCGGCTTATGTGATCTCTGACGGGTGCCTGGTGGATGAGGGCTTCCTGCGGAACCACATCAGCGTGGCGGACTATATCCGGGACGGTCTGCTGGACAGTGAAACCTTCGCGGCGGTATCCACTCCCAAGGGTATCTTTGAGCTGGTGCGGAAGGAGGAGATCGACCAGCTGCTGGAGGGATTTCCCGTGACCCGGCTCCACTATGTGGCTGCGGATGGGTGCACGCTGCTGATCCGGGAGGCCATTGACCGGATGGACGAGGAGGCATTTCGGCTGTATCTGCGGTACCATTTTGCTACCTGCGAGCGGGAGGATATGGTGGGGATCACCAGTCATGGGCTGGATGTATTTCGGAAACTTGCATAGGAGAGGCAGCAGGGATTTTCAGTCATTCCAAGTATACTCAGAAATAAATGAGTGACTTATAAATTGCGTAATATCTTGTTTTAAGAGAGCCTGTTTCTTATAATCATGACAGATGCAATTAATCGAAACATATTGGATACAGGAGGAAGGATATTATGACAAAGTTACGTTTGGAGACGCCGGGAGCGGAGCATAAAGAGGCAGTTATGGACTTCCGTCAGGAATTTCTGGCAGCCCGGGAGCGGGTCAGCGGCGGGGTAGGGCTGGAGCTGGCGGACACCTATGAACGTTGGCTTACCCGCAGCGTTGTTCCCCATTATGGAAAGGTGGAGGAAGCGGTTTTTCTGGCATTTGACCAGGGAGATAATCTGGTGGGGATCTCCGATATCCGCCTGCAGACCAATGAAACCATTTCAGCCTATGCAGGACAGATTGGTTACAGTGTCCGCCCTTCTCAGAGGAACAAGGGCTATGCCTCAGAGATCCTTCGCCTGACTCTGGGGCAGGCTGCCGGGCTGGGATTTTCCCAGGTTCTGATCACCTGCAACGAGCCGAATACGGCGTCTGCTAAAGTGATCGAAAGAAACGGAGGAAGGCTGGAAGCGGTGATTCCGCACCCGGGGTATCCGAATGTAAAGCGATACTGGGTGGAGACGTCAAGAGGATAGGAATGTGACTGGAATGGACGCTCAAAAGGCAGTCTAAAGATGGATACATGGGGAAACGAATTTTTTAGATAAGGTATCTTGACAGTCGGGATAAAAAGAGTATAATAAATTTAACAGATCCCACCACGCCTCTGATCATCAAGCGCAACCCGGTGGGACTTTTTTATTCTTGGGGGGAGGTGTTTTATGTATCAATATCCTAAGCAAATTTTGACAGTGGAACAGCAGATCCAATCTTATCTTGATGCCGGGATCATGATCTCTGCTCACGAGGATGTGGAAAGAGCACTAAGGACGATTGGTTTTTACCGCTTACGTGGCTATTCATTTCATTTGTATGACAATGCTGCTAAAAAATAATCTGATGCTCAAACCGATCAGGCATCCGGCGAAGTGTTACGATAAGTACTTCGCCTATTTTAGGCCAAAAGGAGTTGTGTGCCTGCCCAAAATCTCCTTGACAACCCCAACTCTTGCCGCTATACTGATACTATCAATCAAATACGATCTTCAGGGCAGGGTGCAAGTCCCTACCGGTGGTATAGCCCACGAGCCGCAAGGCATGATTCGGTGAGATTCCGAGGCCGACAGTATAGTCTGGATGAAAGAAGATGATGTGACGCAGGATGTCGTGTATCGACGTTTTGTATGGAGTTGCTGCTCTGGATGGTTTTGACCGTTCCAGAGCTTTCTTTTTTGCATAAGATATGGGAATGATCTTGGCATGATCCATATCAGCATACTCCATCGTGATCCGTACAAGAACATCCAAAGCGCAGGATTTCTGATCTCCCTGAACGATCCCGTTCAGGGATTTTTCATTTCATAGGGTGCGCCCAGCAAATGGTGTCCTATGGCAGTTCCTGGACGCACACGGTTTTCTTGAGGAGGTGTTTTTCATGAACGATACCGGGTACATGCGGATGGCCCTGGAATTGGCCAAGAAGGGGATGGGCTGGACGGCCCCCAATCCCATGGTGGGGGCCGTGATCGTAAAAGACGGGCGGATCATCGGCCAGGGCTGGCATGAGCGGTGGGGGGAGGCCCACGCGGAGCGCAATGCCCTGGCGTCCTGTCTCGAGCCGCCGGAGGGGGCGACGATGTATGTGACCCTGGAGCCCTGCTGTCATCACGGGAGGCAGCCTCCGTGCACCGACGCCATCCTGGAGGCGGGCATCCGCCGGGTGGTGGTGGGAGCTGGCGATCCCAATCCGCTGGTGGCTGGAAAAGGGATCCGCATCCTGCAGGAGCATGGAGTCGCGGTGACAGAGCATGTTTTGGAGGCGGAATGCCGGAAATTAAATGAAGTATTTTTCCACTTTATCCGGACCAAACGGCCGTTTGTGGTGATGAAATACGCCATGACCATGGACGGAAAGATCGCGGCCTACACCGGCGCGTCCAAGTGGATCACCGGGGAAACGGCGCGGGAACATGTACAGACCCAGCGGCACCGCTATACAGGGATCATGGTGGGAGTGGGCACCGTTCTGGCCGACGATCCCATGCTTACCTGCCGCATCCCCGACGGAAAACAGCCGGTGCGGATCGTCTGTGATACAAGCCTGCGGACCCCTCTTTCGGCGCAGATCGTGGCGACGGCGGACCGGATCCCTACCATCCTGGCCACCTGCTGTCCGGACCGGGAGAGGCAGATCCCTTATGAGAAAGCCGGCTGCCGGATCCTGTGTCTTGAGGAGAAAAACGGCCATGTGGATCTGGAACAGCTGATGGAACGGCTGGGACAGGAGCAGATCGACAGCATCCTGCTGGAGGGCGGCGGCACCTTAAACTGGGCGGCTTTGGAGAGCGGTATCGTCCAGAAAATCCAGGCATACATCGCCCCCAAATTGTTCGGCGGACAGACTGCCCGGACGCCGGTGGAGGGGGCGGGAGTGCCCCTGCCAGAGAACGGATTTATGCTGAAAAACAGCGTCATCACTCCCCTGGGAGAGGATTTTTTGATCGAAAGCGAGGTGATCCAGGATGTTTACCGGACTTGTTGAGGAGATCGGAACCGTGGAACAAATGCGCCACGGACGGCACTCGGCGGTGCTGACGATCCGGGCGAAGACAGTCCTGGAAGGGACGAAGATCGGGGACAGCATTGCGGTCAATGGGATCTGTCTGACGGTGACCGGATTGTTTTCCGACCGGTTCTCGGCGGATATCATGCACGAGACTTTGAACCGGTCCGCTCTGGCCAGTCTGACCCGGGGAAGCCACGTCCATTTGGAGCGGGCCATGGCGGCAGACGGGCGTTTTGGAGGACATCTGGTGGCGGGGCACGTAGACGGCGTGGGGACGATTCTACGGATCCGCCGTGACGATACGGCCATCTGGTACACGATCCAGGCAAAGCCGGAGGTCCTGCGGTATGTGGTAGAAAAGGGCTCCATCGCGGTGGACGGCATCAGCCTGACGGTAGCGGCGGTGACCGGGACGGACTTTTCTATTTCCGCCATTCCCCACACCGTAAGCAGGACGCTCCTGAAGGAGCGGAAAGAGGGAGACCAGGTGAATCTGGAAACGGATCTGATCGGAAAATATGTGGAAAAGCTGCTGATCCCACCCAGGGAACAGCCGGAAAAAAGCACCCTTACCAGAGAATTTTTGACACGATATGGATTTTAAGGAGGAGAGAACATGGCACAATTTGATACGGTAGAAACCGCCCTTGATGCGCTGCGCCAGGGCAGGATCATCCTGGTGATCGACGATCCGGACCGGGAAAATGAAGGCGATCTGATCTGTGCGGCGGAGCATGCGACTACGGAAAATGTGAATTTTATGGCGACCTACGGGAAGGGGCTGATCTGCATGCCCATGTCCCAGGAGTACGTTCAGAAGCTGAGGATCCCTCAGATGGTACAGGACAATACGGACAACCACGAGACGGCGTTTACCGTGTCCATCGATCACATTTCCACCACCACCGGGATCTCTGCGGCGGAGCGTTCCGTGACGGCTTTGGGCTGCGTGGCGGAGGACGCGAAGCCGGAGGATTTCCGCAGGCCGGGCCACATGTTCCCCTTGCTGGCGAAGCCCAACGGCGTGCTGGAACGCAGCGGGCACACGGAAGCCACGGTGGATCTGTGCCGTCTGGCCGGGTTAAAGGCCTGCGGCCTCTGCTGCGAAATCATGGGGGAGGACGGGACCATGATGCGGACCTCCGAGCTGATCCAATTTGCAAAAGAATGGGATCTGACCATGATCACGATCCAGGATCTGCAGAATTACCGCAAATGCCACGAGACCCTGGTGGACCGGAAAGCGGCGGTGAAAATGCCCACCCGGTACGGGGATTTTATGGCTTATGGATTTGTGAACCGGCTGAACGGGGAGCACCATGTGGCCCTGGTAAAAGGCGAGATCGGAGACGGCCAGGATGTGCTCTGCCGGGTCCATTCTGAGTGCCTGACCGGGGACGTGTTCGGCTCCCTGCGCTGCGACTGCGGACAGCAGCTTGCGGCGGCTATGGGGCAGATCGAGCAGGAGGGCCGGGGGATCCTCCTCTACATGCGCCAGGAGGGCCGGGGCATCGGCCTGATCAACAAGCTGCGGGCCTATGAGCTGCAGGAGCAGGGGATGGACACCTTAGACGCCAACTTAGCCC
>DVLJ01000096.1 GCA_018715565.1 Candidatus Ventrimonas merdavium
CGAAAGACCGGCGTTCTTTGTTGTCGGTTTTTCGGGCCATGGATGCGTATGGGGACAACCGGGGGATCATCTCCTGTAAAACAGAGTATACTAGAAAAGAACGTATAGCTGCAAAAAGAACGGATGTTCTAAACTGCGGCTATACTTTTTTATCTATCCATGTTATAATTTTTGGTGACCTTTAGAAATGCTGATTCCATTAGGTTTTATCTAATGTTACGCAGTCCTGAAAAACACGTTTTAGTGACCTTCATTCGTAAAATGAAAAAAGTTCGTGTATATGCCAGGCGAAAATGCTTTGATTTTACGAATTTCGGGCATATACACGAACTTTTTTGATGGTCACCAAGGAGGTAAAAACGCAAAATGGAGTTCAAGTTACACAGTGAATACGCCCCCACCGGCGATCAGCCCCAGGCCATCGACGCCCTGGTAGCCGGCTTCAAGGAAGGCAATCAATTCCAGACGTTACTGGGGGTTACAGGCTCTGGCAAGACCTTTACCATGGCCAATGTGATCCAGCAGTTACAGAAACCAACGCTCATTATAGCCCACAACAAAACCCTCGCGGCCCAGCTCTACGGGGAGTTTAAGGAGTTCTTCCCGGAGAACGCGGTGGAGTATTTTGTCTCCTACTACGACTACTACCAGCCCGAAGCCTACGTCCCCTCCACTGATACCTACATCGAGAAGGACTCGGCCATCAACGACGAGATCGACAAATTGCGCCACTCCGCCACGGCGGCTCTTTCCGAGCGGAAGGACGTGATCATCGTGGCGTCGGTGTCCTGCATCTACGGTCTGGGCTCCCCCATCGACTACCAGGAGATGGTGATCTCCCTGCGGCCGGGGATGGTGAAGGACCGGGACGAGATCATCCACAAGCTGATCGATATCCAGTACACTCGCAACGACATGGATTTCCACCGGGGGACCTTCCGGGTGCGGGGAGATGTGCTGGAGGTGTTCCCGGCGTATTCCGGCGGGGATGCTTACCGGATCGAGTTTTTTGGGGACGAGGTGGACCGGATCACCCAGATCGACACCCTGACGGGAGAGGCCAAGCTCCAGCTGGGGCATATCGCCATTTTCCCGGCGTCCCATTACGTGGTGCCCAAGGACAAGATGCTCCAGGCTACGGAGAATATCCTAGAAGAGTTAAAGGAGCGGGTGGCCTATTTTAAGAGCGAGGACAAGCTGCTGGAGGCCCAGCGGATCTCCGAGCGGACCAACTTTGATGTGGAGATGATGCGGGAGACTGGCTTTTGCTCCGGTATCGAGAACTACTCCCGGCATCTGACCTTTGGCAAGCCGGGAGAGCCGCCGTGGACGCTGATCGATTATTTTCCTGATGATTTTCTGATCATCATCGACGAGTCCCACATCACCCTGCCCCAGGTGCGGGGGATGTATGCCGGGGACCGGTCCCGGAAGCAGACCCTGGTGGACTATGGGTTCCGGCTGCCCTCGGCGCTGGATAACCGGCCCTTGAATTTTGGGGAATTTGAGAGTAAGATCGACCAGATGCTGTTTGTATCGGCTACGCCTGGACCTTATGAGGCGGAGCATGAGCTGATGCGGACGGAGCAGATCATCCGGCCCACCGGGCTTCTGGATCCGGAGATCTCCGTGCGCCCGGTGGAAGGGCAGATCGACGATCTGGTTTCCGAGGTCAACAAGGAGGTGGCAGGCCATCACAAGGTGCTGATCACCACCCTGACCAAGCGGATGGCCGAGGATCTGACCGATTATATGCGGGATGTGGGCATCCGGGTCAAATACCTCCACTCCGATATCGACACCCTGGAGCGGGCAGAGATCATACGGGACATGCGTATGGATGTGTTTGACGTGCTGGTCGGCATCAACCTGCTGCGAGAGGGCCTGGATATCCCGGAGATCACCCTGGTGGCGATCCTGGATGCGGATAAGGAAGGGTTCCTCCGTTCCGAGACCTCCCTGATCCAGACCATCGGCCGGGCGGCGCGAAATTCCGAGGGTCATGTCATCATGTATGCGGATACCATCACCGATTCCATGCGGGTGGCCATCGACGAGACCAACCGGCGGCGGCAGATCCAGCAGAAGTACAATGAAGAACACGGCATCACCCCCACCACCATCAAAAAGGCGGTGCGGGATCTGATCGCCATCTCCAAGGCAGCGGAGCGGGACGCCAAGGCAGACGAGAAGGATCTGGAGTCCATGGACGTCAAGGAGCTGAACAAGCTGGCCAAGGAGCTGCAGAAGAAGATGCACCAGGCGGCGGCGGAGCTGAACTTCGAGGAAGCAGCTGTGCTGCGGGACCGGATGCTGCAGGTCAAGACGATGCTGTTAGAATTGGAAGCGTAGAGACGATTGGAAGCTTAGAGACGGGGCGGCGCCATACCGCTGCCCGGACGAAATACAGAAGGCAGACAGAGGAGCCGGAGCCAGGACCAGAACATCGGTCAGTTCCGGCTCCTTCTTATTTGCAGACCGATCAGAGACCTTTTATCATGAGAAGTTTGGATAGCCTTATTGACAATTATTCTCAATTAGAGTATAGTTTCTTGTGGTAGGGAACAGGGCCAGGGATAGGAAGCAAGATCAGCGAGCCTTACAGAGCTCTGCTCCGCCGTATAGCAGCGATACAATATGATAAACAAGAAGCGCTGTAAAAACAATGTCGGGACAGATCCAGCGGGACTTTGCAGTTCCCCTTTGGACCTCCCCTTTGGACCTCCCGGCAGAAACGGAGACAGTACATGAAATTAAGAGAAGGAGAGATCGGCCATACCTATCTGGTACAGAAGGTAGAGGTTGACGATACGATCACCAGGCGCCTGGAGGCCCTGGGAGTGAACGAGATGACGCCCGTGACCCTGCTGAACAAAAAGGGGAGCGGTTCGGTGATCTTCAAGGTGCGGGGCACCCGCCTGGCGGTGGGGCAGCGCATCAGCGACGGGATCGAAGTGAAGGAAATGGAGGGCCCGGGCCATGCAGAACGCTAAAGGAGCTGTCCAAGAAATGATGGACCAGAACACAAAGGAGTATGGTGCGGAGGGGAATGGGACAAAGCACCGCGACGATCCCAAGGGGGAGATCCGGGTAGGCTTCGTGGGGAATCCCAACTGCGGAAAGACTACCCTGTTCAACGCATTTACCGGGGCGAACCTAAAGGTGGCCAACTGGCCGGGAGTGACTGTAGAGCGGGTGGAAGGGCAGACCAGCTACAAGGGCCGTCCCATCAAGGTGATCGACCTGCCGGGCATTTACAGCCTGACCTCCTACACCATTGAGGAGATCGTCACCAGGCGGTGCATCGAGGCAGGGGAAGTAGACGTCATCATCAATGTGGTAGACGCCTCCTGTCTGGAACGGAACCTGTATCTGACGCTCCAGCTTTTGGAATTGAAAAAGCCGGTGATCCTGGCCCTGAACATGATGGATATCATCGAGGAGCGGGGCATGGAGATCGACATGCACCGCCTGCCGGAGATGCTGGGGCATATCCCGGTGGTGCCCGTATCGGCCCGCAAGCGGACCGGCCTGGACATCCTGATGCACGCCGTGGTCCACCACTATGAGGAGGAGCCCCAGGGCGTGGTAGTCCGGTACGATGACCAGCTGGAGGGCAAGATCCGGCAGATCGAGCAGATCCTGCGGGCCAAGTATGGCGAGATGGAAAATATGCGCTGGCACGCGGTGAAGCTGCTGGAACAGGACCCGGAGGTCATGAACGATCATCCGGTGGACGTCAGCCATATCGTAGAGCAAAGCTACGAGAAGACCATCATCAATGAAAAATACGATTACATAGAAGAAGTCGTCCAGGAGTGCCTGTTCAACAAAGAAGAAAAGGCGGCTTCCACGGACCGGGCCGACCGTCTGCTGACCCACCCCTTCTGGGGCGTGCCCATCTTCCTGGGCATCATGGCGCTGGTATTCTTCCTGACATTTACGGCGGGAGATTTCCTGAAGGGGTACTTTGAAGTGGGTCTGGACTGGTTCTCCGCCAGCCTGCTGGCCCTTCTGGAGAATCTGGGGGCGTCCTCCTGGCTGATCTCTCTGGTGGTAGACGGGATCGTGGCCGGCGTAGGCGGGATCCTGACCTTCCTGCCCAATATCTTCATCCTGTTCTTAGCCCTGGCCTTCTTAGAGGACAGCGGCTACATGGCCCGGGTGGCCTACGTGATGAATGAGATCATGGGCCGGGTAGGCCTGTCCGGCAAGGCGTTTTTGCCCATGCTGTTAGGCTTTGGCTGTACGGTGCCGGCGGTCATGGCCACCCGCGCCCTGGCCACCGAGCGGGACCGGAGACGGACGATCCTGGTCACGCCGTTCATGTCCTGCTCTGCCAGACTGCCGATCTATGTGCTGTTCGCGGAACTGTTTTTTGCGGAGCATGCCATGGCGGTGGCGTACTCCCTGTATGTGATCGGCCTGGTGATGGCGATCCTGATCGCCTATCTCCTCCACAAGGGAGACCGGTCCGGGCAGGAGGACACGCTGCTCATCGAGCTTCCTGAGTACAAGACCCCCAATGCCCGCACCGTGGCGATCTACGTGTGGGACAAGGTCAAGGATTATCTGACCAAGGCGGGGACGACGATCTTCCTGGCGTCGATCATCCTGTGGTTCGTGCTGAACTTTGGCGTAAATGGCTATACCACCGATGTGACGGCCAGCTTCGCCGCGTTAGTGGGCAAGGCCCTGGTGCCGGTGCTGGCTCCGGCGGGATTAGGCGCATGGCAGATCGCCGTGGCCCTGATCTCCGGACTGTCCGCCAAAGAGGTGGTGGTATCCAGCTTCTCCGTATTGTACGGGATCGGCAACATCAACTCCCCGGCAGGCATGGCGGAGCTGTTCGGCGCCCTGATCGGCACCGGCTTCGGCCAGGCGAACGCCTATGCCCTGCTGATCTTCTGCCTGCTGTATTCGCCCTGTGTGGCGGCGGTGGGCACCATCCACCGGGAGACCCGTTCCTGGAAATTCACAGGAGCCATGGTCGCCTTCCAGATCCTGCTGGCCTGGGCTGCCGCCGTGGCAGTGTATCAGGTGGGGATCCGCCTTTGATGGTAAAAATTAGGGCTGAGGCAGTACCAGCTTAACGGCTCCCGGGCAGAGGATGCGGGACGCCAGGCAGGGGCCGGATGAGCTGTGGGGCCGGAAGGGACCGCGGACCAGTAAGGAGCCCCGTCCCGAAAAGAAGCCGAGCTCCCAGCGGGCGCAGGATCCCACCCATAGCTTTGCCGGGAGCCGGGCAGAGGCGTATGGGGCGCCGCATAGTAAGGAACGGCCGCTTCTGCGATGACCGGCCGGTCGCCCTGGGAGACGATGCGGATCCGGCCGTCCGCCCGGGTGTACAGATAGACCTGGTTGGACAGCTGGTCCTCCAGCGGCACGTCCCGCCGGTTGATGGAGGCGACGGTCTCGCTGAGCATTTCATAAGAAGGATCCGAGGTATCGGGAGTCAGAAGGACTTCGTGGACACTGGAGGGAAGGACGATCACATCCGAGCCAAGCCGGTCCGCGAAGTCCTTTAATACATTCTGATAGAGCATGCAGGACGCTCCGTAGAGGCCGCTGGCGTTGGTCAGGATGGAAAGGGGCAGGCTGCCGGCCTGCTTTTCCGAGAACAGGGCCTCCAGGGCGCGTTCCCGGCAGACCCCGTCAGAATGGGTGCGGGCGATCTCCTTCAGCAGGGAGTCCATGCTGCGGATCGACGGCGGGTATTCCAACGGGGTATTCTCCCGGGCATACCGCCACAGGCCGTTGGCGTCCATTCCCCACAGGCTGGCGTGCTCATTATGGACCAGGGTGGTCAGCTGTCCGGAATCGGTGCGGCCGAGGGCCAGGAAAAAGATGATGGACAGATCCAGGTAAGGCAGATGGGGCACGTCGGAGAGAAGGACCTGATTGGACGCCGTATGGATGACGCGGAACATCAGCTTCCCCTTCACCTGATCGAACCGGGTGAAATCCTCCTCCCGGATAAAATCCGGAGCCGGGGTGGTGTAGTACAGATGGAGGATGTCGCTGCGGATCTCGTCCATGGACATTCCCTGCAGGAATTGATCATAATAGGGGTTCAGATAAATGGTCGGCGCCAGGGAGACCCCGGGCCCCTGGATGGTCAGCCCATCCAGGGTGACACCGTTGTTCTTCGGCAGCGGGCGCAGGAGGAACTGAAAGTCTTCCCCAAGGGCCTGCTGAAGATCTTGTGTGAGGGTTTCCAGAAATGCTTCGTATACCATATGTATACCTCCTTCAATGAATCGCCGGAGGCAAAAGCCGCATCGCCGGAATGCCAGAATTGGTAATTCTGATTATAGCGAAACCATTCGAAAAATGCAAGCAGGTATCAAAATTTTATGATCCAGGCGGCAGCGCCTCAGAAATACAGAAGGCCCCGGAACGGTTTGAGCAGATGAAGATCATGTGTTGGAACAGGAGAAAGCGAGGAGAAAACATGACACAGGAGGAAAGATGCAGATATCTTATTCAGGAATTGCAGAAAGAAATGCCGCAGTATGGAGATCTTGCCATTCCTGACAGCGAAGAAGGGCAATGGCGGCTGCTGCGTTCGTTATTGAATGTCCGCCCTCCTTACCCGGCTTCGGAGGAGTTCCTGAACGTTCAGGACGGATACCTGTCGGAGATGATCCGGCAAAGAGGGATCGTAGAAGCCCGCGACTTGCCGAGGATAAAAAATGCCCCGCACCTGTCGCTCTGGCAGGGAGATATCACGACACTGCGCTGCGACGCGATCGTCAATGCAGCGAACAGCGCCCTATTGGGCTGCTGGCAGCCTTGCCATTCCTGCATCGACAACATCATCCACTCACTTTCCGGCGTCGAGCTTCGGATCAAGTGCAGCCAGATCATGGAGGCGCAGGGGCATGAGGAGGAAACGGGAACGGCGAAGATCACTCCCGCCTACAACCTTCCGTGCAGCTTTGTGCTGCATACGGTCGGACCGATCATTTCAGGGCCGCTCCGTCAAAGAGACTGCGAGCTCCTGGCAAGCTGCTATCGCTCCTGCCTGGAGCTTACCGCTGCCAATGGACTCCAGTCCCTTGCCTTTTGCTGTATCTCAACAGGCGTTTTTCATTTTCCCCAGGAGCGGGCGGCTGAGATCGCGTTCAAGACAGTAAAAGAGTTTCTTGAGACGGAAAGCTCCATCCAGCAGGTGATCTTCAATGTCTTTACGGATAAAGATCTGGCGATCTACCAAAAGCTGCTCAACGGCGGGATCGAGCGGCGCCGTTTAAAGGCATGGCCCCGGTAAGACTTGACAGCCGCCGCCGCTTCTGCTATACCTGACACAGATCAGATTTCTGGAAAAAGGAGGGAGCCCGGCGATGCACGATGAGCGCTCCCCCTATTATTACCTGCCCGGCGGCAGGGTGGAGATGGGGGAGACGGCGGAGGACGCGGTCATCCGGGAGGTACAGGAGGAATTGGGCGTGACGCCGAGGATCCTCCGTCCGCTATGGCTGAGCCAGTCCTTTTTTACAGAGGATGTGGACCAGACCAGGTTCCATGAGCTGTGCCTTTATTTCCTGCTGGATGTCTCCGGGACCGGGCTCCTTTCCCGGGGTGAGACGTTCACCCGGTATGAAGGGAAGCACACCCACGTGTTTGAATGGCTGGCGTTTCCGCGGCTGCGGGAAGAGTATTTCTATCCGCTGTTTTTGAAGGAAGCGATCTTCCATCTGCCGGAGCAGTTTACGATCCGTACAGATCTTGAATAAGGCGGAGAGCACCCCGCAGAAGGATGGATCCATGGGAGAGATCATGGGAGAGATCGTGGGAGAGATCATGGGAAAGATCAGGGGAGAGATCACGAAAGAGATCATGAAAGAGACTGGGGGAGAGAGACGATGAGCGAGACTGGGAGAGAGACCATGGGCGGGACTGCGAACGGGACTGCGAACGGGCAGGAGCAGCTGATCATCCGCCCGGCCCGCCTGGAGGACGCCCCGTATCTGGCGGCGCTCTATGCCCCGTATGTAGAGCAGACGGCCATCACATTTGAGTATGAGGCGCCTGGGGCGGAGGAGTTTGCCAGACGGATGGAGCATACCATGGAGCGGTATCCGTATCTGGCGGCGGAGCTGTCCGGGGAGCTGGCGGGGTACGCCTACGCAGGTCCGTTCCACGACCGGCCGGCCTATAACTGGGCGGTGGAAACCTCGATCTATGTGAAGCAGGGGTGCAGCGGCCGGGGGATCGGCAGACGGCTCCATGACGCATTGGAGGCGGAGCTGAAGGCCCGGGGCTTTTTGAACATGTACGCCTGCATCGCCTATCCCGAAGAGGAGGACGAGTACCTGACCCGCAACAGCGCCCAGTTCCACGCCCATCTGGGCTACCGGACGGCAGGCGAGTTCTGGAAATGCGGATACAAATTCGGACGCTGGTATCACATGGTCTGGATGGAGAAATGGATCGGCGCCCACGAGGATGCGCCAGTCCCGCCGGCTGGCTTTTCACGTCAAAATTAACAAAAAAGCTATTGTGGAACCCCTTATTCTGAGGTATAATGGACAAAATGACGGATTGTTCAGAAGGGGGCGGCTGGATGCTTGTACTGATCGCGGCAGTGTGGCTGATATTGAACGGCAAGGTGACAGTGGAGATCTGTCTCTTTGGTGTGGCGATATCGGCTGCGCTGTTCTTTTTTATGTGCAGATTTATGGATTACAGCTGGAAGCAGGAGCTTTTGGTCTACCGCCTGCTCCCGTTTTTTGTCCGGTATGCCTGGGTTCTGGTGCAGGAGATCGTAAAGGCCAATGTGTGCGTGCTGAAGCTCATCATTTCCCCGGAGCTCCAGCCGGAGCCGGCCCTGGTGTATTTTGACGCGGAGCTGACCAGCGGCTTTTCCCGGATGCTCCTGGCCAATTCCATCACCCTGACGCCGGGGACGATCACCGTGTCCGTGGAGGGAAACCATTTCTGCGTCCACTGCCTGGACGTGGAGCTGTCGCAGGGGCTGGAGGATTCCGTATTTGTGACGATGCTGATGGAGATGGAGGAGAAAAGGAGGCGGTGGGGGTGCTAGAGCTGGCGTATGACGCATTGTTAAAAGGGGCTCTGTTCGTGCTGGCGGTGCTCGTCATCTGCAGCATGATCCGCTCGGTGCTGGGGCCGAAGATCTCGGACCGGATCATCGCGGTCAATATGACCGGGACCCTGATCATCGTGATGATCGCGGTATTGTCGGTCTTTCTGGATGAGAATTATCTGGTGGATATCTGCCTGATCTACGCCATGATCAGTTTCCTGGGCGTGGTGGTGCTGTGCAAGGTGTACACCGGCGTGTATTTAAGAAAGAAGCACATGGAAGCCGGGCTTCTGGCCGTGGAGGACAATTTAAAGCGGCAGGGCCTGGAAGGCGGCATGACGGAAGGCGAAGCGGAGGAAGCCGGGCAGGACACGCCGGCCAAGAAGGAGGTGGGCCTATGACGGGAGCATGGATCCAGTGGATCGCGGCGGCAGCCTTGCTGATCCTGGGCCTGGTCTTTCTGATCCTGGCGGCCTTTGGCGTCAACCGGTTCTGCAGGGCGCTGGACCGGATGCACGCGGCGGCCATGGGGGATACCCTGGGGATCCTGTTCATGCTGCTGGGGCTGATGGTGATGCGGGGCATTTCCATGGATTCCTTGAAACTATTGATGGTGATCGCATTTTTCTGGATCGCCTCCCCGGTCTCCGGGCATATGATCAGCCGCCTGGAGGTGCTGACCGATGAGGATCTGGGAGAGCTGAAGGTGATCCACGCGGGCGGGGAACCGTCCGGACAGGCTGGGAAGGAGGAAATGGACGATGAAAATCTTTGAGGGGATCCTGCTCTTATGCCTGATCCTTTGTTCCGTATCCGTGGCATTTACGAAGAATCTGCTCACCTCCATTGTGATCTTCATGTCCTACAGCCTGATCATGTGCGTTGTCTGGATCCTGCTCCAGTCCCCGGATCTGGCGGTGACGGAGGCGGCGGTGGGCGCCGGGGTGACCAGCATCCTGTTCTTTGTGACGTTAAAAAAGATCCGGGCCATCCACAGCGAGGGAGGCAGCGGGGCGCGCCAGAGCGGAGACGAGAACGAGGGAACCGGTTCGGGTGAGGCGGAAGCCGGGCCTCTGGAAGGAGGGCGCCGATGAGCAGACCGAAGGATCATATCGAGACCAGCAGATGGAAGCGGTTCCAGAACTGGGTCAACGGGGAGACGGATATCCTGCTGGATTCCATGGAGATCCGGCAGCCGGAGCAGCCTCCGGAGGAGGAGCCGATCAGCGGGGCCAGCCCGGATGCCGGAGAGGCCCATCCTTATACGCCACTGTGGGTCCGTCCGTTCCAGGAGGGACGCAGCCTCCGGTATTTCCGCAGGTGGTATCAGGTCATGTCGGTGCTGGTATGCCTGGGCATGATCGCGGCCCTTCTGTGGACGGTGGCGTATCTGCCGCCCTTCGGCGATCCGGCTAATCCGGCCAACAATGAGGTGGCCGCCCGCTATATCGAGAAGGGGCTTCAGGAGACGGGAGCGGTGAACATGGTGACCGGGATGATCCTGGATTATCGCGCCTTTGATACCTTTGGGGAATCCTGCGTGCTGTTCATCGCCTCCTGCTGCGTGCTGGTGCTGCTGCGCCTGGACGCGGCGGACCGGAGGATGAGCGCCAAGGAGCGGGCTGAGCGGGAGAAGAAGCGCAGGGAGGCGGAGACGGAGGACCGGGTGTTCGAGCCGCGCCATGACGTGATCCTCCAGAAATGTGCCTGCGTGCTGGTCCCCCTGATCCTGGTGTTCGGCATCTACATTGTGCTGAACGGCCATCTGTCGCCTGGAGGCGGGTTCTCCGGCGGGGCGGTGCTGGGATCCGGCCTGATCCTGTATTTAAATGCCTTTGGATTTGAGAAGACCAAGCGGTTTTTCACCGGCAAGGTGTACCGGCGGGTGACTCTGTGCGCCCTGACCTTTTACTGTCTGGCAAAAAGCTATTCGTTTTACACCGGGGCCAATCACTTAGAGAGCGGCATCCCCCTGGGAACGCCGGGGGCGATCTTAAGCAGCGGACTGATCTTTCCGCTGAACATCTGCGTGGGTCTGGTGGTGGCGTGCACCATGTACGCATTTTATACATTGTTCCGGAAAGGAGATCTGTAGCATGGCACAGGCATTACTGACCAATCTTCATGAGACGGCGGCGGTGGTCTTGTTCGGCGTGGGCTTTACCGTGCTTTTGCTCCACCGGAACCTGATCAAGAAGATCATGGGCATGAACATCATGGATACGGCGGTGTATCTGTTCCTGGCGGCCAAGGGCTATATCAACGGCCGGATGGTCCCCATTATGACAGATGGGATCCTGGATGCGGACGCCTATATCAATCCGGTCCCCAGCGGCCTGGTGCTGACCGGGATCGTAGTGTCTGTCAGCACGACGGCGCTGATGCTGGCCCTGACCATCCGCCTTTATGAGCGGTATGGGTCCCTGGACTTAGACGAGATCCTGATGCGGCTGAAGGAGGAGGAACCGTCATGAGCATTGTGCAGAATTTCCCGTTCTTCTCCATTATCCTGGCCATGTTCTCCGGGATCGTTTCCTCTGTGCTCAGCGGGAAAAAGGCCAGGAATCTAAGCATTGCCATGATCCTGGCTGTGTTCGTCCTGTCTCTGTCCACCCTGGCCTTCTGCTGGGGGACGGGGGAGAGCTACACCTACTGGATGGGCCATTTCCCTGCCCCCTGGGGCAATGAGATCCGGGCGGGCATTCTGGAAGGAGTGACCGCGTCCTTGTTCAGCCTGGTGATGGTCTTATCCGTGATCGGCGGCATGGGGCACACGGAGCAGGATGTGGAGGCGTCCAAGCAGAACCTGTTCTACATCATGGTGGATCTGATGCTCAGCTCCCTGCTGGCCCTCATTTATACCAACGACCTCTTTACCGCCTATGTGTTTGTGGAGATCAACACCATCGCCGGGTGCGGGATGATCATGATCCGCCAGAAGGGGCGGAGCCTGTCCTCGGCCATCCGGTATATGATCCTGAGCCAGTTAGGCTCCGGCCTGTTCCTGATCGGCCTGAGCCTTCTGTACGGCGTGACCGGCCATCTGCTGATGAGCCCGGCTAAGGAGGCGGTGACGGCCATCGAGGCAGCGGGCGCTTATCAGATCCCGATGCTGATGATCGTGGCGGTCATCAGCGTGGGACTGGCGATCAAAAGCGGCCTGTATCCGTTCCATTACTGGATCCCGGATACCTACGGCTACGCCACGCCCACAGCCAGCGCGATCCTGTCGGGGCTGGTGTCCAAGGGGTATATCTTCCTTCTGATCAAGATCTTTTACCGGGTGCTGGGCCAGGAGCATGTCATTGCCAGCCAGATCGTCAATGTGCTGTTCGTGTTCGGCTTAGCCGGGATGGTCATGGGCTCGGTCCATGCCATCCTGCAGCGGGATCTGCGGCGGATGATCGCCTATTCCTCCGTGGCTCAGATCGGCTATATCTACATGGGCATCGGACTGGGGACCCAGGCCGGGATGGTAGCAGCAGTGTTTCATGTGTTTACCCATTCCATCACCAAGGCGCTGCTGTTCATCAGCGCGGTGGGCCTTTACGAGGCCTCCGGCGACCGGAAGGATTATCACAGCCTGCGGGGCTCCGGCTACCGGGCCAGATTGGCGGGCATCGGATTCAGCGTCGGCGCCCTGTCCATGGTGGGCTTCCCCATGCTGTCCGGCTTTATCTCCAAGCTGCTGTTCGCCTCCTCGGCCCTGCAGACGCCTGGAAAGCGGCTTCCCACCCTGATCGCCCTGGCGGTGAGCACGGTGCTGAACGCGGTGTATTTCCTGCGGATGGTGATCACGATCTATTCCATCCCGGGAAAACGGACGGTAAAGACCGGGCAGACCGGAGCAGACGCGGCGGATGGAACGGAAAGGCAGAACGCAGCGTCGGACTCTGGCTCTACGGCCGGCTCCCGCGTGCGCAGCACCTGGAACCTGCGGCTGGCAGTGCTGTGCCTGATCCTGTTGAACCTGGCCCTGGGGATGTTTTCCCAGCCGGTGGTACGGGCGCTGGAGGCCGGGCTGGAGATGTTCGCGTAAGCCAGGCGGAGCCGCTTTAGGAGGAAAAAATAAAAGCTCGTAAGAGCAGCGAATCGGTAAAGGAGTAGGGAAATGACGGATACAGGAACTCTGATCCGGCTGATGTTGCCGGTGGCGGTCCCGATCGCGGCGGGGATCGTATTTCTGACAGGAAAAAGGCTGCGGACGGACCGGAAGGCGTCGGCCGCGGCGCTTCTGGCCGCGCTGGGGCTGGAGCTGGCCCTGGTCTTGGGAGCCTGCGCCTCCGGCGGGGCGGCGGTGCTCTGGCAGCTGACGGATACGCTGGTCCTGGCCCTCCGGGTGGACGGGGTAGGGCGGCTGTTCTCCCTGCTGACCGCGTCGGTGTGGCTGCTGGTCGGCCTTTACAGCGTGTCGTATATGGCTCATGACCAGCGGAGCAGCCAGTTTTTCGGATGGTATCTGATCGTGGAGGGAGTGCTGATCGGGCTGGATTTCTCCGGGAACCTGGTGACCATGTACGTATTTTATGAGCTGATGACATTGACCTCCCTGCCTCTGGTGCTCCATGAGCGGACCCATGAGGCGGTGATGGCGGGCTTAAAATATCTGTTCTATTCGGTAGCCGGCGCGTTCCTGGCGCTGTTCGGGATCTTTTTCCTGGCGGGGACGGCCGGGGATCTGACATTTGTCCCCGGCGGCATGAGCGCCCTGGAAAGCACCCTGGGAAGCACCCTGGGAAGCGGCGCGGAGGGCGGCCTGATGCGGGCGGCGGTGTTCTGCATGCTGATCGGCTTCGGGGCGAAGGCGGGCATGTTCCCCCTGCACGGATGGCTCCCCACGGCCCATCCGGCGGCTCCGTCCCCGGCCAGCGCGGTGCTGTCCGGCGTGATCACCAAGTCCGGCGTCCTGGCGGTGATCCGGGTAATCTATTTTGTCGTAGGCCCGGAAATGATCCGGGGGACCTGGGTGCAGCAGGCGTGGATCTGCCTGACGCTGCTCACCGTATTCCTGGGCTCCATGATGGCCTATAAGGAGCCGGTCCTGAAAAAGAGACTGGCCTACTCCACGGTCAGCCAGGTGTCTTACATCCTGTTTGGTTTAAGCCTGCTGGAGCCGACGGCCTTTGTGGGGGCGCTGTCCCACATCGTGTTCCACTCCCTCATCAAGAATGTCCTGTTCCTCAGCGCCGGTGCGGTGATCCTCATCACCGGCTGGAAGCGGGTGGAGGAGATGCGGGGCTTGGGGAGCATCATGCCGGCGATGCTGGGCTGCTATACCCTGGTGTCCCTGGGGCTGGTAGGCATCCCTCCGTTCAGCGGCTTTGTGAGCAAATGGTACTTAGCCAGCGGAGCTCTGGCCTCGGGGACCGGCGTCTGGGAGGCGGCGGGACCGGCGGTGCTGCTGGTGAGCGCCCTGCTCACAGCCGGATATCTGCTTCCCCTGGCGATCCAGGGCTTCCTGCCGGGAGCCGGATCGGTCCGGGAATATCAGGCCGCTGATCCTGACGAAGGGGAGCTGGCGGAGGCAGGGCAGTCCTGGCAGTGCCGGGAGCCCTCCGCCTGGATGCTGGTCCCGGCAGGGATCATGACGGCGGCAACCCTGGCCTTCGGCCTCTTTCCGGGGCCGCTGGTCCGGTTTTTGACAGAGATCGCCCAGGCGGTCCTGTAAGGAACGGAGGAGCGACACGAGAGAATGGATTCTGGCAGCGCCGGTATTTCTGCCGTTTGTATGCGGGGGACTGCTCCTGACAGCCTGGTTCCGGCGGGGAGAACAGGTGCGCAGCCGCGCGGTCATGGGAGCGGTGATGGCGGCGGTCCTGGCTAACAGCCTGATCATCGCCTGGATCCTCTATGCCCATATGGGGGACCGGCTGGTGCTGTTCCGCCTGTTCGGGACGCTGACGGTGCAGTTCCGCCCGGATCCCATGGGCGGCGTATTTGCGGGGCTGATCGCCGTGCTGTGGCCTCTGGCCACGCTGTATTCCCTTTCTTATATGGAAAAGGATCCGAGAAAGACTACCTTTTTCGCCTACTACGTGATGACCTACGGGGTGACCGCAGGCATTGCCCTGGCAGGGAATCTGGTGACCCTGTATTTCTTCTACGAGATGCTGACCCTGGTGACCTTTCCCCTGGTCCTGCATCCCATGACCAAGGCGGCGGCCCGGGCCAGCCGGAAATACCTGTATTATTCCATCGGCGGCGCGGCCTTTGCCTTTATCGGCCTGATCTTTGTGCTGAATTATTCGGCGGCGGGCAATACGGAGTTTGTGCCCGGCGGTATCCTGAGCCCGGCGGCCGCGGCGGGATCGGAGGGGGTGCTCCTGCTGGCCTATGTGCTGGCGTTCTTTGGATTTGGCGTAAAGGCCGCCCTGTTCCCAGTGCACGGCTGGCTGCCGTCGGCAGCGGTGGCGCCTACGCCGGTGACGGCTCTGCTCCATGCGGTGGCGGTGGTCAAATCGGGAGCCTTTGCGATCCTGCGCCTGACGTATTATAATTATGGGACCGGCTTCTTAAAGGGAACCTGGGCCCAGTGGACGGTGATGGCGGCGGCCCTGATCACCATTGTGTTCGCGTCTACCACCGCGGTCCGGGAAATCCATTGGAAACGGCGGCTGGCTTATTCTACGGTCAGCAACCTGTCCTATATCCTGTTCGGGGCGGCGGTGATGACGCCTCTGGGGCTGGCGGCGGCGCTGTGCCATATGGTGGCCCACGCCTTTATGAAGATCGCTTCCTTTTTCTGCGCCGGGGCGGTGATGCACCAGACGGGGAAAACGTATGTCTATGAGCTGGACGGCCTGGGACGGAAGATGCCGGTGACCTTCGGCTGTCTGACCGTGGCCAGCCTGTCTCTGATGGGGATCCCCCTGTTTGCCGGCTTTATCAGCAAATGGAACCTGGCTCAGGCGGGACTTCAGTATGCCGCGTCGTTTGGGGATGGCGGTGCAGGGAGCGTGCTTCCCCTGGCCGGGGTGGCGGTGATCCTGTATTCGGCGCTGATGACCGGCATCTATATGCTGACGGTGCTGGTGCGGGCGTATTTCCCCAGGGAAGCCGGAGCAGCGGCTGGCAGGGAGAGCGCTGGGGGGACAGAGGACGGACATCCGGTCACGGACCCGGACTGGCGGATGCTGGTCCCCCTGGTGATCTTTGCGGCGGTCATCCTGGCGCTGGGGCTTCACTCGGCGCCCTTGATGGAGCTTTTGGGTAGGATCGGAGGTGAGGCGGCATGACGGGACCGGTGCGGGTCATCCTCCCAGGCCTTTGCGGCGTGGGCGGCCTTACGTTCCAGGCAGACGGGTTCCGGCTGCTGTTTCTGGCGGCTGCGGTGTTCATGTGGTGCGCCAGCGGGACCTTTTCCCTGGAATATATGGCTCATTATGAGAAACGGAAACGGTATCAGGTGTTTTTCTGGATCACCCTTCCGGCTGTGGCAGGGGTGTTCCTTTCGGCGGATTTTTATACGGCCTTTGTGTTCTTTGAGATCATGTCCCTGACCTCCTATGTGTGGGTGGCGTTTGATGAGACGCCGGAAAGCCTGCGGGCGGCGGAAACGTACCTGGCGGTGGCGGTGATCGGCGGCCTGGTGATGCTGATGGGCCTGTTCCTGCTTAAGGATTTATGCGGGACGCTGGATTTTGCCCAGGCGTCTGCGGTGGCTCAGGAGATCCTGGCCCAGGGAAGCGGGGCAGAGAAGCGCCGGCTTTATGAGGCGGGGCTTCTGATCCTGTTCGGCTTCGGCGCCAAGGCGGGATGCGTTCCCCTCCATATCTGGCTCCCCAAGGCCCATCCGGTGGCTCCGGCGCCTGCCAGCGCTCTGCTGTCGGGCATCCTGACGAAGGCGGGAGTCTATGGGGTGATCGTCCTTTCCTGCGGTCTGTTCTATGGGCAGGAGACCTGGGGACAGCTTTTGGCGGTCCTGGGGCTGGCGACCATGTTCTGGGGCGCGTTTCTGGCGGTGTTTTCCATCAACCTGAAACGGACCCTGGCCTGTTCCTCGGTATCCCAGATCGGGTTCATCCTGACGGGCATTGCCATGGCGGTCCTGTTATCTGCCGCGGGGGAGGAACCGGGGCTGGCGGTGCGGGGGACGCTGCTCCATATGATCAATCACGCGGCGTTTAAGCTGGTGCTGTTCTTATGCGCCGGCGCGGTGTTCATGAACCTGCACCGGCTGGACCTTAACGAGATCCGGGGCTGCGGGCGGGGGAACCGCCTTTTGGCCTTCTGCTTCCTGATGGGGGCGCTGGGCATCAGCGGCGTGCCGCTTTGGAGCGGACATGTGAGCAAGACCCTGCTCCATGAGAGCATCGTGGAATATGCGGCCCTGACCGGCTACTTCTGGTGGCGGGGGGCGGAATGGCTGTTCCTTTTTACCGGCGGCATGACCGCGGCGTATATGACGAAGCTGTTCGTGGCCCTGTTTGTGGAGCGGCCGGCCCAGGGAATGAGGAGCGGAGACTCCTCTCTCTCTATGAAAGGGACCAGCAAGGGAGCGATCCTTGTCCCTGCCCTTCTGATCCTCATCGCCGGGCTCCTGCCGGGAGTGGTGATGGACCGGCTCGCCCTTCTGGGGCAGGACTTTTTCCGGGAGGGGCTTGGATTCCATCCCGCAGCTTATTTTTCTTTTGAGAACCTGAAGGGCGCGGCCATCTCCCTGATCCTGGGAGCGGCGCTGTATGCCGGGATCCGGCGGTTCCTGATGGAGGACGGGCGGTATGTGGACCGCCTGCCCGCCTGGTTCGATCTGGAGGATCTGGTGTACCGTCCGGTGCTGACAACGGTCCTGCCGGGGGTGTGCAGGGCGGTCTGCTCTGTGGTGGACGCCTATATCATAGCGGTCCCCGTCCGGATCTTCCTGGCGGTGTCCGCCGTGTCCTTCCGCTGTCTGGATCAGCTGGCGGACGGGGTGATCCTGGCGGCCCGCAAGACCACCCACAGCCAGCGGCCGAAGGCGGCGGGGACGGCGGGGGCGGTTAAGGCAGAGGGCGCTCCGGTGCTGTCTGCCGGGCTTTCGCAGGCTGGAGCGGCCCGGAACGGTGCGGAGAGGGCCTGCCCCGGCATGGATGGGGATCGTTCCGGCATGGACCGGGGCCGTTCCGGCATGGGCGGGGCCCGGGCCAGTCTTGGGGATACCCGGCGCAGATGGCAGAAAAAGCTGCGGTGGGCCGCAGGGCGGATCCGCCATGTGTGGGGCATGATCGAGGAGAGCTTTTCCTTCGGCCTGATCCTGTTCGCCATGGGGCTCTGCGCTACCATCGGGTATCTGCTGCTGACATTTTTTCAACATCGATAGGAGGACATCATGCAGAAATTAGAGAAACAGTTCCATATCCAGTGTACAGAAGGCGACGTTGGCCGGTACTGCATCCTGCCGGGGGATCCGGGGCGGTGCGGGGCCATCGCCAGCCATTTTGACAACCCGGTCCTGGTGGCCCAGAACCGGGAATTTACCGTATATACCGGGACCCTTTTGGGAGAAAAGGTTACCGTCTGCTCCACCGGGATCGGAGGCCCGTCGGCGTCCATCGCCATGGAAGAGCTGCACAACATCGGGGCGGATACGTTCATCCGGGTGGGCACCTGCGGGGGCATTGACTTAAATGTCCAGGCCGGGGACATCGTGATCGCAAACGGAGCCATCCGCTACGAACACACCAGCCGGGAGTACGCGCCGATCGAGTACCCGGCGGTCCCCGATTATGAGGCACTGACCGCTCTGGCAGACGCCGCCAAGGCGCTGGGGAAGCCTTATCACGTGGGAGTCGTCCAGTGCAAGGACGCTTTTTACGGTCAGCATTCTCCGGCGAAGATGCCGGTCTCCTATGAGCTTTTGGAAAAATGGGAGGCCTGGAAGCGGCTGGGGGTGAAGGCCAGCGAGATGGAGTCGGCGGCTCTGTTCGTGGTGGCCGACGCTCTAGGCTGCCGGTGCGGCGCCTGCTTCCATGTAATCTGGAACCAGGAGCGGGAGCAGGCCGGGCTGGACCAGAGGATGACCGAGGATACCTCGGGAGCCGTGGAGGTGGGCGTGGAAGCGCTGAAGCTTTTGATCCAGCGGGACCGGAAGAAGAACCAGAGGAAAGAAAGGACCGAAGTGTAATGGACAGACAGAATATCTTAAGCCGGGTGGACCACACCCTGCTGGCGCAGACAGCAACCTGGGAGGAGATCCGCGGACTGATCGACGACGCGATCCGGTATCAGACCGCCTCCGTATGCATCCCGCCGTCTTATGTGAAGGCGGCGGCGGAGTATGCCGCCGGGCGGATGCCGGTGTGCACGGTGATCGGATTTCCCAACGGATACCAGACTACGGCGGTGAAATGCCTGGAGGCCCGGGAGGCGGTGGAGAACGGCGCCCAGGAGATCGACATGGTGATCCATCTGGGATGGGTCAAGGACGGCGCTTATCAGGCGGTGGAGGACGAGATCCGGGCCGTGAAGGAGGCCTGCGGCGGGAAGCTTTTAAAGGTGATCATCGAGACCTGCCTGCTTACGGACGAGGAAAAGATCGAGCTGTGCCGGGTGGTCACCCGCTCCGGCGCGGATTACATCAAGACGTCCACCGGATTTTCCGCGGGAGGGGCGACCTTCGCGGATATCGCCCTGTTTAAGGAGCATGTGGGACCGGGGGTTAAGATCAAGGCGGCGGGAGGCATTTCTGATTTCGCCGACGCGGAGCGGTTCCTGGAGCTGGGAGCGGACCGGCTGGGCACCAGCCGTCTGGTGAAGCTGACAAAGGAAGAAGGGTGAGGACGTACATGGAGACTGTAGCACATTATACAGACCGCCTGGCGGCGGAGACGGAGAAGATCATCGTGGGGAAACGGCATCAGATCCAGCTGATCCTGACTGCCGTGCTTTCCGGCGGCCATGTCCTGCTGAACGACCTGCCGGGAAGCGGCAAGACGACCCTGGTACGGACCCTGTCCCTGGCTTTGGGATGCGGATACCGGCGGATCCAGTTCACACCGGATCTGCTCCCCTCGGATATCGTAGGCATGACCGTATACAATCAGAAGACTCAGGAGTTCCAGCTGGTCAAGGGGCCGGTGCATACCAATATCCTGCTGGCGGACGAGATCAACCGGGCCATCCCCAGGACCCAGTCCGCCCTGCTGGAGGCTATGGAGGAGGGGCAGACCACCATCGACGGCACCACCATTGCCCTGCCACAGCCGTTCCTGGTGATGGCGACCCAGAACCCGGTGGAGCGGGAGAGCACCTTTATGCTGCCGGCGGCCCAGATGGACCGGTTTTTCCTCTGCCTTTCCATGGGGTATCCGGAGTTGGAGGAGGAAGTGGCGATCCTTAAGCATCTGGGAGACCGGACGCCGTTTGAGGAGGTGGAGGCTGTGACCGGGCCGGAGCTTCTGCTGGCTCTGCGGGAGGAGATCCGCCAGGTGCAGGTGTCGGAGCTGTGCAGCCGCTATCTGGTGGAGCTGGTGCAGAAGACCCGGAGCCATCCGTGGCTGAAGCAGGGGGCGAGCCCCCGGGCGTCCCGGAGCTTATACCAGGGGAGCAAGACCTGGGCGGCGATGCAGGGACGGGATTACGTGATCCCGGAGGATATCAAGGCGATCTGGACGCCGGTGATGTGCCACCGGATCGTGCTGACCGGGGAAGCCCGCTATCAGAAGAAAACGGTGGAGGACGTCCTGACGGAGATCCTGGAGGGAACGGAGGTCCCGCCGACGAAGAAGGAGCTGTTCCATGGAAGAAAAGCAGAGTAGGAACAGCCGGTTCGTCAGCCTGCCGGGGCTGGCTGCCCTGCTGCTGGCTGCAGTGACGGCCAACTATTTCCGGTCCATGCTGACCGGTGTGTTCTTGACGATCGTATTCCTGCTGTGCCTCAGCTCCTATCTGTGGGGAAAAGGGATCTGCCGCCGCACGGAGGTGGAGGCGGCGTTCTTAGAGGAGAGCTGTCACGCGGGCAGGAAGAGCCAGCTGAGGCTGCGGGTCAAAAACTGCAGCCTGTTCCCCATGGTGTGGCTGGATGTGATCCTGCCTGCGGGAAAGCAGGCTCTGGTCAAGCTGCCTGGCAGCGCCCTTCCGGGCCAGTTTTTATTCCCTGGGAGACCGGAGGCTGAGGCCGGGATCCGCCAGCGGTTTTTGTGGCTTTTGTGGCAGCAGGAGATCACCTGGACCCAGGAGCTCGAGACGCTCCGGCGGGGCGTGTGGAACCTGGAGGGAGCGTCCCTGCAGGCAGGCGACGGCTTCGGTCTTTCGGCGGCAGGGGGATGGAAGGCATTTGCCCGGCCGGTGCGGCTGGTGATCTATCCGAAGCTGATCCCGGTGTCGGCGGAGCCGTTTTTCAAGATCCATCAGGAGGCGGTGACCAGCAGCCAGGGGCAGATGGAGGATATCACCATTTTGAAAAATGTCCGCCCTTATCAGCCTGGGGATCCGGCGAAGCGGATGAACTGGCGGCTCCTGGCGGCCAGCGGCAGGCTGGTGGTGAACCAGTACGAGCAGGTGATGCCGGGCTGTACGGTATTTGTCCTGGATCTGGCGTCGTTTATCCGGATGGTCCCGGTCGAGGCGGGGCAGGAAGGAACGGGAGAACGCCCGGTATTTGAGGAGGCGGAGCTGGAGCGGATGATCAGCCTGACCGCGTCCTGCATGGCGGCCATGGCGGAGCGGGGCCTGCAGAGCGGGCTGGTGATCCCGGCCTACGGAGACCGGGAGGCCCGGTTCTGCCTGCCGGGAGAGGGACTGGCGGGGATGGAGGTCCGGGAAGCCTTCGAGGCCCTGGCAGAGCTGGATTATGAGGGCAGGATCTGGGAAACGGTCCGCTTCCCCTACGAGGAATTCTGGAGGGCTGTGTCCCGGGTAGGAGCGGTCTGCATCTGCACCCGCACGGACGAAAGCCGGAATCTCCAGGATGTGGCGGAGCAGCTGGGCCGGGGACGGGCGCGGTTCCTGGCCCTGCGGCGAAAGCTGGGCGGCTGCGGGGAATTTGATTGCGTGTACGGCGAGGAGATCGCCCTTCTGGGCGATCCGGGCGGCGGCGCGGAATACAAGGAGAGCCGGGAAAACCAGGAACAGAAGGAAACCCAGGAGGAAAAGGAGGTCGGCAAGGGATGAGAGGATTGCGGGAATTTCCCAGATGCTATGCCGCTCTGGCCTCAGACGCCGCTCTGGGGGCGGCTGTGCTGGGCTTCTGGCCGGTGTTCGCGATCGGCTCCCGGATCCAGATCCCGCTGGGGGTCTGGCTGCTATTCTTGGGGTTCCAGCTGTGTGTCAACTTAGTCCTGCTGGAACGGGGCTGTTCGGTCAACGGATATCTGATCTGGAACGGGCTTTTGAGCCTGGCGGCGACCTATGGGATCGCAGGCCGGGCCTTTTGTGTGCCGGAGGATCCGGGATTCCCGTTTCTGACCGGGTTCCTGGTATTCTGCACCGCCGTCCATGGAGGGGCGGCAGCCTGGTATCTGCCCAAGGACAACGGCCTTCTGCGGTATGTGGACGTTCTGATCGCCGTGACGGCCTTCTATCTGTACGCGGCCTTTCAGCTGGATTTCCCTTTCGGCGAATACAGCCTGGTGCTGGGGGCGGCCTGCGGGGCGGCGGCCCTGGATCTGCTGGCGGTGAGCCGGCTGCGGACGAGGGAGGATGAGGCGGCGGTGATCCGCGGGTCCGGAGCCGGGGGAAAGCTGATCCTGGCGCTGGTGGCGCTGGGGATCGTGCTGGTCACGGCCCTTTTGATGGGCGCGGCCTCCGGTCAGGTGCACAGCCTGGTGGACGCCGCCCTTCTGGTGCTTTCTTTTGTGGGAAAGATCATAGGGGCGGTGGGGAATGGGATCCTGTTCGTGCTGGGCGGCATCGTGCTGATCTTTATCTGGCTGTTCCCTTCCACGCCGGACGGGGTGAAGGACCAGCTCCAGGAGACGGTGACCGCCCAGGCGGAGGAAGTCATCGCAGAGACCGGACTGGTCCTCCCGGCCTGGCTCTGGTGGACCGTCTGCGCCCTGGTGCTGGCGGTCTGCTGCGGGTGGATCCTCAAACAGTTAAAGGGCGTTCGGATCCGCAGGCTCCGACAGCCCGGGAGACAGCGGGATGTGGTGCGGAAAAACCACGCCTGGTCCGCTTTGAAGGGCCTTTTTCAAACGCTGTGGGCGGCAGGGCTGTTTGAATATCAGTACCGCACCCATAAAAATACGCCGGAAGGGCTCTTGATCTACGCGGAATGGCTGGGGAGGAAGCACCGGCTGGGACGGCGGAAGGCAGAGAGTCCGGGCGGCTATCTGCGGAGGTTGGCAGAGGTCAGCCAGGAAGCGGAAGGAAATGGAAAGGTGGAAAATGCGCTGCGGGAGCTGGCGGAGCTTCTGGACCGGGCCTGCTATGGGACACGCCCGGAGCTGACCGGGGAGCGCTGCCGGGAATACCGGTCAGCCCTGCGGATGGGGCTTGCGAAAGAGCCGGGAAGGCTTTATAATAAAAGTACATGATCTTGAACATGACGGAAAAGGAGATAAGGATATGGGGTTATTTGGTAATTTATTTGGCGGCAAGAGCAAGCAGGAGCCAGCCAACGCAGGAAAGAGCGTTGTGTGTAAACCGAAGACGGTGTACAGCCCGCTGGAAGGCACGGTGATCCCCCTTTCAGAGGTGGAAGATCCGGCATTTTCCCAGGGACTGATGGGGGAAGGCGTGGGGATCCGGCCGTCTGAGGGCAAGCTGTACGCCCCGGTAGACGGCACCGTGGCCGCTGTGTTCCCCACCGGCCATGCGGTAGGACTGCAGACCGACGACGGGATGGAGATCCTGCTCCACATCGGGATCGACACCGTGGAGATGCAGGGAAAGGGCTTCCGGTCTGTGGCAAAGCAGGGCGCGAAGGTGAAGGCCGGAGACCTGCTGGTAGAGTTTGACTGCGGAGCGATCGAGGCTGCCGGATACAAGACGACGACGATGGTCCTGGTATCCAACGCCGCTGCGGTAGGCACTATGAGCAGCCCGAAGCTGGGAGAAGCTAGCGTGCTGGATGAATTATTTTCTTTTTCCTGAACCAGGAGAGAGGCAGGCAGACTGTGCAGGCGGGATGAAAGAAGAAGGAGAGCGCAGACGGGAGGCCGGCAGGGTGTTCCGCCTGCGTTTTTTCTATCATGGATCATGAAGACAGGAACGGATGCTGAATGGAAAGGAGATGCTTATGAAAAAACGGAACTTGTGGCTGCTGTGCGCAGGGATCACCCTGCTGATGGCGGGGATCACCCTGTTCCATGCCCTGGTGCTGGCGCCGGATTGGAAGAGGACGTTTGAACTTTCCCCAGTGAGCGTATTTGTGATGTATGCGGCTAGACCGTTGGCCTGGACGGGGGCAGGGATGCTGCTGACGGGGCTGGTGCTCCGGACGGCGGCCGGAAGCGGCCGGGCAGGGACCGGGTGCAGATTCTGGATGGCGGCGGGCGTATTGGTCTGGCTGGCCTATGGGGCAGCGGCTCTGTTCTGGCTGGTCACCAGCGGCCAGGCAGCCAGCAGGCCTCTGATGACGGTTATGATCTGGATCCTGGAGAATCCGCTGGTGTTTTTGATCCCGGGACAGTTCCTGGGAGCAGGATTGTGGGGAAGCCAGGCGTAAGACGATGGGGAGGCCAGGCGCAAGACGCTCTTGCGAAGCCTCCCCTTCCTGCGGTATAATGAGGAGAAAAGGACCCGGGACGGCCGGGAGACTGGGGGGAGGACATGTTCCATATCCGGACGATCAAGGCCAGGCTGCAGTGGTATAACCTGTGCATCATCTGCATCATCGCCGTGATCTTCAGCATCAGCAGTTATCTGACCACCAGCAGGAAGACGGTGGAGGTGGCGGAGAATTCCCTGAACTACCATGTGGAAAGTATTACATACCGTTATCAGATGGCTTACAATGAGATGCTGAACATCCTGCTGAACTGTACGGAGCGGGACGCCTTCGATCTGCGCCAGGTGGGACGGATGGAGACGCCCAGCGAGCGGAAGAATGGCTTAGCGTATGCAAAGATGGCGGCTAATTATTGTGCGGTCACCGGATACGGAGGCTATATCAAGCGGCTGTCGATCTTCGATGAGAACGGCTGCGCGGTCCAGACCGGGACCGCCCTGTCCTCGGTGGACGACTGGAAGCGGATCCTGGAAGCACCCTGGTTTTCCGAGGAGGCATCCAAGGAAAGCGGGAGTTATTTCCTGACTCTGCGGGAAGCCTTATTCTATGGGGAGAAAGAACGGATGATCCCCATGATCCAGCCGGTCTCCGGAAGGGGAAAACGGCAGTGGGCAGCCCTTTTTATCTCACCCAAGCTGTACCAGGACGAGCTGGTGAAGAATGACAACGGCAGCGAGATCCTGGTGGTGACCCGGGACGGGGAGCGGATCGCCTCTCTCCATGAGGAGCCGGAGCACCGGGAGGAGAACGATAGACTGATCCGGGAGATCCTGGCCCAGGGAGAGAGCCAGGGGATGCTCTCCGGGAAGGTCCATGGGAGCAGCAGCCGTCTGGCATGGCAGGTCCAGGAGAAGAGCGGCCTTCTGGTCATGGAGATCCTGGATCTGTCTGCATTGAAAGGGGACCGGATCCTGATCCTCCAGACCGTGGTGATGATCTTCGTGATCTGCCTGGTGATCGGAAATCTGCTGAGCTTCCTGTTCAGCAGCCAGGTCCAGCGGCCCATCAACCGTCTGGTCCGTCAGATCAACCGGATCGCGGAGGGGGATTTTACCCAGACGCCGGAGATCGAGAGCGGCGATGAGATCGGCACCATCGGTAAGGTGGTGAACGACATGGCTGGACAGATCGATCAGCTCATGGAGCAGCGTCTGGAGGATGAAAAAGAGAAGAGCAGTCTGGAGCTGAAGATGCTCCAGGCCCAGATCAACCCCCATTTCCTTTATAATACCCTGGATTCCATCAAGTGGATCGCGGTGATCCAGAAAAACAGCGGCATCGTCAAGGCGGTCACCGCCTTATCCGGCCTCCTGAAGAATATGGCCAAGGGCTTCCACGAGAAGGTGACGGTAGAAAAGGAATTGGAGTTTGTCAACGATTATGTGACCATTGAGAAATTAAAATACGTGGAGCTGTTTGACGTTCAGATCCAGATGGACGATCCTGGCTTAAGCCGGGCCAAGATCGTGAAGCTGACGCTGCAGCCTCTGATCGAGAACGCCATCTTCAGCGGCATCGAGCCCAGCGGAAAGAGCGGCACCATCCTGATCCACATCTATGAGCAGGACGGGCTGTTATATCTGGTCGTCCGGGACGACGGCGTGGGGATCCCTCCGGAGCGCATCCAGAGCCTTCTGGAGGATACGGAGAAGCTGAAGGGCGACCGGATGAGCAGCATCGGTATGGCCAACGTAGACCGGCGGATCAAGCTGACCTACGGTGAGGACTACGGCCTGACGATCCGGAGCGAGGTGGGCGCATATACGGAGATCACAGTAAAGGTTCCTCTGGAATATGCAGAGGACGGGGAGGATTTGTATGTATCGGGTAATGCTGGTAGATGATGAGCCGCTGATCCTGGCGGGGATCGCGTCCATGCTGTGCTGGGAGGACCATGACTGCAGGATCGTGGGGAAGGCCACCAACGGACAGCAGGCGCTGGAGAAGATGGAGGAGCTGCGGCCGGATCTGGTGATCACGGATATCAAGATGCCGGCCATGGACGGCTTGGAGCTGATGCGGCAGGCCCGGGAGCGGGGATATGCGGCCAAGTTTATCCTGCTGACGAACCTGGAGGAATTTTCCTTAGCCCGGGAAGCGCTGAGCCTGGGCGCCATGGAATATCTGGTCAAGCTGGAGATGAACGAGGAGACCCTGGCCAAGACCCTGGACAGCGTGATCGAGCGCTGCCGCAGGCTCCATGCCTTTTCCCAGAACGAGGGCGGAGCCGGGGCGGAGGGCTCCGCAGAGGACCGGATCCGGGATTATTTCCGCCGGGTGCTGGTATATGACATGGACGGCAGGGCCGATGAGAGCTTAGAGCAGTTGATCCGGGAACGGTTCGCCCAGCCGGTGCTGGTCCTGATCCATTTCCACTATGGGCCGGAGGGATTTACCTCGGATTTTACCAGAGAGGATCAGAAAAAGGTGATGGGCTTTGCCGAGGACATCATCGGGGAGATCGTCAACGCCTTTTTTGACCGGAGCTGTCTGATCCGCCGGGATCAGAACGGGTTCATCCTGGTGCTGTCCGCCGCGGGACAGGAGGACTATCAGGAGAGCATCCGGAGGATGGGCGGCAAATTCATCTCCATCATCCGGGACTATTTTGAGGTGTCGGCTACGGTGGCGGTCAGCCAGAGAGGGGAGAGCATCGAGGAATTCCCGGAGCTTTTGTACCAGGTGATGAGCGCCATGAACTATACCTACTATGACTGGTCGGAGCCGGTGGTATTCTATTCCCAGAAGTGCGAGGCCAGCAGCCGCCACAGCAGCAATTTCAACATCAATTTCCTGAAAAAGGATCTGGGGCAGAGCGTCCGTTCCCGGGATGCAGTCCGGTTTGCAGAGATGATGGATCAGGTGATCGACCTGCTGATGGAGCACCGTCCGTCCCGGCCCCAGGCCATCAACGGCTGCAGCAGCCTTTATTATTTTGTCATGTCCTTTTTCGAGGACCAGAACGAGGGGGATTTCCCTTACGAGGCGGACATCATCGGACAGCTGAACCGGATGGCGACCTTAAACGATATCATCCAGTGGATCTGCGGCTTCCGGGATCAGGTGGCGGTGGTGCTGGAGAAGCGGAAAAATGAAAAGCTGGATAAAAACGTAGAGCTGGCCCAGCAGTACGTCCGGGACCATTACCGGGAGAAGATCAGCTTAGGCCAGGTAGCCGAGGCGCTGAACATCAGCCAGGGCCATTTGAGCAGCACCTTCAAGAAGCAGACCGGCCAGACGTTCACCGATTATGTCAACGGCGTCAAGGTGGAGAAGGCGAAGGAGCTGATCGCGGCCCACCAGTACATGATGTACGAGATCTCGGATATGCTTGGCTTTGACACCCAGTATTACTTCAGCACCGTGTTCAAGAAAGTGGCCGGCTGCACGCCCAAGGAATATGAGCAGGAGAGCCTGCGGGAGAGTGAAAGCGGTTACAATAAAATAATATAAATATCTAAAAAAATTATAAAAAGAAATCCCTGGACCTATGAAAAATTTATAAAAATTCGGAAGGTCCTAAATTGGATAAGCGAAGCTCTTTTGTTATACTGGAACCATCAAGAACAAGTTTAACAGGAGGGCTTTTTATTATGAAAAAAAGACAACTGACAGCGCTTTCCATGGCGGCGGTGATGACGGCGGTTTCCCTGGCAGGCTGCGGCGGCTCTGAGCCGGCAGCGACCGAAGCACCGGCAGCAGGCGGCAATACGGCCACCGAGGCTCCGGCGGCAGACGGCGGCGCGGCTTCTGGCGAGAAGGTAAAACTGACCGTATCCGTATGGGACAACTCCAGTTCTCCCCAGTTCCAGTGCATCGCAGACGCGTTCATGGAGAAGAACCCGGACGTGGACGTTGAGCTTTTGGACACTCAGGCCGACGAGTACAACAACAAGGTGACCGTGATGCTGGCCGGCGGCGATACCGATCCGGATGTGATCATGGTAAAGGATGCAGATACCCAGGCCGGTATGCAGCAGAAGAACCAGCTGTTGGATCTGACCGATTATATCGCCAAGGACGGCATTGACTTAAGCCTGTACAACGGCGCGGCTGAGCAGCTGCAGATCGACGGCAAGCAGTACACCCTGCCCTTCCGCCGCGACTGGTATATGCTGTTCTACAACAAAGACTTATTCGACGCAGCAGGCGTGGAATACCCCAGCGACGACATGACCTGGGATGAGTTCGAGGCTCTGGCAAAGCAGATGACCAGCGGCGAAGGCAGCGCTAAGGTGTATGGCTCTCACAACCACACCTGGATGGCGATGGTTGCCAACTGGGCGATCCAGGACGGCAAGAACACCCTTCTGGCTGAGGATTACTCCTTCTTAAAGCCCTACTATGAGCAGGCTCTGCGGATGCAGGACGAGGGCGTGGTACAGAGCTATGCCAACTTAAAGACCGGCAGCATCCACTACATCAGCGTATTTGAGCAGCAGCAGTGCGCGATGATCCCCATGGGTTCCTGGTTCGTAGCTACCCTGCTTCAGGATAAGAAGGACGGCAAGTTCGACTTTAACTGGGGCGTGACCAAGATCCCGCATCCGGAAGGCGTTGCGGCTGGAAGCACCGTTGGTTCCGTGACCCCGATCGCGATCAACGCCAAGACCGACGTGCCGGACGTTGCCTGGGAGTTCGTGAAATTCGCCACCAGCGAGGAAGGCGCAGAGATCCTGGCAGACAACAGCGTATTCCCGGCGATCTCCTCTGACGCAGTCATCGACAAGCTGGCTTCCATCGAAGGCTATCCGGAGGACGGCAAAAGCGCTTTAGAGGTGAAGAACTTCGTATTTGACCGTCCGTTAGACGCCAAGATGCCGTCTGTACGGAAAGTCATCGAGGAGGAGCACGACCTGATCATGATCGGCGAGGAAGATATCGATACCGGTATCGCCAACATGAACCAGCGTGCAAAGGAAGCAATGGAAGAATGATCCGGGTCCCGGAGGAAGTTTCCTAACTGAAATTACAGAGAGCGTTCACTGGGTGAAACGAGGGGGCGCTCTCTTTTTGCCCAAAAAAGGGGCCGAAAGCCGGGCGGATGCTTTCGGCGGAAAGGAGTAAAGCGATGACAAGCAGCCAGAAAAAGGCATTAAAAACCAATCTGATCGGCTATTCATTCGTGGTTCCGAACTTTATCGGATATTTTATCTTTATTTTTATCCCGGTGTGCTTTTCCTTCGTGCTCAGCGTGATGAAATGGGACGGCTCCGACGCCCCCATGCAGTTCGTAGGACTTGAGAATTTTGCCAAGCTGTTTCGGGACAGCACCTTTATCATTTCCCTCCAGAATACGGTGTGGTACGCGGTGTTCACCGTGCCGCTGACCCTGGTGGCGGCGCTTTTGATCGCGGTTTTGTTAAATTCCAAGATCAAAGGCATGGTAGCTTACCGTACCGCGTTCTTCTTCCCCTACGTGGCCTCCCTGGTGGCGGTCGGCGCTGTGTGGAACATGCTGTTCCAGCCGGAATTCGGACCGATCAATGAATTCCTGAAATGGATCGGCATCGCCAACCCGCCCAAGTGGTGCGCGTCCACAGACTGGGCGATGTGGGTCATCATCATCGTCAGCGTGTGGAAATACATGGGCTACTACATGGTCGTATACTTAGCGGCCCTGCAGGGGATCTCCGGCGACCTTTACGAGGCGGCCAGCATTGACGGCGCTACCGGTATCAAGAAGCTGTGGTACATCACCATCCCCATGCTGACCCCGACCACGTTCTTCGTAGTCATCATGCTGACCATCCAGTGCTTCAAGGTGTTCGACCTGATCTACGTGATGACCGGCGGCGGCCCGGGACGTGCTACCAACGTGCTGGTAAACCATATTTACAATGCCGCGTTCGTTGACTTTAAGTTCGGCTACGCCAGCGCCTCCGCTCTGATCCTGTTCGCCATCGTGCTGGTGGTGACCCTGATCCAGATGCGCGGCGAGCGGAAGTTCACGGACTTTGTATAAGGAGGGAAGGACATGAGTACAAAAACCGTAAAAAGTAAAGTGATCGTGTATGCCGTTCTGTCTGTCCTGGCGATCGGCATGATCATCCCGTTTTTCTGGATGGTGCTGGCTTCCTTTAAGAACAGCAACGAGGTATTCAGCATCCCGATGCGGATCCTTCCCACGGTCTGGCATTTTGACAACTATCAGACCATCTGGCAGAAGATCCCGCTGCTGACCTTCTTTAAGAATACCACCAAGCTGACGGTGATCACCACCATCATCCAGGTGTTCACCAGCTGCTTCGCGGCCTACGGCTTCGCCAAGGTGCGGTTCAAAGGCAGAGACCTGCTGTTCGTGATCTACGTGACCACCATCGCGGTGCCGTGGCAGGTTTACATGGTACCCCAGTTCGCCCTGATGAGCAAGATGCATCTGACCAACTCTCATCTGGGACTGATCCTGATGCAGGCGTTCTCCGCGTTCGGCGTGTTCCTGATGCGCCAGTTCATGATGGGCATCCCCAATGAGCTTTTAGAGGCGGCCCGGATCGACGGACTCTCCGAGTACGGGATCTTCGCAAGGATCGCCCTTCCCCTGGCAAAGCCGGGCATCGCGACCCTGATCATCTTCACCTTTGTCAATATCTGGAACGACTTCATGGGTCCGATGATCTACTTAAACAGCACGGAGTTAAAGACCATCCAGCTTGGTATCCGGATGTTCATCTCCCAGTACGGCGCGGACTATGCCCTGATCATGGCAGCTTCCGTATGCTCCCTCATCCCGGTCCTGGTGATCTTCATCATCTGCCAGAAATGGTTCGTAGAGGGCATCACCGCCGGCGGCGTAAAGGGCTGACCGCGGTATAGAAGAGAAAAAGAGAAGGAGGCGGACAGGGATGACCCGTCAGCAGAGACAACAGTTTGCAGAGCGGTATGGACGGAGCAGGAACGAGCAGGAGGCATGCGCGGCCTTCGTAAAGCGCTGGTGGCCGGAGGAGACGGCCCACCGGCTCCGGATCGCGGAGGAAGTGACCCGGCAGGAGTTCTTATTTGATCTGCCCTGGGACATGGAGCAGACGGCGGTTCCCGTAACGTTTGACGGGGAGATCGACTGGCGCTTCCGGCCGGGGGACGACCCGGAATTTATCTATCAGATGAACCGGCACCGGTACTGGGTATGCCTGGGGCAGGCATACGCCATGACCGGGGACGAGCGGTATGCCAGGGCCTTTGGCAGCCAGCTGGTCCACTGGGTCCGGGAAAATCCGATCAACGAGGAGACTAAGCCGACGACCTGGCGCACCATCGAAGCAGGGCTTCGGGGGGAAAGCTGGATCAAGGCAATGGGGTATTTCGTGGAAAGCCCGTCCGTCAGCGACGAGGTATTTGAGGTGTTTTTAAGATCCATGGCGGAGCATGGGGCCTATCTGGCGGCCTGCGACGTGCCGTTTTCCGTAAAAAGCAACTGGGGCGTGCTGGAAAACAGCGGACTGTATGCGATCGGGCGCATGCTGGAGCTGATGGGATATGAGGAGGCCGCTTCCTGGGCGGAGCTGGCCAAACAGCGTCTGACCCGGCAGATCCAGGTCCAGGTGTTAGACGACGGCGTGCATTGGGAAATGTCCGCCATGTACCACAATGAGGTTTTAAAATGTTACCTGGAGGCCCTGCGGCAGGCCGGGTTGTGCGGGGACCAGTTCCCCCAGATCGTGACGGAGAAGGTGCGGGCCATGGCGATGGCCGACCGGATCTGGCAGAAGCCGGACGGCACCCAGCCAACCTTTGGGGACAGTGACAAGACGGACCTGCGGGATGTGATGACCATCTGCGGAGCCTGGTTTGGAGAGCCGGTATTCCGGTCCGGTGGCTATGAGCGGATGGATTTTGAGGGGATCTGGGACTACGGGACGGAGAAGGCCGCAGCCTATGAGACCCTGGAAGCTCGTCTGCCCCAGGAGACGTTTTCCTGGCAGAAGGAGAGTGGCAACTGGTATCTGCGTTCCGGCTGGGACGAGAAGGCCGACTATCTCCATCTGCGGTGCGGGAGCCTGGGCGGGGGCCACGGGCATTTTGACAAAGGCCATCTGGACCTGATGATCGGCGGAGAGGATCTGCTGATCGATCCGGGCCGCTATACCTATGTGGATGGAGCGGACCGGAGAGGCTTGAAAAGCGCGGCCTCCCATAACGGAGTGACCGTGGACCACAGGGAGTATACCCGCTGCCTGGATTCCTGGGGCGTGGAGGGGCTGCGCCCGTCCCTGCCTGGCATGTGCGCCCGGAAAGGGGAGTACACCCTGATGGAATGCGGGCATCTGGGCTATCAGGATCAGGGCGTGTATATCCAGCGCCGGGTGCTGGCCATCGGGACCCGGATCTATCTGGTGATGGATACCTGCTATGGGGAAGGGGAGCATACCCTGACCCAGCATTTCCATCCGGCGCCGGAGGTCCGGACCCAGATGGGCGCGGATGGGTTCACCCTGGTGGGAGAACGGGCGCAGGCCCGGTTCTTCTGTATCTCCCAGGGGGCGGAAGTGGCCCAGGCGCCGGCGGAGGTATCCCGGCATTATAACCAGAAGCAGGAAAGCTGCGCCGTGACCTGTGAAAGGACCGGGACCGGGGTGTTCGGGCTGATCACGGTGATCGTGTGCGGGGAGAGGGACGGCCAGGTTGGAACGGCCGGAGCGGAAGGTTCCGCCAGGATCTTTGCTGATGGGGAGAACGAAGTTGGAGGGGACGTTTGCCTGGCGGCATGCTCGGCATGCCGGATCCCGGTGATGACAGCCGGCTCAAAACGGGAGCTGGGACCGGAGGAAGGCGAAGGCGTCCAGGTGACAGCCTTTGGCCGGACCTGGAACGTGGTTCAGGTTTACGTGGAAGCCGGGGCGGACTGTGAGTACCTTGGCGCAGGCGGCAGCTTTGGATTGGGCCGGGTGATGGCGGCAGAGCAGGGGGAGCCGGATATGACGGTCCTGCACTGGTAAGCATGGATGATCGAGTAAGAAAAGGAGAAGGCGACTATGCAGACAAAGGAGCATTTACAGACCTATGACCGGATATCACGGGAACAGGTGGCAGAGGCGAAGGACCTGGCCGTTTCCCTGGTCCGGGAAAATCTAAAGACATTTACAGAGTATTTTCCGGATTCCAACAGCCGGGATCAGTTTTATCCCCAGTCGGAGAATGTGGAGTGGACCACCGGATTCTGGACCGGGGAGATCTGGCTGGCTTATGAGGAGACCGGGGATGAGGTCCTGAAAAAAGCCGGGGAGATCCAGGTGGAGAGCTTTTTGGACCGGATCCAGAGACGGGTGGACGTGGACCATCACGACATGGGCTTTCTGTACTCCCCGTCCTGCGTGGCAGCCTACCAGCTGACGGGCAATGAGACGGCAAAGAAGGCGGCCCTGCTGGCGGCGGACAACTTAATGGGCCGTTTCCATGAGAAAGGCCAGTTTTTCCAGGCATGGGGCGAGCTGGGGGCAAAGGACAATTACCGGCTGATCATTGACTGCCTGCTGAACATGCCGCTGCTGTTCTGGGCGTCGGAGGTGACGGGGGATGAGAAATACCGTCAGAAGGCGCTGGCCCATATCACTACGGCCATGGGCTGCATCATCCGTCCGGACTGCTCTACCTACCATACCTATTTCTTCGATCCGGAGACCGGAGCGCCGGTCCGGGGCGTGACCCATCAGGGCAACCGGGACGGCTCCGCCTGGGCGAGAGGCCAGGCCTGGGGCATCTACGGCTCCGCCATGGCTTACCGCTATCTGAAGAATCCGGAGTATATCGAGATTTTTGAGAAAGTGACCGGGTATTTCCTGACCCACCTTCCGTCGGATCTGATCCCTTACTGGGATTTTGATTTTGACGACGGCAGCGACGAGCCCAGAGATTCCTCCTCCGCAGCCATTGCCGCCTGCGGCATGCTGGAGATGGCCAAATATCTGCCGGAGGAGCAGGCTGAGTACTACCGCGCCATGGCAGAGCGGCTGATGCTGGCCCTGTGGCAGCGGTGCGCGGTGAAGAGCCCGGAGGAGTCCAACGGCCTTCTGCTCCACGGCACCTATGCCCGGGATTCCGTCAATAATCCCTGCACCAACCGGGGCGTGGATGAGTGCAATACCTGGGGAGATTATTATTATCTGGAAGGATTGGTACGGCTGTCCAGGGAGTGGCGGACGTACTGGTAAAGATAGGAGAACTGCAAAAATAGGGACTTTTCTTTGGGGGAAGCGGGATGCTTCCCCTTTTTTGATCCGATCGGTGGAGGATGGGGGAGAATAGTTATAACAAATAAGTTGAATAATAACAAGAGATTTGATAGAATAAAATAAAA
>DVLJ01000097.1 GCA_018715565.1 Candidatus Ventrimonas merdavium
GCCCCGGACATGCTGACTACGTTAAGAACATGATCACCGGTGCTGCTCAGATGGACGGCGCTATCCTGGTAGTTGCTGCTACCGATGGTGTTATGGCTCAGACCAAGGAGCACATCCTGCTGTCCCGTCAGGTAGGCGTTCCCTACATCGTTGTATTCATGAACAAGTGCGACATGGTAGACGATGAGGAGCTGCTGGAGTTGGTTGAGATGGAGATCGTTGAGCAGCTGGAAGAGTATGAGTTCACCGACTGCCCGATCATCAAGGGTTCCGCTCTGAAGGCTCTGGAAGATCCGAACGGCCCGTGGGGCGACAAGATCATGGAGCTGATGGACGCTGTTGACGAGCACATCCCGAATCCGGAGCGTGCTACCGACAAGCCGTTCCTGATGCCTGTAGAGGACGTATTCACCATTACCGGTCGTGGTACCGTAGCTACCGGCCGTGTAGAGCGTGGCGTTCTGCATCTGAACGAGGAAGTTGAGATCATCGGTATCAAAGAGGAGACCAGAAAGACCGTTGTTACCGGTATCGAGATGTTCCGGAAGCTGTTAGACGAGGCTCAGGCTGGTGATAACATCGGCGCTCTGCTGCGTGGCGTTCAGAGAACCGAGATCGAGCGCGGACAGGTTCTGGCTAAACCGGGTTCTGTTAAGTGCCATCACAAGTTCACCGCTCAGGTTTACGTTCTGACCAAGGACGAGGGCGGCCGTCATACTCCGTTCTTCAACAACTATCGTCCGCAGTTCTACTTCAGAACTACCGACGTTACCGGCGTTTGCGAGCTGCCGGCTGGCACCGAGATGTGCATGCCTGGCGATAACGTAGAGATGACCGTAGAGCTGATCCATCCGGTTGCTATGGAGCAGGGTCTGACCTTCGCTATCCGTGAGGGCGGCCGTACCGTTGGATCTGGCCGTGTTGCTAGCATCATCGAGTAATCTCCAGATAAACGTATAGAATCGGTATCTCAGGATACCGTTATGTCCAAGCATAAGATGCCCGTAGAACTTCGGTTCTACGGGTTTTTCTGTCTGCGCGTTCCATAGAAGATCTGGTTTTCCAGAAAAACAATAGACTCCGGCGGGATCAAGGCATGCTGAGAAAAATTTACGAAAAATCGTAAAAAAATTTCATAGATTTTTCAAGTTTGTTTCCAGCAATGTGTGTTATACTAAGTACCATGACATCAGGGCCGGCGCTGACTGGCCTGGGATCAGAATGAGCAGATGAGCTAAGGGAGAGGATCTATGAAGACACGCTTGATTTATCGATATATGGCGGCAGCCTTTGCGGCAGGCGCTTTTTTGCTGGGAACGGGAGCGGATGCTTCCACGCCGCTGGCCGCAGCCTCCGCCGACGGCAAGACCTACGACTTCCACACCTACGTTTACGGCCCCGGCGTGGAGAACCTGTCGGCGTCGGATCCCTATGCCCGGTATCAGTGGGGACTTAAGAATGACGGGGAGTTCCAGTATGTGGAGATCGTCAACCGGTTCGAGGACAGCGATCCCCGCCTGGCCCGGCACATCGACGTGGCCAATTACTTTGGCTTTCCGGCTCCGGTAGAGGGACCAGACGCTTACCGCCAGGAATATATCACGGCGAAAAGGGGGATCGATATCAATGTCCTTCCTGCCTGGAATCAGTATGACGCCGACGAGGGCGAAAAGCGGGATGTGATCGTGGCGGTCATTGATACCGGCGTGGACGTGGACCATCCGGACCTGGAAGGAAGTATCTGGGTCAACGCAGACGAGATCCCCGGGGACGGCATTGACAATGACAACAACGGTTATATCGATGACGTGAACGGCTGGAATTTCTTTGATGATAACAATGTACTCTGCAAGGGTTCGGAGGACGACCACGGGACCCATGCGGCTGGCACGATCGCGGCCACCCGGGGAAAGACCGGCATTGCCGGGATCGCGGATAACCAGCATGTGAAGATCATGCCGCTGAAGGCTCTGGGAACCGAATATGGCTTGGGAGAGGAGACGGCGGTCATCAACGCGATCCGCTATGCTGAGGCCAATGGCGCGGAGATCTGCAATCTGAGCTTTGGGACCAGTACCTATTACCCGGAGCTGGAGCGGGTGATGCGGGAATCCAAGATGCTGTTCATCGTGGCGGCCGGCAACGGAGATGAGGAGGGCATTGGCCTGAACATCGATGTAACGCCGGATTACCCGGCGGGGTATGAGCTGGATAATGTGATCACCGTGGCCAACCTGCATTTTGACGGAAGTCTGGCGGAAAGCTCCAACTTTGGTCCGAAGAATGTGGACCTGGCGGCTCCGGGAATCTTTATCGTCAGCACCACGGCGGATAAGGGATATGGATTTATGAGCGGGACTTCCATGGCCGCGCCCATGGTGACCGGCGCGGCGGCGTTCCTTTATTCCTACCGGACGGATCTGGATCTGTCCGGCGTGAAGGCTGCCCTGATCGCTACAGCCCGGAAGCTGCCGGATCTGGAAGGGAAGATGGTATCTGGCGGGATGCTGGACGTGTACGCAGCCATTCAATATGGACGATAGCGGGGGCCCGCTCGGGGCGGGATAGTCTGATGCCGCGGATCACTTAGAAGGCCAGACAGGAGCGCGCAGAGCATGACAGAGGATAAGATGCGAAACATCGTATTGAAACATTGTATAGAAATATCGTACAGAAACATCGTACAGAGAGCATGGCAGAAACGGCGGCCTGGATAACGGGGCTGCCGTTTCTGTATATTGCGGTGCCTGCATATCGTGGCGCACTTTCGATTATTCGGTTGTCTGAGGGGCTATCGCCGCATTTTCCCGGGAAAGATCGATAAATAAAAAAAGAATTTTTGTTGTTTTATTTTTAGTTGAAAATATTTTTTTGATATGTTATAGTTAAATCAGACGATTTGATGGAAATCAGAAAGAAAAAGGACAATTTTATGGATGTAACGAGAGACGGCCGAGGCGGGGATCCCGGCGAGGCGTTTGGGGCGGCGTATCGGGCGCCCGGCAGTAGAGGAGGGGCGAGATGGAAGGGGATTTCTTGATCAAAGTAAAATCTGCTTACAACCAGTTTACCAAGGCAGAGAAAAAAGTTGCAGATTACATCATGCAGAATCCCAAGGAAGTGCTGTTCATGTCGATCACGGATCTGGCGGAGGCCTGCCAGGTAGGAGATACCAGCGTGTTCCGGTTCTGCAAGACCATGGAGCTGAAGGGATATCAGGAATTTAAGATGATGCTGTCCCTCAGCCTGCGGGAAGGGCAGGAGCACAGCCGGGAATTTGACGGCGACATCAGTCTGGACGATCCCTTCCCGGATCTGGCCCGGAAGGTGCTGAAGACGAACATGGATGCGCTGACAGAGACGTATTCTCTGCTGGACGAGGGGATGATCGACCGGGCGATCAAGGCGATGTACCATGCCAAGCAGATCTACTTCTTTGGCGTGGGAGCCAGCCTGCTGACTGCCTTAAAGGCGATGAACAAGTTCCTGCGGATCGAGCCGAAGGTCTACTGCGTCCAGGACAGCCACATGCAGGCCATGGTGGCGTCCATGATGGGGCCGGAGGACGTGGCGATGGTATTCTCTTACTCGGGAGCGACCAAGGACACCATCCATGTGGCGGCCACGGCGAAGGAGGCCGGGGCCACGGTGATCTGCTTTACCCGGTTCGTGAAGTCGCCCCTGACGTCCTACTCGGATATCACCCTGCTGTCCGGCGCCAACGAAGGCCCCCTGCAGGGAGGCTCCACTTCCGCGGAGATCAGCCAGCTGTTCCTGGTGGATCTGCTGTATACCGAGTATTACCGGCGGTATTTTGACGAATGCAGCACAAATAACAAAAAAACCTCCGGCTCGGTGATCGAAAAAATGTGCTGATCGACAAAAAACATAAAAAATCATTCTGAAAAAATATTTTTTTTATATAAGATTGACAAAAGAAATTTTCTGATATATAATGAGCCTATCACTTGGGGGGCGCCGGGAACAGCTGAGAAAAGCAGGATCTGCAAAGCGCCTTTCCCCAAAAAGAGCGATTTTTAAAAAGGAGGACACGCAATGAAAAAAATGTTATCAGCAGTTCTGGTGTTATCTCTGAGCGCAGCAGCGCTGGCCGGATGCGGCGGCAGCAGCGAGCCGGCGGCGACCCAGGCGGCAGGCAGTGAGGCGGCAGGCAGCGAGGCTGCGGCACCGGCAGAGACCGAGGCGGCGGCTGGCGCTACGGAGATCGTTTGGTGGGCATTCCCCACGTTCGGCGTGGACACCGGCTATGAGCAGGAAGTAGTAGACGCATTCAACGCAGCTCATCCGGAGTACAGCGTGAAGGTAGAGTACATTGACTTCACCTCTGGCCCGGACAAATTAACGGCTGCATTGACTTCCGGAACCGCTCCCGACATCCTGTTCGATGCTCCCGGCCGGATCATCGAGTACGGCGAAGCTGGTTATCTGGTAGCTTTAGACGATATGCTGGATGAGTTAAAGAGCGATCTGAACAGCGAATCTCTGGTTGAGACCTGCGTAGGCGCAGACGGGACTGCCTGGATGTATCCGATCTCTTCCTCTCCGTTCTACATGGGCCTGAACAAAGAGGCACTGGAGGCTGCCGACGCATTACAGTATGTGAACCTGGAAGGCGACTGCACCTGGACTACCGACGATTTTGTAAAGATGTGCGAAGCTCTGCGCGACGCAGGCCCGACTCAGGTTCCGGCAATTGTATACTGCGGCGGACAGGGCGGCGACCAGGGTACCCGTGCTCTGGTGAACAACTTATACAGCTCCTCCATCGTAGGTGCTGACGGCAAGTGGAATATTGATGAGAACGGCGTAAAAGCCCTGACCCTGTTAAAAGAGATGTATGACAGCCAGGCTCTGGATGCAGGCTTTGATATGGCGGCTGCGGACGAGCTGCAGAAGTTCCAGCAGGAGACCTGCGCGATGACCTTCTGCTTCGGTACTTCCAACGAAGTGACCTATGCTTCCGAAGACTTCACCCAGATCGCGGTTCCGTTCCCGTCTGACGACGGCGTTCCGTCCCTGGAATACTTAGTAAACGGCTTCTGCGTATTTGACAACAAGGATGAGGCTAAGGCAGAAGGCGCCAAGGAATTCATCAAATTCATCTGCGACGATGCAGAGTGGGGCCCCAAGAGCGTATTAAAGACCAATGCATTCCCGGTGCGCAAGTCCTTCGGCAACCTGTACGAGGGCGACGAGCACATGGCCCTGTTAGCTTCCTGGAGCCAGTATTATGGCCCGTACTACAACACCAAGGCCGGCTTTGCAGCGATGCGTCCGCTGTGGTTCAACATGCTGCAGCAGGTATTTAACGGCACCGATCCGCAGGCGGCAGCAGATGAGTTCAACAGCTCCGCGAATGCCAGCTAAGGGAACGTGACACTACATAACTGACATCATGCTTGTACTGGATTCCCTTCCTCTGCAGAGCGCAGGGGAAGGGAGTTTTACTATGAAGGTTCCGGACGGCGGCTGAGGGCAGGCTGCGGGGCCGGGGGTTTATGGAAGAAAGGAAGGGCAAGAAGAATGGGCAATAAGAAAGAAAAAGCGCCCGCTCGCAGCAAGGTGCTACAGCGCCGGGAAACCTTGGTTTCCTACTTGTTCCTGCTTCCGGCATTGTTTTTCTTTGTCGGATTCGTGATCACGCCGATGGCGATGGGAGTGATCACCAGCTTTACGGATGCCAGCTTTACGGATCCGGTCGGCAAATTTGTGGGATTGAAGAACTATATCCGGTTATTCCAGGATAAGATCTTCATCAAATCAGCGATCAACACCGTCATCATCGTGGTCGTGTCTGTGCCGGTGGTCACAGCCTTCTCCCTGTGGGTAGGCTCTGCGATCTACCGGATGCACGCGGGCCTGCGTTCCTTCTACCGCTGCGTATTCTACTTGCCGGTGGTAACCGGCTCCGTAGCCGTAACGGTGGTATGGAAATGGATGTTCGATAAGTATGACGGCCTGTTAAACTATATCATCCGGGCTCTGGGCGGCAAGCCGCTTCCCTGGACCTCTGGTGAGAGCATGGCTCTGTGGTGTATCATCCTGATCCTGTTCACCACCTCCATCGGCCAGCCGATCGTGCTGTACGTAGCAGCGCTGGGCAACGTGGACGCTTCCCTGGAGGAGGCGGCAAAGGTAGACGGCGCCAATGATTTCCAGGTATTCTGGAAGATCAAATGGCCGTCCATCATGCCCACCACCCTGTACGTGGCGGTCATCACCACCATCAACAGCTTCCAGTGCTTCGCCCTGATCCAGCTGCTGACTTCCGGCGGCCCCAACTACAGCACCAGTACGGTCATGTACCTGTTGTATGACATTGCGTTCAAGACCACCAAGGAATTCGGCTATGCCGACGCCATGGGCGTGGTACTGGCCATTGTCATCGCCCTGTTCAGCGCCCTGCAGTTTAAGGTGATGAACGGCGGCACCACGGAATAGGGAAGGGAGGAAAGCAAGATGAAGAAAAAAACCATGACGCCATATATCATTATAACCGGCATCATCCTGGTTGCCCTGGCGATCTTTTTCCTGTTCCCGCTCTACTGGATCGTGACTGGTTCTGTGAAAGAAAAGAGCGACATCATCATCAAGTCCGGCGAGATGGTAAAGTGGATCCCTACCAGGATCACCTGGGATAACTACCAGCGTCTGTTCAAGACCGGGACCGAGCTGTTCGGCATCCAGATGCCGATGGCGATCCGCTGGCTGTTCAACAGTGTGTTCATCTCTGTGGTAGCCATGGGCCTGACCTGCGTCTGCGCTTCCCTGGCTGGCTATGTGCTGGCGAAAAAGCGGTTCTGGGGCAAGGGGTTCGTGTTCAGCCTGTTCGTATGCGCCATGGCGCTGCCGAAGCAGGTTATCCTGATCCCGCTGATGACGGAGATGTCTAACCTGGGCCTGTTAAAGAGCGTATGGGGTTCCATGTTCGCCGTGATCTTCCCGGTCGTGGGATGGCCGTTCGGCGTGTTCCTGATGAAGCAGTTCTCCGAGAATATCCCCAGCTCCCTGCTGGAGGCGGCCCGCATCGACGGCGCCGGCGAGCTGAGAACGTTTGTGGAAGTGGCCTTCCCGATCATCAAACCGGGCTTTGGCGCGCTGGCGATCTTCACGTTCATCAACTCCTGGAATGAATACCCGCTGCAGCTGGTCATGCTGACCCAGAACGAGGCCAAGACCATTTCCCTGGGTATCGCAAGTAAGCTGAGCGAGATGTCCAACGACTTCGGCCTGATCATGGCCGGTGCGGCGCTGGCAGCAGTTCCGATCATCATCGTGTTCCTGTGCTTCCAGAAATACTTTACGCAGGGTATCACGATGGGGGCTGTGAAAGGATAATGACGGCAACAACAGAGGATTAGATCAGAAAAAGAAAATAGAGAGTCGGTTTTATCGGTTATATAGCTGATAAAATCGGCTCTTTTTTGTGTGCGTCTGGCGGAGCAGGTTCCCGGGGCCTGTTTACAAGATTTTTACGGCAACTTTTGGAAACCATGATAGAAGCGGCCGGGATTTTCTGGTAACCTGAATGAGGCCGGGCGGAGAGAAGCCGGGCGGAAGAGGCCCCTTAAAGGAGGTGGAGGACCGCATGAAGATCATAGCGGATTTTCATTCGCATACCTGTTATGGAGACGGCAGACATACACCGGAGGAGATGGTGGAGGCCGCCTGCCGGATGGGCCTGCAGGATTACGGGATCTCGGAGCATGGATTTTTGGACCATTATCTTGGGGGAACCTTTGGAATGGACGACGGAGCCTTTTCCAGATATCTGGACGAGCTCCGGGAACTGAAGGAACGGTACCGGGGAAGGCTCCATCTCCATATCGGAGTAGAGCAGGACGGGATGGGACCGGTCCAGAAAGCGGAATATACCATCGGCTCTACCCATCAGCTGCAAAAAGACGGAGAATACGTCATGCTGGATGAGACGGAGGAACTGCTGAAGGACGCGGTAGACCGCCTCTGGAAGGGAGACTGGTACGCGATGACGGCGGATTATTACGCCAGGGAAAGCCGGATCCATCAGCTGACCGGATGTGAGATCGTCGGCCATTTCGATCTGGTGACCAAGTTTAACCAGGATGGGAAGCTGTTCGATATGGGATCGGCGGACTACCTGGGACCGGCCCTGGACGCCATGCGGCGGCTGAACGGAGAGGATGTGTATTTCGAGATCAATACGGGAGCGATCTCCAGGGGATACCGCAGAGAGCCTTATCCCGACTTCCGTCTGCTGCGAGAGCTAAAGCTGATGGGAGGCAGGATCATGATCAACTCTGACAGTCACAGCACAGGCGGGCTGGGCTGCGGCTTCCATCAGGCGTGGAAGCTGGCGGCGGAATGCGGCTTTGACGGCTATTATATCCTGGCGCCGGAGGGCGGATTTAGAAAGATCGTTTTCTGATGGAACTAAGATTCACTTACATAACCAAAAAGAAGGATAAGGAGAGAGATGAGATGAAAAAACAAGCAGCACTGTTATTGGCAGGCGTATTGATGATGGGAAGCCTGACGGGATGTTCTTCCACGGCTCAGGCAGAGGCGGTGGACTTAAACAGCATGACCGTAGATGAGATCCTGGTGAAAGCCCAGGAAGAGGGAAGAGTAGATTCTGTGGGAATGCCGGATACCTGGGCCAACTGGGTGGAGACCTGGGAGGAAATCCAGAGCGAGTATGGACTGGAGCACACAGATACGGATATGTCTTCCGCAGAGGAGATCTCCCTGTTTGAGTCGGAAAAGAGCGACGCCACCAAGGATATCGGCGACGTGGGCCAGGCCTTCGGTCCTATCGCGGAGGAGAAGGGCGTGACCTTAAAATATAAGACCAGCTACTGGGATTCCATCCCGGATTGGGCCAAGGATGACGATGGAGACTGGATCATCGGCTACTACGGCACCATGACCATGATGACCAACAAGAAGCTGGTGCCGGAAGCGCCTAAGTCCTTTGCGGATCTGCTGGAGGGAGATTATATCGTTGCCGTGGGGGATGTGGCTGCTGCCAACCAGGCACAGTTTGCCGTGCTGGCCGCCGCGATCGCCATGGGAGGCGACGAGGGCAATATCCAGCCGGGGCTGGATTTCTTCCGTCAGATCGCCGAGCAGGGCAGACTGGACCTGGGTGAGTTCTCCATGGCCCGTATTGAGAAGGGCGAGGTAGGCGTTGCCTTCCTCTGGGACTACAATGCCCTGGGATACCGGGATCAGTTTGTGGCAAACAATCCGGATGCGGATTTTGAGATCTACGTTCCGGAGGAAGGGTCTATCCAGAGCGGCTACTGCACCATCTTAAACCGTTATTCCAAGCGGCCCCATGCGGCGGCCATGGCCAGAGAGTATATCTTAAGCGATGAGGGACAGATCAACCTGGCGAAAGGCTACGCCAAGCCGGTAAGAGACGTGGAACTGCCTGCGGAGGTGCAGGAGAAGATGCTCCCCGAGGAGCAGTACGCCAATGCCAGAATGGTCCAGGACCAGGAAGCATGGGATGCAACCACCAAAGAGATCGGCGCCCTGTGGCAGGAAGAAGTAGTGGCTTATGCGAACTAAAAAAGGAATCGGCAGAAAAAAGACCTATCTGGCGGCGCTGCTGCCGTTTCTGGTCCTGGTATGTATGTTTGAGCTGCTGCCGGTGGCGATCACCATCCTGCGCAGCTTTCTGAAAGAGGGCGGGGGATTTCAGATCACTCTGGAAAATTACGTCAATATCTTTGCCAAGCCCCTGTACCGCAGCGCCATCACCAACAGCCTGATCGTTTCCATCGTATCGTCGGTGATTGGCCTGCTGGTGGCGTTCCTGGCGGGAAAGGCCGCCTATGAGAAGGGCGGAAAGACCAAACGGATCTTTATGAGTATCCTGAACATGGTGTCTAACTTTTCCGGAGTGCCTCTGGCGTTCTCCTTCATCATCCTGTTCGGAAATGCCGGAGTGGTGACGATCCTGGGGCAGACCCTGGGGATCCAGGCCCTGGCGGATTTTCCGCTGTATACGATCTGGGGACTGCTTCTGACGTATATTTATTTCCAGATCCCGTTATCCACCCTTCTGATGATTCCCGCCTTTGAGTCCATCCGAAAGGAGTGGAAGGAGGCGGTGGCCATTATGGGCGGGACGAACCGCACTTTCTGGATGAAGGTGGGGATCCCGGTCCTGGGGCCCAGTATCCTGGGGACCTTTTCCACCCTGTTTGCCAATGCCATTGCGGCTTACGCCACAGCCTATGCGCTGCTGATGAACAATTTCTCCATCCTGCCGATCCGCATCGCGGAGCAGTTTAAAGGGGATATCGTTCAGCGGCCGGAGTTTGGAAGCGCCCTGTCGGTGATCCTGATGCTCTTAATGGTGCTGTCCATCGCTATTACCCAGAATCTGACGAAGAAAACGGGAGGTGTGAAACGATGAATGAGAAAAAAGCGGGCTTCGGTTCCAGCCTGGTGCTGGTGATCGCCGCCGCCTATCTGCTGATCCCCCTGTTCTTCACCTTTGTGTATTCCATGTTCCGGGAGTGGATGAGCGTTCTGCCGGAGGGATTTACCCTCTACGCCTACGGGGAGCTGTTTATGGACAGCCAGTTCTGGCTTTCCATCGCGCGGACCGTGGCGATCTCCATCCTGCCCATCGGGCTCTGCACATTGTTTGTGCTGCTGGCGATGTATGTGGTGGTGGTGTATTGTCCCTGGATGGACAACTATATGCGGATCCTCTGCACCATGCCCTACGCGATCCAGGGGATCATCCTGCCGATCAGCGTATTGTCCTTATATGCCAATGCGCCGGCGCCGTTTAACAACCGGATCGTGATGCTGGTCTCCACCTACTGTATCGTGGTGCTTCCCTACATTTACCAGGGCATCCGCAACAATTTAAACGGGATGAACGCGGGGATGATGATCGAGGCGGCCCAGATGCTGGGAGCAGGGCCTTTTTATGCCTTCTTCCATATCGTAGTGCCGAACATCATGAACGGCGTGGTGGTATCCGCCATGTTAGCCATGGCGATCGTGTTCGGGGATTTTGTGGTCATCAATACCATCGGCGGGGGATATTTCCCCACGGCCCAGATGTATCTGTATGACGTGATGAAGAAATCCAGCCAGAAGACCTGCGCCATCATCATCGTGCTGTTCTGCGTGACCCTGTGTATATCATGTTTTGCCTTTATGAGAGAGAAGAAGGGCCAGGCCAAGTCCTGAGCCGGAATTTGACGGAGTGGAAGATATGTCGTATATTGAATTTAAACAAGTAGAGAAATATTACGGGTCCAATCATGTGCTGGATGGGATCTCCCTTTCTGTGGAGAAAGGAGATTTCGTGACTCTGCTGGGGCCCTCGGGCTGCGGCAAGAGCACCCTGCTCCGCTGTCTGGCCGGATTGGAGACCATTGACGGAGGAAGCATCACCCTGGACGGAAAGGATATCACCGATGTGGCTCCCAAGGACCGCAATATCGGGATGGTGTTCCAGCATTACAGCCTGTTCCCCAACATGACGGTGGAGGAAAATATCAGCTTTGGCCTGAAGCTGAAGAAAATACCCGCAGACCAGATTGTAAGGAAGGTGGCGGAGGCGATCCGCGTCGTGGAGCTGCAGGGCAAGGAAAAGCAGTATCCCGCCAACCTTTCCGGCGGACAGCAGCAGCGGGTGGCCCTGGCCAGGAGCATTGTCATGGAGCCGAAGGTGCTGCTTTTGGATGAGCCCTTAAGCGCCATTGACGCGAAACTGCGCAAGTCCTTGCAGAACAGCATCCGCCAGATCACCAGGAGCCTGGGGCTGACGGCCATCTTCGTGACCCACGACCAGGACGAGGCCATGGTCATGTCCGATGTGATCCATCTGTTCCACGCGGGACGCATCGAGCAGTCGGGCAGCCCGGTGGAGATCTATACCCGGCCGGCCAGCGCCTTTGCCGCCAGCTTTATCGGAAGCTACAATCTCCTTCAGCCGGAGGAATTTGGAAGGCTGACGGGGGCGTCCGGCGCTCATGGCCAGGTGGCCATCCGTCCGGAGACGCTGAGCATTTCCCATGACCGGGCAGACAATGGGGATGAGTATCAGTTTTGCGGGACCATTGTGGATAACCAGCCCCGGGGCAACGTGCTCCGCTATACGGTGGAGAGCGGCGGGATCCGGTTCCATGTGGACGCCCTGTTCCGCACCAAGGCTCTGTTTGAGAACGGGCACCAGGTGTATGTAAGCGTTGCAGACCGGAACTGCATCCGTCTCTGACGGAGCGGAGAGAGGAGTGGATGAGATGATCAGGGATCAGAAGGCGTTTCGGGAGGATTGGAGCTTTTATAAAGGAAATCTCCATAGCCATACCACCAATTCCGATGGGAAGCTGACTCCGGCTCAGGCGGCGGAGCTTTACCGGGAACATGGATACAGCTTTCTCTGCTTTTCTGAGCATGACTATTTTACGGATCTCAGCGGGGAGCTGGACCGGGAGGATTTTCTCATCCTGCCGGGGCTGGAGGCCTCGGCGATCCTGATGGATCAGAAGGGTGAGGGACGGTTAAAGGTCCACCATATCCATGGCATTCTGGGAACGGAGGCGATGCGCCGCCAGGCGGGGGACCGGGTCTTTCGGGATGCGGAACGGGTGGCCCCGATGGTGTACCGGGGGAGCTGGGATGGGGTAGCCGCGGCCCAGCAGCTGACGGATCATCTGCGGAGCCGGGGGTGCATCACCATGTACAACCATCCGGTCTGGTCCCGGGTGGAGGCCGGGGAATTCATGGATACCAAGGGGCTGTGGGCCCTGGAGGTGTTTAATTATGATACGGTCAATGAGAGCAATACCGGCTACGATCCGGTAAGCTGGGACCTGATGCTGAGAAAAGGGATCCGGATCTGGGGGACCGCCACAGATGACAACCACAACGAGGGCCTGTTCCCCGATTCCTGCGGCGGCTATATCATGGTCTGCGCGCCGTCTCTGGACCGGGAGGCGATTCTGGAAAATATGCTGGCGGGGAATTTTTATTCCTCCGCAGGGCCGGAGATCACCCGCTGGGAAGTTAAGGACGGCCGGGCTATCGTGGAGTGCTCCGATGTGTACCGGATTGATTTTTTCGCCGGGAACCGGGTGAACGACGGGGGCACGATCCTGGCGGCGGATCATGAGTCCTGTGTGAACCGGGGAGAGTATGTGCTGAAGGGCCATGAGGAATATGTGCGGGTCCAGTGTACGGATAAGTATGGAAGGACGGCCTGGAGCAATCCGTTCTTTGCCTGAGAGATCGATGCGGCGGGATGCAGCGCGGCGGGATGCAGCGTGGCGGGATGCCGCATGGGCAGGATGCGGCGCGGCGGGATGCAGCATGGGCAGGATGCGGCGCGGCGGGATGCAGCATGGTAGGATGCAGCATGGCAGAAATGCTACGCGGCAGGGTGCCGTCAGCGACAGGATACGGCAGAGATAGGATGAGGCCGGCGAGCGTGGCTCCGGGCAGTACCGCAGGAGAGCCGAATAAGACGAATATGAAAAAACAGCCCTGAGGGAACGGCAGATCGCCGAACCCTGCAGGGCTGCCTTTTTGGTGTTTTTTCTGATAAGATTTCGGTGGATCAGGAGCTGCTTATTGGAAAGAGATCCTTTCGATGTGCTCTGAGGTTAGTTCCAAGCGGAAGTCCACCACGCTGTCAGAGCCTTTCAATATGATCTGATGCGTTCCGGGTTCTAGCTCCAGCGTCTCAGAAAGCTCCGGCGTTTCCCGGAGCGCTTCGCCGGGCAGGATGCAGGTCCTTTCCGAATCAGAGGAGATCAGATACAGATCTGCTTCGCCGTCTGGAATCGTAATGCTTCCGGTAATGGAGAGGGACACATTTTCTTGGACGTCCGTATCTGCCAAGATAGCATGTTCATCATCCTCTACTAAATAGGCGGTCCCGGATACGCTGTAGACCGCTCCCCGGGACAGACCGGAGTGAAAATTAGAAAAACAGGTGCTGTCCGGTTTGTCCTGCTTTGCCTGTTCCTCGTATTGAGCGGCCTTTTCCTGGTATTGGAGAGCCTTTTCTTCGTATTGGGCGTCTTTCTCCTGGTATTCCAGGGCGTTTTCTGCATATTGTGTTTCTTTTTCTTGGTATTGGGATCCCTTGACTTCGTATTCCTGTGCCTTTTGGCCTGTTGAATATCCCATTAAGAGCAAGGCGCACAGGCTGACGGCAATCCATATGGTCCATCTTCGTCTCATGGAGCGGACCTCCTTTCCAAAGCTACAGTTTTCTAAAACGCCGGCATGGAAGTTACTTCCGCTTATTCTTCCACTCCGCCAGCAGCCGTTCAAACTCCTCCTCCTCACCGGACTGCTGCAGTCTCTGACGGCGCAGGGCGCGGCGGCGGGCAAGGGCTTCGGCTTCCTTCTTGCGGCTGTAGGAGATCCAGGCGATGGCGGCGGCGATCAAGGCAACTGCCAGAACGCCTGCCAGGATGGCGAGGATGGTCCCGATGGAGAAGGAGCTCTGGGGATCCGCCTCTGGCTGTGGGTTCTCCGCCGGCTGGGATTCCTCCGCGGGATCGGATGTCCCTGGATCCTCCGGGGACAGATCGCCCGGCATGGCCACGTCGTCCTTTACCAGCAGGAAAGCGCTGCCGACCACCCGGTCGTTGTAGGTGTAGGTCATCAGGGCGGCCGCCCGGTCCGGATGGTCCTCCGGCAGCGGCGCGATGGAAAGGTCCGCATCCTCTAAGACCGCGCCTAAGGGCAAGGTGATCTGGGCTTCCGGATCGATGTACAGATCGGAGGACTTAAAGGAGCCGCCTGGAAGGTCCAAAACCTCATCCCCGTTCACATAGCGGCCTTCGATGTCGGCGATGGTCCCATTCTGGAAGCTTCGGAAGCCGAAGGCCAGCAGCTCGCTGCAGTCTAAGAAATACTGGCGGGGCGAGCCCTTCAGGATGACGGATACCAGACGCCGGCCGTCCTGCTCTGCATAGGTGACCAAGGTGTTCCCGGCCGCGATCAGGTATCCGGTCTTTCCTGCCTTGGCGGGGGAGTAGTAATACTCGTCGTTGGGATTGATCAGCCGGTGTTCGTTGTCCACGGTCAGGCCGCCGGGATAGTTGGTGGTCCCGCCCAGCTTGTGGCTTAAGGTAGAGGCGATGGTCAGCAGGTCCTCGTTCTCAAAGGCAGCCTGAGCGATCAGGGCCATGTCGTAGGCGGATACGTACTGGGTATCTCCGTTCAGCCCGGAAGGGTTGTCAAAATGGCTTTCTTCACAGCCCAGCTCCGCCAGCTTTTCATTCATCAGATCCACGAAGCCGGAAATGGAACCGGCCACGTGCTCTGCCAGGGCGTTGGCCGCCTGGTTGGAGGAGACGAGGAGCATCCCGTAAAGGCAGTCCTCCACGGTCAGCTGGTCCCCGGCCACGCTCCCTAGCTTGTTGCCGCTGTCCGGTTCCACGCTGTTCACGGCGGTCTCAGAGAAGGTGACCATCTCGTCTAAGGAGCTGTGCTCCAGGACGATCAGGGCGGTGAGCAGCTTGGTGATGCTGGCGGGGGCATAGGATACATGGATGTTCTGCCCGAACAGGATCGCTCCGGAATCCATATCCATCACGATCCCCGACTCTGCCTGGATGCCGGTGTCGCTGGGCCAGTCCGGCTTGGCGTATGCGGTAGTGGTAAACAGCTGGCAGGCCAGCAGGGTACACAAAAGCCTCGTTATCTTTTGTTTTAATCTCAATGGTAATTCCTCCCAAAATGTTCAAGTTCGATTCTCATTTATCATACCGTATTTGCCCGTGATATTCAAGAAAAACTATCGTCAGAAGGACGGAAGACGGCGCGTAATTTTTGTGAAAGAGAGGAGGAAGAAATCGAAAATACCCCCTTCCCTTTCTCAAGGTTTTGTAGTATGATAATACAGGACACCAGATATAGA
>DVLJ01000098.1 GCA_018715565.1 Candidatus Ventrimonas merdavium
GTCCTTGGAGGTGATCAGGTTGGTGCCGACGCCCCAGGAATTGATGGCGGCCCCCTGGAGCTTCAGGGAGGTGATCAGGGTCTCGTCCAGATCGTTGGAGGCGGAGATCACCGCGTCGGGGAAGCCGGCGGCGTCCAGCATCTTCTTGGCCTTCTTGGATAAGTAGGCTAAGTCGCCGCTGTCTAAGCGGATGCCGTATTTTTTGGAGGTGATGCCCGCTTCCCGCATCTCCTGGAAGACCTGGATGGCGTGGGGCACGCCGGATTCCAGGGTGTCGTAGGTGTCCACCAGCAGGATGCAGGCGTCGGGATAGAGACGGGCGTAGGTGCGGAACGCGGTCAGCTCGTCGGGGAAGCTCATGATCCAGCTGTGGGCGTGGGTGCCGCTGACCGGAACGTCAAACAGCTTGCCGCAGAGGACGTTGGAGGTGCCCACACAGCCGGCGATCATGGCGGCCCGGGCTCCGTAGACGCCGGCGTCCGGTCCCTGAGCTCGCCGCAGGCCGAATTCCATGACCCCGTCTCCCTGGGCTGCGTACACCACCCGGGCCGCCTTGGTGGCGATCAGGGACTGGTGATTGATGATGTTCAAAAGGGCGGTCTCGATCAGCTGGGCTTCCATGATGGGGGCGACCACCTTGACCAGGGGTTCCCGGGGGAAGATGACGGATCCTTCCGGGATCGCATAGATATCCCCGGAGAACCGGAAATGCCTCAGATAATCCAGAAAATCCTCTTCAAACAGCCCGGTAGTCCGCAGGTAGTCGATGTCGTCCTGGGCGAAATGCAGGTTCTTGATATAGTCGATCACCTGCTCTAAGCCGGCGCAGATGGAATACCCGGCCTTCACCGGATTGCTGCGGTAAAATGCGTCAAAGATCACCACCTCGTTGGCGTCCTTCTCCTTAAAATAGCCCTGCATCATGGTCAGCTCGTACAGATCAGTCAGCAGCGTCAGATTCTGTGTACTCATGGGCATTCTCCTTTTCTGTCCTGGATCCAGGCAGGCTGGCTCCAGGGTTCCGTAACATATTTTTTGAAGTATACCACCGATGGCAGAAAAAAACAATGGCAATGTTATTTTTTTAACAAAGCATCAAGGGGAGAGGGAGATGCGCAGGGGAGTAGACGGCGGCCGGAGTCTGCGTCAGACGGACAGAAGAAGACGGACGGAAGAAATCTCCCAAAAGGCGAAATTTCATGGAAAACCTTGACAAAAGCGGGGAAAATGCCTATAATGGTAAGGCATATCAAAAGACACAGACGGAGACAGTAGCGCCGCACAGAACGCCAAAGCGAGCCGGGGAGGGTGGGAGCCCGGAGCCAGTAGGTCGGCAGGCGAAGATCACTCCTGAGTCGCAGGCTGAACGATCCAGTAAGCCGTGCCGGGATTCCCCCGTTACCGGGAACTCATATGGATGTATGCAGTAATAGGTGGTAAAACAGCACGATTGGGCTCTTTTCCTGTTCGCAGGAGAAGGGTTTTTTCTGTTTATAAGACAATATAAGAATGGAGGAAGAGAACTGTGTACCAGAAAGTATCTACAGATCTGAATTTTGTAGAACGGGAAAAGCAGGTGGAAAAGTTCTGGGATGATAACCATATCTTCCAGAAGAGCATGGATTCCAGGAAGGACGGCCCGACCTATACCTTTTACGACGGTCCGCCTACGGCCAACGGCAAGCCCCACATCGGCCATGTGCTGACCCGTGTCATCAAGGACATGATCCCCCGCTACCGGACCATGAAGGGCTATATGGTGCCCAGAAAGGCCGGATGGGACACCCACGGCCTGCCGGTGGAGCTGGAAGTGGAGAAGATGCTGGGCTTAGACGGCAAGGAGCAGATCGAGGAGTATGGTCTGGAGCCGTTCATCGAGCATTGTAAGGAGAGCGTCTGGAAGTACAAGGGCATGTGGGAGGATTTCTCCGGCACCGTGGGCTTCTGGGCGGATATGGAGCATCCTTATGTGACCTATCACAATGATTTTATCGAGTCCGAGTGGTGGGCGTTAAAGCAGATCTGGGAAAAGGGCCTGTTATACAAGGGCTTTAAGATCGTTCCCTACTGCCCTCGCTGCGGGACCCCTCTGTCCTCCCATGAGGTGGCTCAGGGCTATAAGGACGTCAAAGAGCGTTCCGCGATTGTCCGGTTCAAGGTAAAGGACGAGGACGCTTACATCCTGGCATGGACCACCACCCCCTGGACCCTGCCCTCCAACGTGGCGCTCTGCGTGAACCCGGCGGAGGACTATGTCAAGGTACAGACGAAAGAAGACGGCCGGATCTACTATCTGGCAGAGGCTCTGTGCAATACGGTCCTGGGCGAGGACGCCTATGAGATCGTGGAGCGTTACAAGGGAACGGATCTGGAGTACAAGGAGTATGAGCCCCTGTACCAGTGCTCCGCAGATGTGGCGGCCAAGCAGAGAAAGAAAGCCTACTATGTGGTATGCGACGGCTATGTGACCCTGACCGACGGTACCGGCGTGGTACACATCGCTCCGGCATTCGGTGAGGACGACTCCAAGGTGGGAAGAAAGTACGACCTGCCCTTCGTCCAGCTGGTAGACGCCAAGGGCGAGATGACGCCGGATACCCCCTGGCCGGGTGTGTTTGTGAAGAAAGCAGACCCGATGGTGTTAAAGGATCTGGACGAGCGGGGACTGCTTCTGGCGGCGCCTAACTTTGAGCACAGCTATCCTCACTGCTGGCGGTGCGACACCCCCCTGATCTACTATGCCCGGGAGTCCTGGTTCATCAAGATGACCGCAGTAAAGGACGACCTGATCCGGAACAACAACACCATCAACTGGATCCCGGAGAGCATCGGCAAGGGCCGGTTCGGCGACTGGCTGGAGAATGTCCAGGACTGGGGCATCAGCCGGAACCGTTACTGGGGAACTCCGCTGAATATCTGGGAGTGTGAGTGCGGACACATGCATTCCATCGGAAGCATCGAGGAATTAAAGTCCATGTCCGACAACTGCCCGGACGATATTGAGCTGCACCGTCCGTTTATCGACGGGGTGACCATCCGCTGCCCGGAGTGCGGGAAGCAGATGAAGCGGGTGCCGGAGGTGATCGACTGCTGGTTCGATTCCGGAGCCATGCCGTTTGCCCAGCATCATTATCCCTTTGAGAACAAGGAACTGTTCGAGCAGCAGTTCCCGGCGGATTTCATTTCCGAGGCGGTGGACCAGACCCGGGGATGGTTCTACTCCCTGCTGGCGATCTCTACCCTGATCTTTAACAAGGCTCCCTATAAGAACGTCATCGTTCTGGGCCATGTGCAGGATGAAAACGGACAGAAGATGAGCAAATCCAAAGGAAACGCGGTAGATCCCTTTGAGGCTCTGGAAACCTACGGCGCCGACGCCATCC
>DVLJ01000099.1 GCA_018715565.1 Candidatus Ventrimonas merdavium
GATTAAGGCAGATAGCATAAGGGAAGTAATACATAGGGCAGGGACTGCCCGAATTAACGCCTGTGGAGATAGTAGGTTACGAGGTCGATGAAGCAGGAAGCCCATTGGCTTTAGACAATGGGTAGTTCACATACAGAATAAGAAAAGTAGGTGACATTATGTATATCGCAGATCTACACATCCATTCCCGGTATTCCCGGGCGACCAGCCTGGATCTGACGCCGGAGCAGCTGGATCTCTGGGCCAGGAGAAAGGGCATCGATCTGGTGGGGACCGGGGATTTTACCCATCCGGCCTGGCGGCAGGAGCTGAGAGAAAAGCTGGTCCCGGCGGAGGAAGGGCTTTATGCGCTGAAGGACGAGCTGACGGTGGGACCGGGGGCGGCCGGGAGCCGGAAGCCCCGGTTCGTGATCTCCGGAGAGATCAGCTCGATCTATAAGAAATATGGAAAAGTGCGGAAGGTGCATAACGTGATCCTGCTCCCGGGACTGGAGGAGGCGGATCTGCTGGCAAAGAAGCTGGAGACCATTGGGAACATCCATTCCGACGGCCGGCCGATCCTGGGACTGGACAGCCGGGACCTGCTGGAGATCACCCTGGAGATCTGTCCAAGGGCGATCTTTGTGCCGGCGCACATCTGGACGCCCCATTTTTCTCTGTTCGGGGCTTTTTCTGGGTTCGACCGCATGGAGGAATGCTTTGAGGACCTGACGCCGTATATCCATGCGGTGGAGACGGGATTGTCCTCGGATCCGCCTATGAACTGGCGGCTGTCGGCCCTGGACGGCTATCACCTGATCTCCAATTCCGACGCCCATTCTCCGGCTAAGCTGGGGCGGGAGGCCAATCTCCTGGATATCGAGCTGAGCTACGAGGGCCTGTACCAGGCCATCCAGCATGGCAAGGGGCTGATGGGGACGATCGAATTCTTTCCCGAGGAAGGGAAATACCATTATGATGGGCATCGAAAATGCAGCATCTGCTTAAGCCCCAAGGAGGCGGAACGCTATGGCGGGAAATGCCCGGTCTGCGGGAAAAAGCTGACCATCGGCGTGTCCCATCGGATGGAACAGCTAGCGGACCGGCCGGAGGGGGCTGTGCGGGAAGGGGCGAAGCCCTTTGAAAGCCTGGTGCCCCTGCCGGAGGTGCTGGCGGCATCCACCGGCTATTCGTCTGCCAGCCGGAAGGTCCAGGGGATGTATCAGAAGATGACGGAGGAGCTGGGAACCGAGTTTGAGATCCTCCGCACCATGCCCTTGGAAATGATCGGGAAGCACTCGGGACGCCTGGCAGCGGAGGGCATCCGCCGCCTGCGGGCCGGAAAAGTGGATCGGCTGCCGGGCTTTGACGGGGAGTACGGGATCATCCGGCTGTTTGAACCCTGGGAGATCGAGGATGTAGACGGGCAGATGAACCTGTTCCAGGGGATGGGGCTGGAAGCGCCGGAGCGAAAGATGTCCGAGGGGGCTGGAAGCGGACGCGGGGATGCCAGTGTCTGCGGGGATGGCAGCGACCATGGAGATGCCAGAGAAGCAGGAACCGACGGTTATGATCTGGATGGGGATGGCAGTCGCGGCAGCCAGATGATGGAGGCCGCAGAGGAATGGGCGCAGGGGATGGATTCCAAGCAAGGGTCGGAGAGACAGACCGACCAAGAAAAGCAAGAGACGGCGGACGCACGCCGGCCGGCCATCACCTTGAATGAAAAACAGCTTCAGGCCGTCGCCTCCGCCTCCCGGATCACCGCAGTCATTGCGGGGCCGGGGACCGGCAAGACCGGGACACTGACCGCCCGGATCCTGCATCTGCTGGGAACCCGGCGCGTCAAAGGCGGAGAGATCACGGCCGTGACATTTACCAACAAGGCGGCGGAGGAAATGCGGCACCGCTTAAAGGAGGCCCTTGGGGGAAAACAGTCTTGGAAAAAGGTCCAGATCGGAACCTTCCATTCTATCTGCCTTTCCATTTTGCAAGAGCTAGGACGGGAGTTTGTCCTGGCCGGGGAGCAGGAGGCATTATCCTGCGCGGCCCTGGCAGCGGAGAAAGTGGGACTCGGAGTGAAGCCGGGCCGGCTCCGGGAACTGATTTCCAGGAAGAAATCTACCGGTCGGTGGCTGCTGGACGAAGGGGATCCGGTTGAATCAGGCGGTAGCAGTATAGGCGGTGGCAGGGACGCAAGCGGTGACAACGGTACATGCAATAGCCGGGAGCAGGCGGGGGAAGCAGCGCAGGAAGGCAAAACCCTGCCATGCAGTCAGGCGGAACTGGATCAAGCCCTGCTTGTTTACCAACGTGAACTTCAAAGCCGGGGCGCTCTGGATTTCGACGATCTTCTGATCCAGGTGTGGCAGGAAACGAAGGCCGGGAAGGTGGACTGCCGCCCATTTTCCTATCTGCTGGTGGATGAATTCCAGGATATCAACCCGATCCAGTACCAGCTGATCCGGGAATGGAACCGGCAGGGACGGGAGCTGTTTGTGATCGGGGACCCGGATCAGGCGATCTATGGGTTCCGGGGAGCGGATCCCAAGTGTTTTGACCGGCTGAGGAAAGAGGAGCCGGAGATGGAGCAGATCCGTCTGCTGGATAATTACCGCTCTGCGCCTCAGATCCTTTCGGCGGCGGACGCGGTGATCTCCTGCAATCCGGGACCGGAGCGGAAGCTGGTTACAGACCGGAAGCGGGAGCAGGAAGCGCCGGTGCGGGTGGTGACCGCATCCTCCCAGATGGCGGAGGCGATCTTCGTGGCCAAAGAGATCAGCCGCATGGTGGGCGGTCTGGACATGCTGGAAGCCCAGGAGGGCTTTGTGCGGGATGGGGAGCGGAAATGGCGCGGCTTTTCGGACATTGCCGTGCTGTATCGTACCCACCGGCAGGCGGAGCTGCTGGAACGGTGCTTCAAGCAGGACGGGATCCCTTATGTGGTGGCAGGACGGGAGGAATTCCTGGCAGCGGGATGCGTCCAGGGGACCCTGGCCTTTTTTGAGACCCTGCGGGATCCGGAGAACCGGCTGGCCCTGGCGCTGTGCTTAAAGCAGCTGTGGGGGCTGGAAGAAGATCAGCTGTCGGAGAGCGTGTACCAGGCTATGTGCGATAAGTATGCTCCCCTGTACCGGAAGACCAAGCCGGGGAAGCTTCTGTCTGCCTGGATGGAGGAGCTGGACCTTGCCGGAGAGGAGGCCATGGAAAAGCTGCTTGCCATGGCGCCGTTTTACAAGACCATGGAGGAATTCCTGGATGCCCTTTCCTTTGGCGGGGAGAGTGAGCTGAAGCGCTGCGGGCAGAAAACCTATACTTCTGGCGCGGTGACGCTGATGACCCTCCACGGCTCCAAGGGGCTGGAGTTCCCGGTGGTGTTCCTGTATGGAGCCAGAAATGGTATGATGCCTCTGGACATGGCGGGGGCCAGTTTAGAGGAGGAACGCCGCCTGTTCTTCGTAGGCATGACCCGGGCGCGGGAGGAGCTGGTAATCACCAGCTCCGGGGAAGCTTCGCCGTTTTTAGAGGCGATCCCGGAAGCGGACGCAGTGCGGGAGACGGCGGGGAAGAGCCGGGAGAAAACGGAGATGCGGCAGATGAGTCTGTTTGAATTTATGGGTTAAAAAGGGCGGGAGGAATGTAAGACAACGTTGGCCGGATGGTGGATATCGTAAGAAAATCATCATAAAAACAGAAAGCATTTTCCAGAGAGGGATGATATAATCAGGGTAAAAGAGGGGAGGAAGAAGGGAGGAAGCCAGATGCTTTGGAATATACGGAAGATCTGGGGGATCATGTTCGTGTTTTCTTTGATGATCCTCCTTGCAGGCTGCGGGACGAACACCAGCGGGAAGGAAGCGCTTACCCCGACCGGCTATCCGTCGGACGAGGTCCAGCGGATCACGGTGTACTATCAGGGAAACCGTTACTGGTATACAGACGGGGGATTTGACAGAGAGCTGGGGGAAGGTTTTGAAAAGGTAGGAACAGTGGAGACCGTGGATAACCAGTCCTATCAGGATGAGGAGTGGACGGGGACACGGCTGGAGGAAGGGCAGGAGATCTATGCCAGTGAGGAGGACAACTCCAGGATCTATGTGAGATTTGAGAATGGATTTGCGGAGTTGGAGCGGCAGGAGGAAAGCCTGCCGGAGTAAGCGGAAGTTATTAACGCACATTTAGGCTGTTATTAACAGAATGTTTCCAATTTATTCCTTGACATCGGTTCCAGACGATGATAAACTATCTTCTAGTAGAAACTTTTACTGAAAGTTTCTACTAGAATTTTTTTGGAGGAAATCCATGGATACTTATGAAGATCTGGCGCGGCAGTATTGCGAGATGCAGTTCCTGCGTGCCAGAAGGAAGAGGAGCTTTGCCGAGCCGGTCTCCAATGCGGGAGAGACGGCTGTTTTGTTCTATCTGTTCCATGAAGGAGACAGGGTTTTGGTCGGCGAGGTATCCAGAGAATTGGCGCTGACTGTTGCAAGGGTGACCAACATCCTGAACAGCCTGGAAAAGCACGGCTATATCGTTCGGGAGCGCGACAGGGAAGACAAGAGAAAGGTGTATATTTCCTTGACAGAGGAGGGGAATGCCTATATCAGGCGCAGACAGGAAGAGGGGGTGGAGCAGTACCGCCGGTTGTTTGAACGATTGGGAGAAGTAGATTCCAGAGAATATCTCCGCATCCAGAAGCGGATCCAGGAGATCGCGGCGCAGATGAGCCGGAAGGCGGAGGAAGCGGAGGAGCGATGAGCCGAAGGGCAGAAAGACGGATCGCCGGAGAAACCAGGAATCCGATCATTTGATCAGCACAACCGGACAACAGGAACGCAGCAGACGATGGGAGCGGAAAAGCCGGTCCCGGCAGACATCTAGTTAGAAAGGACGGATAAGGTATGGGATATAGTTCAGATACAGAGAGATATTTTTGCGAGCAGCGGGCGCTGTGCGAGGCCAATGATCAGATCAGGCCGGAATTGTTCAAGGAGCTTGGCGTGAAGGCGGGGCTCCGGGATGAGAACGGGAACGGCGTGCTGACCGGACTGACCAATATTTCCGAGGTCAAGGCATTTGCCATGGTCGATGGGGAGAAGAAGCCCTGCGACGGACAGCTCCTTTACCGGGGCTACGATGTGATCGATCTGATCAAGGGGAGCACCGGGCAGAAGTTTGCCTTTGAGGAATCGGCGTACCTGCTCCTGTTCGGCCAGCTGCCGACGGAATCCGCCCTGAAGGATTTCTGCGACGTCCTGGCGGCCTGCAGGACGATGCCCACCAATTTTACCAGGGATGTGATCATGAAGGCGCCCAGCAAGGATATCATGAACTCCATGACCAGGAGCGTTCTGACCCTTGCCTCCTATGACAAGATGGCGGATAACCTGGATGTGGAGAACGTGCTCCGTCAGTGCGTCCAGCTGATCAGCATTTTCCCGATGCTGGCAGTCTACGGCTACCACGCCTACAACCATTATGAAAATGACGCCAGCATGTATATCCACCGGCCGGATCCGGAGCTTTCCATTGCGGAGAATTTCCTGCAGCTGCTGCGCCCGGATATGCAGTACACGGATCTGGAGGCCCGGGTGCTGGATGTGGCGCTCCTGCTCCATGCGGAGCACGGCGGCGGCAATAACTCCTCCTTTACCACCCGGGTCGTGACCTCGTCCGGTTCGGATACCTATTCGTCCATCGCTGCGGCGCTCTGTTCTCTGAAGGGAAAGCGGCACGGTGGAGCGAACATCATGGTGATGGAGATGATGAAGGATATCAAAGCCCATGTGTCGGATTATGGAGACGAGGAGGAGGTTTCCCATTACTTGCGGAAGCTCCTGCACAAGGAGGCGTTTGACCGGAAGGGCCTGATCTACGGCATGGGCCATGCGGTGTATTCCCTGTCCGACCCGCGTGAAGTGATCTTCAAGGGATTTGTGGAGAAGCTGGCGGCGGCAAAGGGCCGGGAGCAGGACATGAACCTGTATAACAATATCGAAAAGGCTGCGCCCAAGCTGATCGCCGAGGAGCGCAAGATCTACAAAGGCGTCAGCCCGAATGTGGATTTCTACAGCGGCTTTGTCTATGACATGCTGGGGATCCCGGTGGAGCTGTTCACGCCGCTGTTCGCCATCGCCAGGATTGCCGGATGGAGCGCTCACCGGATCGAGGAGCTGATCTCCGCCAATAAGATCATCCGGCCTGCGTACAAGAGCCTGGTGAAGAAACAGGAGTATGTGGGGAGAGAGGAACGGATGTAGCTGGGGCTGCAGATAGGAGAGTAAAATGAGAAAAGACCGTTTGGACGGGAGAGGTCCAGGCGGTCTTTTTGTCTGCGTATGTTGTTGTGGGACATGGTTTCGGAAAATACGCAGGAAGGTCAGTTCCCCTTGGAATAGTCTGAGAGAAGAACCATAGATTTTTTTCTCCAAAAATGCTATGCTTATCTCAGGTTAAGATCGGGATAAGTGGGAAAGGAGAGGACGGGATGATTACGTTTCGGTATGAAGTGAAGGATCAGGCAGGGCTCCATGCAAGACCGGCGTGCCTGTTGGCCAGGGAGGCAAAGAAATATCAGAGCAGCATTATTATCCAGAGAGGGGAGCGGGAAGCCAATGCGCTGCAGCTTATGGAGCTGATGAACCTGTCGGTGAACTGCGGGGAGGAGATCACGGTCCGGATCGAAGGGGAAGATGAGAAAGCGGCTGGGGAGGGGATGAGGCGGTTTTTTGAGGAAGTAATGTAGGAGCAGGAGGATGGAAATAGTGGATATGTGGTTTAAGGCAGTAGGGGCACTGACCGTGGCATAATTTCCATAGCTCATAGAATGACCTGTCTGAGAATTAGACGCAGGCAGATGAAACAGATTTTTTAGACGCAGATCAGACGCAGGAGGTGAGGAACCGATGATCCGTGCAAAGCAGGATTCTAAGTTGCTTTTTTATGTACTCTTTGGAATTGCAGAGACCATTGTCCTTATACAGAATTATTGCCCGATTTATCTGAGCACCCATCACTGGCTGCATATCGCCATGACGGTCGGTTTTCTCTTATGCCATATCGGACTGTATCGAATAGCCAGGAAAAAGCAGGCCTGTCTCTTTCTGCTGGGCTATTGGCTGCTCTCCCTGCTGTTCCGGATCTATACGATCGTGTTCTTGATCGGCCCCTGGTCCATCCGGATCCGGCATCCCGTTTTTCTGTTTGTGGGGAACCTGTTCTGCGGGACCTATACGATCTATCTGCCAGGGCTGTGGAACCGGTATGCGCCGTTTTTGATGGCGGCGGTTGCCGGCGGGTTTGCGGGGGTGTATGGGAGGAGATATTGGGGAATCAGGAGACAGGAAGGGATAGGAGAACGTAATGGATCAATGTAAAAATTGTCCGCAAGAAGGAAAGCGTTGGAAGTGCGTAGGAGAATTTGAAGCAAATTACAAAAAGGGGGAAGTCCGGGAGGATATTATTCACGTATTAAAATTACTATATGAGCAAGAGCGAGAATTGATCATTAGAAAAGTAAGCGAAAGAACAATCACTGCAAAATTTTTTAATTTATTTGTACAGGAATACCGTGATAAATATGCTCAATTAAATATCGATACGGAATATAATAGAAACGGAGTGGAGGCAAAATATTATATACCAGGAATTGGAATGGATGCTAGATCAGCTTCGCCCGATTTTATTGTCCATAAACGGAACTGCAATAAGCACAATGTGCTGATGATCGAGTTTAAAACATATTGGGGAAAAGATACCAGTGAGGATTTGATTAAATTAAAAGCATTTACAAATCCACACGAAGGTTTGATATATAAGGATAAAATATTATCATACGCTTATGACTTTGGGGTGAGTGTTGTGTTAAACAAGGACAATGTTGTACTGCAGTGGGTGATGGATGGAGTGAGAAGGGAAACGGAAATCCTTGCGATTGATTTCCACAAGGGGCAATGATTACTGGTTGGTATGAAATAAATGGATATGGGTATTATTTTTATTCAACTGCACAGTATGAACACACTGCAGGGTCTCCGCTTTTGTGCTGTTATAATGGGGCGGATCATCATTTCAACTATGCGAAAAACCTTGTATTATGAGCTGCCATGCAGAGA
>DVLJ01000100.1 GCA_018715565.1 Candidatus Ventrimonas merdavium
GTTTACAAAGCAAACACCCATGGAATCCGCTCAACGGCAATCAGCAAGTTCAAAATAAGAAAAAAGGGGAGAGTCATTGCGGCGACAGATCGATATGAAGAAGATATTTAATAGCTGTCTCTCACAAAGGGATTCAGAATAGGGGCTAGCAATCTCTTCCCAAATATAGTATACTACATACAAATTATTACAGAAAGGGTAGGAACCCAACATGAACATCACAGCCCTAATCATGGCCGGCGGCCGCGGCGAGCGTTTTTGGCCCAAGAGCCGCAAGAGCCTGCCGAAACAATTTTTATCATTAACGGATGATGGAAAGACGATGATCCAGCTGACGGTAGAGCGGATTTTGCCGCTGGTGAAGCTGGAGGACATTTATATTGCGACCAATAAGGATTACAAGCAGTTGGCGTTGGAGCAGCTGCCGGGCATTCCGGAGGAGAATATCCTGTGCGAGCCGGTAGGCCGGAATACAGCGCCCTGTATCGGTTTGGGAGCCATCCACATTGCCAAAAAGTATGATGATGCGATCATGCTGGTGCTTCCGTCAGATCATTTGATCAAGTTCCACAAGATGTATCTGACCACCTTAAAGGAAGCGTGCCGGATCGCAGAACAGGATTCCAACCTGGTTACGATCGGGATCACACCGGATTATCCAGAGACCGGCTACGGATATATCAAGTTTGATCCTCACGAGACAGAGGGGATGGCTTATAAGGTAGATCGCTTTGTGGAGAAGCCCACGTTAGATGTGGCCAAGGAGTATCTGGCGACGGAGGAGTACCTCTGGAACAGCGGACAGTTTATCTGGAAGCTATCTACCATCTTGAAGAATTTTGCCCAGTATATGCCGGATACCTATAAACGGTTGCAGCGGATCCAGGCGGCGATCGGGACTCCGGAACAGGATCTGGTCCTGGATCAGGAATTCCATGCCATGGGCTCTCAGTCCATTGACTATGGGATCATGGAGAAGGCTGAGAATATCTATATTCTGCCGGGAACCTTTGGTTGGGATGATGTGGGATCCTGGCTGGCCGTAGAGCGGATCAACAAGACCAATGAGTTTGGAAATGCGGTAAAAGGGAATATTATTACTGTCAACACCAAGAACTGTGTCATCCAGGGCGGCGAGAAGCTGATCGCAGCGGTAGGATTGGAGGATTTGATCGTAGTGGATACGGAAGATGCTACCTTGATCTGCGCGAAGAACAGCGCCGGAGACATTAAAAAGGTCCTGGAGAACCTAAAGATCTGCAACCGGGATGAATATATCTAAATTACAATATGGAAAGAATGAATAAAGGAGAATGATCATCATGAAACACGCATTAATCACTGGTATCACAGGACAGGACGGCTCTTATCTGGCAGAGCTTCTGCTGGAGAAAGGCTATGAAGTATATGGCATTATGCGCAGAAAGAGCGTTGTGGACTATGGCAATGTGGAGCACATTAAAGACAAGATCCATTTCATCTATGCGGATATGACGGATGTGATCTCCCTGATCAACGCTATGCGGATCTCTCAGGCAGACGAGGTGTATAACTTGGCGGCTCAGTCCTTTGTAGCGACCAGCTGGGAGCAGCCCATTGCGACGGCAGATATTGACGCGATCGGCGTGACCAATATGCTGGAGGCCATCCGCACCGTGAAGCCGTCCGCTCATTTCTATCAGGCGTCTACCAGCGAGATGTTCGGTCTGGTCCAGGAGATGCCGCAGACGGAAAAGACCCCGTTTTATCCCAGAAGTCCGTATGGCGTGGCAAAGCTCTACGGACATTGGATCACCAAGAACTACCGGGAAAGCTATGACATGTACGCATGCAGCGGCATCCTGTTCAATCATGAGAGCGAGCGCCGGGGTAAGGAGTTCGTGACCCGGAAGATTACCGATGCAGTGGCCCGGATCAAACATGGCGTGCAGGATCACCTAGAGCTGGGCAATATGGATTCCAAGCGGGACTGGGGACATTCCAAGGATTATGTCCGCGCAATGTGGCTGATGCTGCAGCAGGAAGAAGCCGACGATTATGTCATTGCAACCAATGAAACTCGTACAGTCCGGGAGTTTGTAGAGACTGCCTTTGCTCATGTAGGGATTACCGTGACCTGGCAGGGAGAAGGCGTGAACGAGGTTGGCATCGATCAGGCGACTGGCAAGACGATTGTAAAAGTGAATGAGAAGTTCTTCCGTCCGGCCGAGGTGGATGTTCTGCTGGGCAATCCGGCAAAGGCAGAGTCGAAGCTGGGCTGGGAACGGGAGATTCCCTTTAAGGAGCTGGTGACCCGGATGGTAGACAATGATATGGCTCTGGTGGAAAAGGAAATCAAAGCAGCAAATCTTTAATTAAAGAGGGAAAACTATGAAGAAAGCACTGATCATCGGTGCGGCAGGCTTCGTAGGGAACTATTTGATAGACCATATACAGAAGAACTGCATATGGTCTATTGTCGTTACGAAAATGCCGCAGGAAAAGATAGAAAAAACAGGCATTGAGATACGGGATCTGAATATTTTGGAGCCGGAGCGGATCAAAGAATTGTTGGAAGACGTGCGTCCGGACTATATCTTTCATCTGGCGGCCCAGAGCTCTGTGGGCTTGTCCTGGAAGAATCCGGGGCTGACCGTGGATGTGAATATCAAAGGCAGCCTGAATGTGCTGGATGCCATTCGGGATCTGGATTATCAGCCCAGAGTGCTGTTGATCGGGTCTGGGGAAGAATATGGATATGTGAAGCCGGGGGAAGTTCCGATCCCCGAGGACAACGTGCTGCGTCCCGGAAATGTTTATGCGGCTACAAAGGCCTGCCAGAATATGCTGGGGAAGATCTACAGTCAGGCTTATGGGATGGATGTGATGATGGTGCGGGCGTTTAACCATGTAGGCCCTAGCCAGGCACCGCTATTCGTGGTGGCAGACTTCTGCAAGCAGGCAGCGGAGATCGAGAAAGGGCTGCGGGAACCGGTGATCCACGTGGGGAATCTAAGCGCCCGGAGAGACTTCTCCGACGTCCGCGACGTCGTCCGCGCCTACACCCTCCTGATGGAGCACGGTGCTGCCGGAGAGACCTACAATGTCGGTTCCGGCAAGGCGATCGCGATCCGGGAGATCCTGGATATAATCCTGGCCCAGGCTAAGGTACCCATTGAGGTCCAGGTGGATCAGGCCCGGCTGCGCCCGGTGGACGTGCCGGTGATCGAGGCTGACGTGTCCAAGCTGGAGGCATGTACCGGATGGAAACGGGAGATCCCCTTGGAACAGACGATCGGGGAGACCCTGGAGTATTGGCGGAGGCAAGGATGAGGATCGGCGCGCTGGAAGCAGGCGGTACAAAGATGGTGTGCGCGGTAGGGAGAGAAGACGGTACGATCCTGGAGCGTAAGGTTTTCCCAACACTGCGGCCGGAGCAGACGATGCCGGAGCTGATCGGGTATTTTCAGCAGGCCGGGGTGGAGGCGCTGGGCGCCGCATGCTTTGGTCCGTTGGACTTAGATAAGACTTCGGATACCTATGGATATATCACCTCCACACCGAAAGCCGGCTGGCAGGATTATCCGATATGGCATATCTTAAGATCTGCTCTGCAGGTTCCGGTAGGATTTGACACAGATGTCAATGGATCGGTTCTTGGAGAAGCCGCATACGGCGCCTTGCGCGGTGTGGAAACGGGGATGTACATCACGATCGGAACGGGGATCGGCGCGGGGATCCTGGCTAATGGCAGAGTCCTCCATGGGATGCAGCATCCGGAGGCGGGGCATATCCTGCTGAGCTGCCATCCGCAGGATCCTTATGAAGGGACCTGTGTCTGCCATAAGAACTGTTTTGAAGGTCTGGCAGCAGGGCCGGCGTTGGAGAAACGTTGGGGAAAACGGGCTGAGGAGCTGGCGGACATAGACGAGGTGTGGGAACTGGAGGCATATTATATCGGCCAGGCACTGGCTGATTATGTCATGCTCCTATCGCCTCAGAAGATTGTTTTGGGAGGCGGCGTGATGCACCAGGAGACGCTTCTGCCGCGCATCCACCGCCAGGTACGGGAGCAGCTGGGCGGGTACATCAGGACCTGGCAGATGGAGCATTTGGAGCAGTATATTGTCCGCTCAGAGCTGGGAGAGGATCAGGGGATCCTTGGGGCGCTGAAGCTGGGACAGGAAGCTGCCCGGACAGTATGATACAGCGAATCGAAGAAAGAAGTTGGTGGAACAATGAATATTATATTACTTTCGGGCGGTTCCGGAAAGCGCTTATGGCCTCTTTCCAATGACGTCCGTTCCAGACAGTTCCTGAAATTATTTAAACGGCAGGACGGAAGCTATGAGTCGATGATCCAGCGGGTCTGCCGTCAGATCCGGATGGCGGATGATCAGGCCATGATCACGGTGGCTACGTCCAAGGCGCAGGTTTCTGCAGTCCATAATCAGCTGGAGGATACGGTAAATGTCTGTATCGAGCCTAACCGGAAGGGAACCTTCCCGGTGGTTGCCCTGACGGCGGCGTATCTTCGCGACCGGAAAGGGCTGGCCGAGGAGGAGATCGTAGTGGTATGCCCGATCGACCCGTATGTGGAGGACCGGTATTTTTCGGAGCTGCAAAAGCTGGAGGAGCTGGTCCGGGCAGGAGCTAATATTGCCCTTCTGGGGATCCGTCCTACAGAGGCAAGCGATAAATACGGCTACATCATTCCAGAGAATGGAGAGCCGGTCTCTGCGGTGCGGACGTTCAAGGAAAAGCCGGATCTGCAGACGGCGGGAGAATATCTGGGTTCCGGTGCGCTCTGGAACGGAGGCGTATTCGCCTGCCGGTTAGGATATATCCTGGAGCGGGCGCATCAGGAGATCGCTTTCACAGACTTTGAAGATCTGTACGATCAGTATGAAAAGCTGGATGAGATCAGCTTTGATTATGCGGTGGTGGAAAAAGAGCCGAATATCCGGGTGCTGCGGTATGATGGCTTGTGGAAGGATCTGAGTACCTGGGACGTGCTGAGCGAGGAGATGATGGAGCCGGTCATTGGACAGGCGCTGTACAATGACAGCTGCGAAAATCTGAATATCATCAACGAATTGAACGTCCCGATCCTGTGTATGGGGCTAAAAAATGTGGTGGTTTCTGCCAGCGCAGAAGGGATCCTGGTATCGGATAAGAAGGAATCTCAGGACATCGAACCATTTGTAAACAGTCTGAACCAGCAGGTGATGTTCGCGGAGAAGTCCTGGGGGAATTTCTGTGTGCTGGATGTAGAGGACGGGAGCCTGACTGTGAAGGTAACGCTGAATCCAGGCTATCGGATGAATTATCACAGCCATGATCACCGGGATGAGATCTGGACGGTGATCTCTGGCAGAGGAAAGACCATTGTAGACGGCATGGAAGAACAGGTAAAGCCAGGCGATGTGATCACGATGGAAGCGGGCTGCAAGCACACGATCGTTGCGGAGACAGCGATGCAGATCATCGAGGTACAGCTGGGAAAAGAGATCAACGTGCACGACAAGCATAAATATGAGCTGGAGGATTAACGTCTGTTCTATCATGATTGAGGGAGTGGGACAGAAGGAGTAAGCTACATGAGAGAGAATATTAGAAAACCATTTCTTCTAAGCCCTGCAGGCAAGGACTATCTGTGGGGAGGCAATCGCCTGCGCACGGAGTTTAATAAAGAGATCCCATTGGAGCCTTTGGCGGAGACCTGGGAATGTTCTACCCACCCCGACGGTCCCAGCATGGTGGCCAGCGGGATCCATCAGGGGATGACGCTGCGGGAGCTTTTGCAGCAGCATCCGGAATATATGGGGACCCACGCCAGCAGCTCTGGAGAACTGCCGATCTTGATCAAATTTATCGACGCAAAGAGGGACCTGTCGGTGCAGGTGCATCCGGACGATACCTATGCGAGGGACCATGAGGATGGCCAGCTGGGAAAAAGCGAGATGTGGTATGTGATGGATGCTTCGCCGGACGCGCAGCTGATCTATGGCTTTAACCATGATGTGACAAAGGAGCAGCTGCGAAAAAGCCTTCAGGATGGAACGGTAGAAAAATATCTGCAGAAGGTCAAGATCCAGAAGGACGACGTCTTCTTCATCGATGCAGGCACGGTACACGCCATCGGAGCCGGCGCGTTGATCGCGGAGATCCAGGAGAATTCCAATCTGACCTACCGGCTGTATGATTATAACCGTCTGGACAAGCATGGGAATCCGCGGGAGCTCCACATTGATAAAGCGCTTCATGTGGCCAATCTAAAAAGCAGTGCAGAACCGCGGCAGCCGCTCCGGCTTCTAAAATACAGGAAGGGATCGGCTACGGAGCTGTTATGCCGGTGCCGGTATTTTCAGGTGGAGCGGTATCTGCTGAACACGGAATCTTCCCGGAAGCTGGTGCAGTTCCAGACGGCAGGCGAATCGTTCCAGGTGTTTTTGTGCCTGGACGGCTGCGGTGTGATCTTTATGGAGGATGGGGACAGTTTGAATTTCTTTAAGGGCGACTGTGTGTTTGTGCCGGCCAATTCCCTGGCGATGAAGTTTCACGGGAAGGCGCAGTTTTTGCATGTGATCTGCTGAGCCGGTCAGGCGAGGCAGCCGCACTGGGGATTTAAGAAAATACGGAAAGATCCGGAGGAAAGACAGATGGAAAGAGAACAGATCAGAAAGGAATATGACCGTTGGAGAAAGCTGGCGGTAACCGACGGCGATGTGGCGGCGGAACTACAGGCGATGGCCGGAGATGAGGAGAAGATCGCGGATGCATTTTACCGGAATCTGGAATTTGGGACCGGCGGCCTGCGCGGTGTGATCGGCGCAGGTACGAACCGGATGAATGTGCATACGGTAGCGAAGGCGTCGCAGGGATTGGCCAATTACGTGAAGCGGATGGGAGGCGCCCAGGCGGGGATCGCGGTCAGCTATGATTCACGGATTAAATCCGATGTATTTGCCAGGACGGCGGCGGAAGTATTTGCCGGGAATGGGATCCAGGTGCATCTGTACGGAGAATTGATGCCTACACCCTGTCTTTCGTTCGCGGTACGGGAGTTGTCCTGTGCGGCGGGGATCATGGTGACAGCCTCCCACAATCCGTCAAAGTATAATGGCTACAAGGTGTATGGGCCCGACGGCTGCCAGATCACGACGAAGGCGGCGGCAGAGATCCTGGCGGAGATCGAGGCGACGGATGTGTTTGACGGCATTTGCCGGATGGAGTTTGAGGAGGCGGTCCAGACAGGGCTGATCCGGTATATTGGTCCGGAGGTGGTGACGGCATTCATTGACGCGGTAAAATCCCAGAGTGTATTGGGGCCGGCGGATCCCGTAGATAAGGACGTAGCGATCGTCTATTCGCCGTTAAATGGCACGGGCTTAAAGCCGGTCCTGCGGACACTGAAGGAGAGCGGATTTACCAACATCACGGTTGTGAAGGAGCAGGAGCAGCCGGATGGGAATTTTCCGACCTGCCCGTACCCGAATCCGGAGATCCGGGAAGCAATGGCTCTTGGCATCGAATATGCGGAAAAATATAACGCCGACCTGCTGCTGGCGACGGATCCGGACTGCGACCGGGTAGGGATCGCCGTAAAAAATGAAAAGGGCGAGCACGTGCTGCTGTCCGGGAACGAGACGGGAATGCTGCTGCTGGATTATATCTGCAGCAGGCGCAGCGCCAACGGCACCATGCCGGAAGCACCGGTGCTGGTAAAAACGATCGTGACGATCGACATGGCGGAGCGGATCGCAGCCCACTATGGAGTAGAGACACGGAATGTGCTGACCGGCTTTAAGTTTATCGGTGAGCAGATCGGGCTTCTGGAGGCAGACGGCCAGGAAAGCCGGTATATCTTTGGATTTGAGGAAAGCTATGGATATCTGAGCGGAAGCTATGTCCGGGATAAAGATGCGGTGGACGGCGCCTTCCTGATCTGTGAGATGTTCGCTTATTATAAAGCCCATGGGATCGGCCTTTGGGAGAAATTGCAGGAGCTGTACCGCACGTACGGTTACTGCTTCAATACCCTGCATTCGTTCACCTTTGAAGGGGCGGCGGGCTTTGCAAAGATGCAGCAGATCATGGAAACCTTCCGGAAAGGCGTTGCCGCCATTGGCGGAAAGCGTGTAGAAGCATGCCTGGATTATTCCCTGGGCCTGGACGGACTGCCCAAGTCGGACGTGCTGAAATTCTTACTGGAAGGCCACGGTTCCGTCGTGGTGCGTCCGTCTGGCACGGAGCCGAAGATGAAGGTGTATGTATCGGTGAGCGCGGAGGATATGGACGCGGCGAGAGCGGCGGAAGGGGAGATCAAGGAGGATATCCGGCGGTATTTTCAGGAATAGAAGCGGGGATTAGAGACGATAAGAAAGCAGTGGAAAGGATATGACCGCTGCTTTCTTATTTTTCTATGGAGGGAAGGCCCTATGGAAAACATTTACTATTGACAAAATAATTCGATTCCACTATAATGA
>DVLJ01000101.1 GCA_018715565.1 Candidatus Ventrimonas merdavium
GGGCCTCCTTGATCTGCACCCAGTCCTTAAACCCGCCGTGGCCGCTGGAACCAGCCAGCCGGTAGCCGGTCCGGGCAGAAACGGTATTGGCCAGATCCAGGGACTGGTCGTGCACTGCGTTGCCTGCGTAATCCCAGTAGATGATATTGCCCATGCTGTGGTAGCTGATGGTCGCCGCCCAGCTGCGGGAGTTGATCAGGTTCGCCAGCGCCTGGCTCTCCGGCTCAGAAAGAGGGCTGTCGCCCTTGTAGGTCCCGTAAGACGGCAGGGAAGAGGAAGTCACCTGATCCCAGTTTGCCGGGAAATTCTGGTTCAGATCCACGCCGCGGCCGTTGGCCTTCCAGTACAGCAGATACCGGTCGAAGGCTGCGCTGGTCCGTCCCAGGCTGACGTCATTGGCATAGCATTGTTCGATCGCCTGACGCAGGGAACCGGAGCGGATGGCATCCAGGCCGTTCTGGCTGATGGAGATCCCGTCCGGGTTCACCATGGGAACATAATGGACCGCCACCTGATCGAACATCTCCGATAAGCTCCGTCCCTCAAAGCTGGCTGTGTGATAGAAATACAGGCCGTATTCCAGCTGCTTCATCACCAGGAGGGGCGTCATATACTCTCTGCCGTGGATCCCGGCGTGGATCAGCACATGCTTAGGGGCATTGGGATTCCCCACGATGATCTCAATGAGCTTTCTGCCGTCGTGGGTCGTTCCCAGCGTGTTCACCCGCATCCGGTCGCTGTAGCGGGCGGACAGAGTATCGATATCCCGGCACATCTGATCGTAGGTGTACTTTTCTGCCACCTTGACCACCGGATCCTGCACCGTCCCGGCAAAGCCGTCGATGCCCTTGGAAACCGCCGCCGGTCCCGTTACTCCCGGGCCCGACGCCCAGGAGGCTGCGCCGCCTGCGCCTACCACCCCGGACACGATCGTGGAGCCGCCCACCGGGCCCGTGGGATTGGGGGCCGCGCCGCCCGCAGTCACGGTCCCGCTGCCCTGAGCCGTTCCTCCCGCAGTCACCGTGGCACTCCCTTGGGAACCCGCTGCGGCGCTTCCGTCCGCAGATGGGCTTCCGGAGCCGGCAGTCACCGTCCCGCTGCCCTGGCCAGAGCCGCCTGCCGTGACTGCGGCGCTTCCAGCAGCGGAAGCGTCATTCTGGACTCCGCCCCCCGCCTGCTCCGGCGCAGCACTATCCCCGGATCCTGGGGCAGCCGTCTGTGCAGTCCCGCCTTCCGGGACCGCAGCTTCCTGGGGCAGCGTCTCCGGCGCGGAGTTCTCCGCGCTCTCCCCATTCTCCGCTCCCGGAGCATCCGTCTCCGCCGGGTTCTCCGGCACCACGGCCACCGCCTCATTCCCGGCTTCGCCGGTTCCCGGCGCGACCCCTACGGAATCCGCCAGGCTGATAAAAGAGCCGCTGACTGCCATAACGGCAGTCAGCGCTCCGATCAACACTTTTTTTCTCATGCTTTACTCGCTGTCTTTCTTTTCCAGATCGCCGGGCTTCATGCTCAGGCTGATCTTGCCCATCTTGTCAACATCCAATACCTTTACGGTGACTACGTCGCCGATATTGACCACGTCTTCCACCTTCTCCACCCGCTTGTTGGACAGGCGGGAGATGTGGACCATACCGTCCTTCTTCGGCTTCAGCTCGACGAACGCGCCGAACGGCATGATGCGGACTACCTTGCCGGTCAGGATCTGGCCCGGCTCGATATCGGTCACAATACCCCGGATGATCTCCTTGGCCTTCTCGATCATATCCTTGTCCGTGCCGCAGATCGCCACGTTGCCGTCGTCGGAAATGTCGATCTTCACGCCGGTATCCTCGATGATCTTATTGATCACGCAGCCCTGCTTGCCCACCACATCGCCGATCTTCTGGGGATCGATAGTGATCTGGTCGATCTTGGGCGCGTACTTGCTCACTTCTTTTCTCGGCTCTGCGATCGCCGGCTTCATGCAGGTGTCCATGATGAACAGCCGTGCTTCCCGGCATCTGGCGATGGCGCCTTCTACGATCGGACGGGTCAGGCCGTGGATCTTGATATCCATCTGGATCGCGGTGATGCCCTCAGTGGTTCCCGTCACCTTAAAGTCCATATCGCCGAAGAAATCCTCCAGGCCCTGGATATCGGTCAGCAGGATGAAATCGTCATCCGTATCCCCGGTCACCAGACCGCAGGAGATGCCGGCCACCATCTTCTTGATCGGCACGCCTGCCGCCATCAGGGACATGCAGGAGGCACAGGTGGAAGCCATGGAGGTAGAACCGTTGGACTCAAAGGTCTCGGATACGGTACGGATCGCATAGGGGAACTCCTCCTCGCTGGGCAGTACCGGGATCAGCGCCCGCTCTGCCAATGCGCCGTGACCGATCTCCCGGCGTCCCGGACCTCTGGACGGCTTGGTCTCGCCTACGGAGTAGGACGGGAAATTATAGTGGTGCATGTAGCGCTTGGAAACCTCGTTCTCGTCCAGTCCGTCCAATCTCTGCTGCTCGGATAAAGGAGCCAGGGTACATACGTTGCAGATCTGGGTCTGTCCGCGGGTGAACATGGCGGAGCCGTGCACCCGGGGGATCAGATCTACCTCGGCTGCCAGCGGGCGGATCTGGTTCATCGCCCGGCCGTCCGGACGCTTGCCGTCCTTTAAGATCATCTTGCGGACGGTCTTCTTCTGATACTGGTAAACGGCCTCGCCTAATACGGCCAGCCACTCCTCATTCTCTGCAAAGGCTTCCTCTAACTTCTCCGTGATCTGACGGATATTCTCCTCACGGGTCTGCTTATCGTCGGTAAATACGGCGTCCTCCATCTCCGTCGGGGGTACGATCTCCCGAATGGCCGCGAACAGCTCCTCCGGGATCGCGCAGCTCTCATAGGTGTGCTTCGCCTTGCCGCACTCCTCCACGATCCGGTCGATGAAGCGGATGATCTCCTGGTTCACGCCGTGAGCCATGTAGATGGCCTCGATCATGATCACCTTCTCCCGGGTAGAAGCCACGGTCAGGTTCAGATCGCCGTTCTTCCACTGGGCCTGGGACGGGTTCAGCACGAACTCTCCGTCGATCATGCCCACCTGGGTCATGGCGCAGGGGCCGTCAAACGGGATATCGGAAATGCAGGTCGCGATCGCCGCGCCCAGCATCGCCACCAGCTCCGGACGGCACTCCGGATCCACGCTCATCACCATGTTGTTCAGGGTCACGTCGTTCCGGTAATCCTTCGGGAACAGCGGCCGCATGGGGCGGTCGATGACCCGGGAGGTCAGGATGGCGTTCTCAGAAGCCTTGCCCTCCCGTCTGGTAAATCCGCCGGGGATCTTGCCTACGGAATACAGCTTCTCCTCATATTCTACGCTTAAGGGGAAGAAATCGATCCCCTCTCTCGGCTTTTCTGATGCGGTCGCCGTAGAAAGCACCACGGTATCGCCATAGTGCATAAATGCCGCGCCGTTGGCCTGCTTCGCCACTCTGCCGATATCCACCGTCAGCGTTCTTCCAGCCAGTTCCATACTGAAACTCTTGTACATGTTCGTTGTCTCCTTTTCTTTTTTTGTTCTTGTCACAGCCTCTGTCCGCGGGATCTGCTCCCGGTCCTGCCGCGATATTCCGTCAGAAGACGCCGAAACTACTGCTCTGCCCGCAACCTGGGGGACGTCGTCCGCCTGGTTGTAAGTACAGCAGCGGCTTCGGGAACTGTCTTCTGACACCATATCCATGGATACTCCTTCGTTGGGCTAGAGATCAGCCGCCCGCTGGTTTTCCGGGATGGATTTTTCCGGGATGGCTCCCGCCTGGGGGAGGACATCCACAACGAAAAACAGGGTGGAGAAAGCATCTCCACCCCCAACGTCCAGCTTACTTTCTGATTCCCAGCTTCTCGATCAGTGCACGATAGCCTTCCAGATCCGTCTTCTTTAAGTAGTCCAGAAG
>DVLJ01000102.1 GCA_018715565.1 Candidatus Ventrimonas merdavium
TCATAAAGAGCGAAATATACCACATCCAAAGGAGGACTTCCGCATGAAGAACTGCATAAAGGTGCGACGGACGCTTCCCGGTCTCATGGGCCTGCTTTCCTTTTTGGGGCTGATCGGGATCTTCACCGAAGAACGGAGCTTTCTTGCCTTCTTCTGCTTCGCTATGGACTTTTCCTATTTCTTTTTGAAAACGGACGAGATGTCGGAGGCATACATGGACCGCGCCGCTTCCAACGCTTTTTACTGCGGCATGATCGCCACCGCCGTCGTCTCCCTGATCTGCTTCTTTGCCGCCGGCCTGCCCGGGCACAGATCCCTTTTATACGGTTTTGCCGCAGGGTGGGGAGTTTCCGCAGCAGTCCATGGATTCTCCATTGGTTTTTATCAATTACGCGAAAGCTGGGGGCTTGACCATGATCACGAATAGGATCAAAGAATACCGCGCCCGGTATGATATGAAGCAGGAAGATCTGGCGAACCTGGTGGGCGTCCGCCGGGAGACCATCGGGAACCTGGAAAAGGGCCGGTATAACCCTTCCCTGGCCCTGGCCTGGAAGATCGCAGCCGTATTCCAGGTCCCCATTGAAGATATCTTCACCGTAACGTGACTTGCTTACTCTGTATTCCCATTTACTCCCCACGTTCCTTCTGTTTTACATGCCTCCCACTATGACATTTCTGGCAGATACAGAATCATACCGCAGCGCAGAAAAGCCAGGGCCTCCCTTTCCGTCGTCCCTGGCTTTCTGCTTTTCCTCTATGGCTTTTTTGAAATCCTGTTTGCAATATAGTTTGTTATGTTCTCTCTATGTATCCATCCCCGCTCCGGGATCTCCCTGCTTACCGGATGAACAGCTGCACCCAGTAATCCGTGCCGGATGCGTTCTCATAATGTCCCACGCCCATGGCGGTGAAATTGGGGTTTAAGATGTTGGCCCGGTGTCCGGCGCTGTTCATCCACTGGTTCATCACCTGCTGTGGGCTGTTCTGGCCGTAAGCAATGTTCTCGCCGTAAGCCGTGTAGGAAACCCCTGCTTCGGTCAGAGCCGTCTGGAAGCCCCGGCCGTCGGGACGGGTATGGGAGAAGGAACGGGTCAGCTCTCTCGCCCGCACATCCGCCGCGCTGGCCGCTCCCTGGCTTAAGCTTAAAGGCTGTAATCCGGCCTTCGCCCGCTCCTGGTTCACCAGCTCCAGCACCTGGGCCTCAAAGGTCTGGTTGTCAGAGCCGCCGCCCAGGCTGCCGTCCTGGTCTCCGCCATTGCCGCCGCCCGGAAGCTGGCCGCCCTGGTTCCCACCGTTTCCGCCGCCCGGAAGCTGACCGCCCTGGTTCCCGCCGTTTCCGCCGCCCGGAAGCTGGCCGCCCTGGTTCCCGCCATTACCGCCGCCCAGGATCGGACAATCCCCCAGGTTTCCCTGACCGCCGCCCAGGATCGGGCAGTCCTTTAAGCTGTCCTGAAGCCCCGGATCACAATTCTGCAGCAGCTGGTTTAACTGCTCCTGCCAGTTTCCGCCGGACAGGGAGCCCACATTCACCCCTGCGTTCCCCAGGATCTGTTTCCAGTCAGAAGCATTTCCGCTCCCGACGATCACCTGAACACCGTTCTTCTGCATATATGGGAAGCTGGCTGCCATGGCCGTCATGGGCTGTGCCATCACCGACGCCGTTACTGCCGCTAACATCCAGATTTTTTTGTTTCTCATGGTAAGTCCTCCTTTTGTTACATAAATGTTACATTTCTGTTACAAAAGAATCATAGCATACAGCATCAGGAAATACCAGTGGGAACGGCTGGAAAAACCCCTGGCCCGGGATCCCATCCTCCCCAGGCCAGGGGCCGCATTCTTCTCTGCCGGTTTCTTTATACGACTGTCTTTCCTCTCAAAACCGCTTCACATGGAACACCGCTACCGACCGGGGCCGCATCACATAGCTGCCGTCGATCCGCCGCTCCTGCGCCTCCTCGTAGCAGTATCTTCCATGCTCATCTCCATAGGTATCCACGCTCAGGAACCAGCTTCCTGCCCGCTTCATGTTGGGGAGGGTGATCTCCATATCCTCCCAGTATGCGTTCACCGCCACATACACCACGTCGTCGCAGCCCCGCTCCCGGTCATAACCGGCAAAGCTGGTACAGATCACCCGCTCCCCCGGATATACCTCCAGCCGCTCTGCGTCCGCGCTGTGGGTGTGCAGGTGATCCATCCCGCAGACCGCGTTGGGCAGGGTCTTCCGGATCACCGGGTGCCGTTTGCGGTAGGCGATCATAAATCTGAAAAATTCAAACAGGTCCCGGTTCTTATCCAGCAGGGTCCAGTCCAGCCAGGAGATCTCATTGTCCTGACAATAGCCGTTGTTGTTGCCGTACTGGGTGTTGCCAAACTCATCTCCCGCCAGGAACATGGGCGTTCCCCGGCTGCACATCAGCACCGCGCAGGCGTTGCGGATCATCCGGAACCGCAGCTTTAACACCTCCGGATCGTCGGTCCCGCCCTCTGCTCCGCAGTTCCAGCTCCGGTTGTCGTCGGCTCCGTCGGTGTTGTTCCAGCCGTTCCCCTCATTGTGCTTCTGATTGTAGGAATAGAGATCGTACAGCGTGAACCCGTCGTGGCACGTCAGGAAATTCACGCAGGAATTATATCCCGCATAGCTTCCCTGGTATTCTGGGTCGTGGCTGCCGTACAGATCCCCGGAGCCGGCTATGCTCCAGGCTGCCTGCTGGGCCTCCCACAGGTCCCCTTTCAGGTAGCTGCGCAAAGCATCCCGGTATCTGCCGTTCCACTCTGCCCACCGCTTCCCGGCCGGAAAGCTCCCTACCTGATACATGCCACCTGCGTCCCACGCCTCGGCGATCAGCTTCACCCGGCTTAGGATCGGATCGTAATTTAAGGTGCGCAGAAGGGGCGGGTTCTTCATCGGGGACCCGTCCTCATTCCGTCCCATGATGCTGGCCAGATCGAACCGGAAGCCATCCACCCGGTAGCTGATGGTCCAGTAGTGGAGGCATTCCACGATCAGCTGCTGGACGATGGGATGGTTGCAGTTTAAGGTATTGCCGCAGCCGCTGAAATTATAATAATTCCCATCCGGCGTCAGCATATAGTATACGTTATTGTCCAGGCCCTTAAAGCAGAAGGACGGACCAAGCTCATTCCCTTCCGCCGTGTGATTGAACACCACGTCCAGGATCACCTCGATGCCGTTGTCATGCAGGTCCTTGATCAGCTCCTTCAGCTCCGTGCCCTCCCGGTTGTACTCCTCCGCCGCCGTATAGCTGCTGTTGGGGGCGAAAAAGCCCACGGTATTATAGCCCCAGTAATCCAGGAGCAGCTTGCCGTCCACCGTCCTGGCGTTCATGTTCTCGTCAAACTCAAAGATCGGCATCAGCTGCACCGCATTGATCCCCAGCTCCTTCAGATAAGGAATCTTCTCCCGCAGGCCGGCAAAGGTACCCTTCTGGCGGACCTTGGAGGACGGATGGCGGGTATAGCCCCGCACATGGAGCTCATAGATCACCAGCTCGTTCATCTCTCGCTTTGACTGGGGCATATTCCCCCAGTCAAAAACATCCCGCACCACCCGGGCGTGATACCGGCCCGCATTGTGCCTGCCCCAGACGCCCTGACCGGTCACCGCCCGGGCATAGGGATCCAGCAGGATATTCTTTTTATCAAAAAGCAGCCCCTTTTCCGGGCGGTAGGTCCCTCCGATCCGGTAAGCATACTCGAATTCCTCCGGTTCCAATCCGAACACCATCATCGAGTACACATCGCCGATCCTATACTCCTCCGGGAATGGGAGCACCGCATATGGTTCCTCCTCCCCCTTATGGAACAACAGCAGCTCGCAGGACGTTCCGCCATGGGTATGGATGGTAAAATTGATCCCGCACTCCAGGATCATCGCTCCATTGACCTCGAACATCCCAGGACGCACCTTGAAACCAGCGATCTCTCCTGTAGGTGCCACAGTGATCGCGTAATCCATCATGAATTCCTGATTTGACGTTCTCAAAACAAGACTCCCCCTGTATCCTCCGGCGGCGTCCTGCTGTTCCAGGACATTTCCGACCGGTCTCTGTATCTTTTTATCATACCACAGAACAGAAAAATCATCCACAGAAACTTCTTTTCTGTCGAAAAAAGGACACGGACAGCCGAAAATGGCCGGTATCCCAAAAAGGCCGGGAGCACCTCCATTCTGCTCCCGGCCCTCGGCCGTTTCTCCGTATTGCTCCGACAGGATCGCTATTGGTGATCCATCAGGATCTCCACCGCCTCCCGCAGCGTCTCCGCCGTGCTGCCCTCCGCCGTCCTACAGCGTAGACACCTCCGGCACCGTCTCCTCCAGGGCGTCCAGCATGATCCGCACCGTATCCAGGGAGGTGAACATGGTCACCCCGTTCTGGACCGCGCACTGGCGGATCTCGATGCCGTCCTGGTAATGACTGCCGGACAGCACCGGACGGGTATTGATGATGTAGCTGACGTACCCGGCCCGGATCGAATCCAGGATCTCCTCGCTGCCCTCGCTGACCTTATGGCGCACCCGGGTACGGATCCCATGGTTCTTTAAGAACGCCGCTGTTCCCGTGGTCGCCTCGATGTTGAAGCCCAGCCGATAGAACCGGCGCACCAGGGGCAGGGCCTCCTCCTTATCCTCGTCCGCCAGGGTCACCACCACGGTGCCGTAATCCTTCATCTTGATCCCGGAAGCCTGCAGCGCCTTATAGAGAGCCCGGTTTAACTTGGCGTCGTAGCCGATGGCCTCGCCCGTAGATTTCATCTCCGGAGACAGGTAGGCGTCCATACCGTCCAGCTTGGCGAAGGAGAACGCCGGCGCCTTTACATACCAGCGCTCCGCCCCCTGATGGACCAGCTCTGTGATGCCCTGATCCCGCAGGGACTCTCCCAGCATGGCCCGGGTGGCGATCGGCACCAGGCTCAGGCCCGTAGACTTGGATAAGAACGGCACGCTGCGGGAAGCCCGTGGATTGACCTCGATGACGAACACATTTTCATCCTGATCTACAATGAACTGGATGTTGAACAGTCCTACGATGCCAATGCCCAGTCCCAGCCTGGTAGTATAATCCACGATGGTGTCCTGCACCTTCTGGGAAATGGAGAACGGCGGGTACACGCTGATGCTGTCGCCGGAGTGGACGCCGGTCCGCTCTACCAGCTCCATGATGCCCGGGATGAAGACCTCTCTTCCGTCGCAGATGGCGTCTACCTCCACCTCTTTTCCAACCAGGTATTTGTCTACCAGGACCGGCTTCTCCGCGTCCATGTCCACTGCATTTTTCAGGTAATGGCGCAGGGCCTCCTCATTGGCCACGATCTCCATGGCCCGGCCGCCCAGGACGAAGCTGGGGCGCACCAGCACCGGATAGCCGATGCTCTCTGCCGCCGCCACGCCTTCTTCAATATTGGTCACAGCCTCCCCTTTGGGGTTGGGGATCTCCAGAGACTTGATCACCTCGTCAAAGGCGTCCCGGTTCTCCGCCTTCTCGATGGCGTCGCAGTCCGTGCCGATGATCTTCACGCCCCGGCGGGCCAGCGGCTCCGCTAAGTTCACTGCTGTCTGGCCGCCCAGGGTAGCGATCACCCCTTCCGGCTGCTCCAGCCGCACGATGTTCATCACATCCTCCACGGTCAGCGGCTCAAAGTACAGCTTGTCCGCCGCCGTGTAGTCGGTGGAGACCGTCTCCGGGTTGTTGTTGATCACGATCGCCTCGTAGCCCATTTCCCGGATAGTCCGGATGGCATGAACGGTGGAATAATCAAACTCCACGCCCTGGCCGATGCGGATCGGGCCGGAGCCCAACACGATGATCTTCTTTTTATCCGATACGATGGACTCGTTCTCCTGGCCGTAGGTAGAGTAAAAATACGGCACATAGCTGTCAAACTCGCTGGCGCAGGTATCGATCATCTTATATACCGGGAAAATATCCATCTGGCACCGCCGCTCATAGATATCGTCCTCAGTGGTCTTCCACAGCTCCGCGATGTAGGAGTCAGAAAAGCCCATCTCTTTCGCCTCATAGATCAGCTCCGGATTGTTGGGATTTGCCTCCATCTCCTTCTCAAAATCCACGATCTTCTTGATCTTGTCTAAGAAGAACATGTCGATCTGGGTAATATCGCAGATCCGGGAATGATCCACGCCCATCCACATCAGCTGGGAAATGGCGTAGATCCGGTCGTCAGTGCCTTCCTTGATGTACTCCAGCAGCTCGTCCGTGGTCATGTGGCGGGTGTCGAATTTCTCCATATGGATGTGGTTCTTGCCGTCCTCCAGAGAACGGATCGCCTTTAACAGACTCTCCTCCAGGGTCCGGCCCACGCTCATGACCTCGCCGGTGGCCTTCATCTGGGTGGAGAGCACGTTGGAGGCTGTAGCGAATTTGTCAAAGGGGAACCGGGGCATCTTGGTCACCACATAGTCCAGGGCCGGCTCGAAGCAGGCCGGAGTGTTGGCCAGCTGGATCTCGTCTAAGTTCATGCCCACGGCGATCTTCGCCGATACCCGGGCGATGGGGTAGCCGCTGGCCTTGGACGCCAGGGCGGAGGACCGGGATACCCGGGGATTGACCTCGATCACATAATACTGGAAGGACTGGGGATCTAAGGCAAACTGCACGTTGCAGCCGCCTTTTACTCCCAGGGCCCGGATGATCTTTAAGGCGCTGTCCCGCAGCATGTGGTATTCCTTGTTGGTCAGGGTCTGGCTGGGCGCCACCACGATGGAGTCGCCGGTGTGGATGCCCACCGGATCTAAGTTCTCCATGTTGCAGACCACGATCGCCGTATCATTGGCGTCCCGGATCACCTCATACTCGATCTCCTTATAGCCCTTGATGCTCTTTTCGATCAGCACCTGATGCACCGGAGAAAGGGCCAGAGCGTTCTTCATCATCTCCCCCAGCTCCTGGTCGTTGTAGGCGAAGCCGCCGCCGGTGCCGCCTAAGGTAAAAGCCGGCCGCAGGATCACCGGATAGCCGATGGCGTGGGCCGCCTCTAAGGCCTCCTCCACGCTGTAGGTGATCTGGGAGGGCACCACCGGCTCTCCGATCCGCTCACACAGCTCCTTGAACAGCTCCCGGTCCTCGGCGCACTCGATGCTCTCCGCATCCGTGCCCAGAAGCTCGATCTCGCACTCCTGCAAAACGCCTTTTTTCGCCAGCTGCATGGCCAGGTTCAGTCCTGTCTGGCCGCCGATGCCCGGCACGATGGCGTCCGGCCGCTCCTTGCGGCAGATCCTGGCCACATATTCCAGGGTCAGAGGCTCCATGTACACCTTGTCCGCGATGGAGGTGTCCGTCATGATCGTGGCCGGGTTGGAGTTGGCCAGGATCACCTCATATCCTTCCTCCCGCAGGGCCAGGCAGGCCTGGGTCCCCGCATAGTCAAATTCCGCCGCCTGTCCGATCACGATGGGGCCGGAACCGATCACCATTACTTTTTTAATATCTGTTCTCTTAGGCATGTTCCTTTCCCTCCGTCATAAGCTCGATAAACTGGTCAAACAAGTAGCTGCTGTCCTGGGGCCCCGGCGCACTCTCCGGATGGTACTGCACGCTGAACACCTTATCCCTTCTGCAGGCCACGCCCTCCACAGTGTTGTCCAACAGGTTCATATGGGTGATCTCCAGGCCGGTCCCCGCCACGCTGTCTGCGGCCACCGCATAGCTGTGGTTCTGGGACGTGATCTCGATCTTGCCGTCCGCCAGCCGCTTCACCGGGTGATTGCCGCCCCGGTGGCCGAATTTCAGCTTATAGGTCTTGGCGCCGTAGGCCAGGGAAATGATCTGGTGTCCCAGGCAGATGCCGAAGATCGGATACCGCCCCCGCAGCTGCCGCACCATCTGGATCACCGGCGTCACATCCTCCGGATCTCCAGGACCGTTAGATAAGAAAATGCCGTCCGGCTTCATGAACTCGATCTCCTCTGCCGTGGTATCGTAGGGCACGATGGTCACGTTGCAGCCTAACCGGTTTAAGCAGCGGATGATATTTAACTTGATGCCGCAGTCCACGGCCACCACGTTGAACCGGGGGTTGGAGGTCCTGGAGTACCACCGCTTCTTACAGCTCACCCGCGGCACCGCGTCGTGGGGGATCGGGGTGCTGACAATCCGCCGCAGCCCTTCCTCGATCGTCACGGAGCTGTCTGTGATCAACGCCCGGCGGGAGCCGAAATCCCGGATGCTCCGGGTCAGCTTCCGGGTATCCACACCGCTGATGCCCGGGATGTGGTTCTCCTGCAGAAGCTCCGACAGAGTCTTCGTGTAACGGAAATTAGACGGCATATCGTTGTAGTCGTGGACCACCAGGGCGCCGGAGCTTAAGCTCTTGCACTCATAGTCCTCATCTGTGACCCCGTAGTTGCCGATCAGCGGGTAGGTCATGACGATCATCTGATCCGTGTAGGACGGGTCCGACACGATCTCCTGATAGCCTGCCATAGACGTATTAAACACGATCTCGCATACCCGGTCCTCCTCGCTGCCAAAGCCGTAGCCCAGGTACTCGCTCCCATCCTCCAGGATGATCTTTCTGTCAAATCTCTTCATGCTCTGCTTTCACCTCTGTTCCTTTCCAAACGCCTGTCCTTTATCATCGTTGACGCTTTCCTATGGATTATACATGTCCTGCTTTATCCCATAAAAAGACGTTTATCCTGGCGGAGAAACTGGTCTCCCCCGAATAAACGTCTTTGTTTACCAATAGGGAATTGTAACATCTCAGCGGATGGATGTCAATGACTTCTTTTGCACGCTTCACGTTTTTCTCCCATCATACTCCACATAATGATGGATCTGCTTTCTCGCCAGGCGGTACTGCTCCAAGGTCATGGTCATCTTGCCATGGCACATGGTCACCAGGCCGTCCTCCTCCAGCCGCTTGATGGTGCGGTTCAAGGTCTTCACCGTCACGCCGCACTCCTCATAAAGGGCCTGTCTGGTCTTCTGCACGGTGATGCGCTTCGTTTCCTCGATCCCTGCCGCCGCCGCGTATTTTAGCACATAATCCAGAAGGATGAACTGGGGCGGATAGAACAGCCGCGCTCCCCGGTTGTAGGAGGAGCGGTACAGCTTCAGGGCCACCTTCCCCGCCACCAGCCGCAGGAAATGGATATCCTTCTCGATCCAGTCCTCAAAATCCTTCCTCCGGAAATAGATCACCGTGGTCTCTGTCAGCGTCTCGATGGTCACCGAGGTCCGCTCCATCCCTGCTAAGATGGTCACCTCCCCGATAAAATCGATCGGCTCGTTCTTCTCGATCATGTAGACGTTCCCATTCTGGAACTCATTGATCACCCGGTGCTCCCCTTTTGCCACGATCCCAAAATACTCCAGCTTAAAATCCTTCTGATGGATGATCGTCCCCGGCGGGTAGACCCGGATGGTATGCCGCGTTTTCAGCGCCTCCGGCATCCCCCGGAGATATTCGTTTAATCCCGGTACTTCTAAGACAAGCTCCTCAAGCGTCATTTCTTTCACCTCTTCCTCTATTATACATGGAAAAAAATGTGCTGAAAAGTGACATTTGTCCTTTTTTTCCCAGACCGATTAAGGTACAATGCAGAACGGAAAACGCGCCCTTGCCGGACTGCGGGGCGCACGATCACATAGGAGGAACGATATGGAAAAGCAATATCAGTATTCGTCACTGGGCGAGCGCTTCCGCACAGAATGGAAGATCTTCGTGCTGGCCTTCATCTTTATCCTGATCGCCGATTCCATCGGTCAGATCAACATCCCCTTAGGCGCGGGACGGTTCATCCTGTTCCCCATCTTCTACTCCCTGATCCTGGGCGTGCTCTCCGGCCCCCAAGCAGCCAAGATCTTAAAGAGCAAGCAAGTGAAAGCCGCTTCCAAGCTGGTGATCGTGGCAATCTGCCCCTTCATCGCCAAGCTGGGCATCAACGCAGGCGCCAGCTTAGAGACCGTGCTCTCCGCCGGCCCTGCCCTGCTGCTGCAGGAATTCGGGAACTTGGGCACCATCCTGCTCTCCCTCCCCCTGGCCCTGCTCTTAGGCCTGAAGCGGGAAGCCATCGGCGCCACCCATTCCATCAACCGGGAGACCAACTTAGCGCTGATCACCGACGTATACGGCCCCGACTCTCCTGAGACCCGGGGAAGCCTTTCCATCTATGTGGTAGGCGGCATGATCGGGACCATCTACTTTGGCTTCATGGTCTCCGTGATCGCGGCCCTTGGGCTCTTCCACCCCTTCGCCCTGGCCATGTCCTCCGGCGTGGGAGCCGGCATCATGATGGCCAGCGCCACCGCGTCGCTGACCGCCATCTATCCCCAGATGGCCGAGCAGATCTCCGCTTTAGCCAGTGCCAGCGAGACCATATCCGGGATCGACGGCATCTACCTGACCCTTTTTATCGGCCTGCCCCTATGCAACTGGCTGTATCAGGTGCTGGAGCCGAGACTCCGTCCCTTTGCTTTAAAGTCAAAGGAGGAAACGGCAAACAACAACGGAACCGAGAAGGAGGAAGCATAATGCGCTACGTTGAATGGATCATTTTATTTCTCATTTCCGGCCTTGGGATCGCCCTGGCCAACTTTGTCGGCTTTGAAGTCGGCTTCCTGGAGTCCCTGCCCGGCGTGGCCGTTCTCCTGATCATCGCCTTCCTGGGCCTGGTGGTCAGCAAGATCGTCCCCTTAAAGCTCCCGATCGTGGCCTATGTGTCCATCATCGGCCTGCTGGCTGCCTGCCCTGCCTCCCCGGTCCGGGAATTTGTCATCGAATCCGCTAACAAGATCAACTTCACCGCCCCCCTGACCATGGTAGGCGCCTACGCCGGCATGTCCATCAGCGACCAGATCAAAACCTTTGTCAAGCAGGGCTGGAAAATGATCCTCATCGGCATCTTCGTAATGACCGGGACCTTCTTAGGCTCCGCGATCATCTCCCAGGCGGTGCTGTCTCTGACCAATGTGATCTAGGCAGAAAGGAGACCCTCTATGGCTGATTTATTTCTCTCTGATATCTCCGTCCTGCTGCCGGACGGCTCCGTGGCCGACCACCAGGACGTGTCCGTGGAAAGCGGCCGCTTTCAGTCCATCCGCCCCCACCAGGGACCGGACGGCGCCGTCCACGGCCGGGTGATCGGCGGCTGCGGCAAGCTGCTGATGCCGCCCCTGGCCGACTGCCACATGCACACCGGCCAGCAGTTGCTAAAGGGCCGGATCCTGGACGAACTCCCTATGATCTGGACCCGGATCATGCTCCCCTTTGAGAGCACACTGACGCCGGAGCGGATGACCTTGAGCGCCGGACTGGCCGCCCTGGAAATGATCGCCTCTGGCACAGGCGCCTTCATCGACGCAGGCAGCTACCACATGGAGGCTGCCGCCCAGGTCTACCTCCGATCCGGCCTGCGGGGCATCCTGTCTGCGTCCACCATGGACCAGCCGGGCCTTCCCCCGTCCATCGCCCAGAACGCGGAGGAAGCCATCGCCCAGACCGACCGTCTGTACGACGGCTACCACGGGAACGGGCTTCTGAAGGTCGCCTATTCCCTGCGCTCCCTGATCTCCTGCTCCCCCCGGCTGATCGAGATGGCCGGAGCCCGGGCCCAGGAGCGGGGCACCCTGCTGCAGGCCCATATGAACGAGTACCCCAACGAAGTCAATTTCTACCTCCAGCATTACGGCTGCCGTCCTGCAGAATACTTAGCCGGACGAGGACTGCTGGGACCTCATTTCCTGGGCGCTCACGGGATCTTACTTTCCGCCTCTGAGAAAGCCCTCCTGGCCCAGAGCGGCAGCCGGCTCTGCCACTGCCCGTTCAGCAACTGCGGCAAGGGCGCGCCAGACGCGCCGGGACTTCTTGGCCTGGATGTGACCGTGGGCCTGGGGACCGACGGAGCCGCCCACGGCGGATTAAGCCTGTGGAATGAGATGAAGATCTTCCGCTCCGTGATGAACGTGACCTGGGGCGTGTCCACCAGCGATCCCGCCATCATGCCGGCTGCCCGCGTCCTCTCCATGGCCACGAAAAACGGCTACGCCATCATGGGCCTTCCCCAGGGCGGACAGATCCAGGAAGGCGCGCCTGCCGATTTCATCACCATCCGCATGGACGTCCCTCACCTGTTCCCCACCGGGGATCCGGTCAACACCCTGCTGGAATGCGTCACCGCCGGGGACGTGACAGATCTGGCCGTAGACGGCAAGCTCCTGATGAAAGACCGCCAGATCCTCACCCTGGATCAGGAAAAGATCCTGTATGAGGCCCGGAAATACCAGGATAGCCTGGACCTGCATCCAAACCGCCCGCAGATGTCTCAGCAAAGACCTCAGCAAAAGCCCAAGCAGAAGCCCCAGCAGAAGCCCCAGGCAGCAGGCGGCGGTGAAAGGACGGCCCGCCCATGACAACCATCCTTATCATCATTGTCAACCTCCTTGTGGGCGTCTGCATCGGCCTCACCGGTATCGCCGGGTTCCTTCTTCCCATGTTTTACACAGGTTTCCTGGGAATGCCGGCAGTAGAGGCGCTTGCCTTAAGCTTTGTGGCCTTCTTCGTCTCCGGCGCTTTGGGCTCCTGGAACTATTTCCGGAGCGGAAATCTGGATCTGAAAGCCGCAGTTCTCCTCTCCGTCGGCAGCCTTGCGGGGGCTATCCTAGGCGTCCATCTGAATCTGCTGATCCCTGAGACCATGATCCGGCTGCTCCTTTATCTGGTGGTGCTCCTGTCCGGGATCTCGATCCTGGTGAGGGAAGCGGCGGCTAAGCGGAGGAAGGCGGTAAACAGCAGTTCGGACCGCCCCTCTATTTCCGGCACAAAGGGCTGTCTCCTATACCTGCTCCTCGGCCTTTCCACCGGCGCGGTCTGCGCCGCATCCGGAGCCGGCGGCCCCATCCTGGTGATGCCCCTGTTGACCACCATGGGCTTTCCCGCCCATACGGCGGTAGGAATCTCCCTTTTTGATTCCATCTTCATCGCGATCCCCTCCGCCGCAGGCTACCTCTCCGCCGCCCAGGATATGGCTTCTCTGCTGACACTCCTGCCCCTGGTAGTCCTGTTCCACGGCGCAGGCGTTCTGGTGGGAAGCCGCTATGCAGTGCGCATCAACCAGGGACTGCTAAAGGCCCTCGTGGCCTCCGGGTCGATCCTGATCGCCTGCGTGAAGCTGGCGCCGCTGCTTGCCGAACTATTCTAATTAGACAAAGGTAACAAGTGCAGTTCTTTCCCAAAGTCAATAAAATTCGTGTGCCTCCTCGCAGGACACGTTTGCTGCATAAGAACGCAATTTCCTGTGAAAGCACAAAAAGGGAGACCCCTTAAGTCGTATCATGACTTTCGGGGTCCCCTTTTTTATCCTATTCCAAATACCGCGCTGCTTCCTGCGCTGTCAGTCCACACCTCTTCTGAAGGGCATCCAGGATCTGATCTTGGCTGATACGGAAGTCCCTGAGGGTGGCGATCATCATCTTGACAATCATAAGAATGTTGAGGATTTACAAACATGACATAAGAGTGACTTTTGTATCCCGTCTTACCATCCACCAACATTTCCTAATCCAAGTACTGATTTAACTCCTCTTCTGTCAGGCCATAATCCTCCTGTACGGTTTTTCGGATTTCCTCATCTGGAACTCCATACTTTTTCAAAGCGGCAATCATGCGTTTTAATCCTTCGGCTAAGCCCTCGGCCTTCCCTTCTGCACGGCCTTTCTCCAAATTTTCCTGATCCCGTAGATACAGTGTCATATACTCATGTCTCCATTCTCGATTCTTCCGGGCCTCGATCACCGCCTCGTCCAATTCCTGCACAAATGGATCCTCGGTCATGATCCCGGCCACATAGTCCAGAAATGCTTTCAAGCTGCTGCTGACATCGTTCATCGTTCCCCTGGCATTTAGAAAGATCCGTACCGCTCCGTCTGAAATCAGCACTCTGGGATCCTCCTGACAGGCTCCTGCAAAGGTATACCGATGCCGCCCCGTTCCGTACAAGTCAAAGGGACAGATAAAAATCACATAGGTGTCATTCAGCGATCGGTACAGTTCCCCCCGCTCCAGCAGCTGCAGATCGATCATCCCCTGATAATACCGGCTGCGCCTGGGCAGCTCTTTCGTATCTGCCATTTGCATTTCGATACTGTACACCCGATCTGCTTCGTCCCGCACATACACATCCAGGCGCACTCCGCGAGCATCCTGATCCTCCCGGATCGTCTTCTGGGTCTCAATCAGCTCAATGCGGGCAATGTCTAACTCCGGCAGAACTCGCTGCAGCAGCTTCCTGCACAGCCCTGGCCGGCTTCGCATCAGCTTTCCAAACAGAAAGTCATTGGAGATTCCAATCTGTTCCCACAGCTGCCCCACCTGCACCTGCATCGCCCGTGTCGTTCCCACAATCCTGTTCCCTTCGTTCCCCATAAATCTTTCCTCCATTCTTTTTTCATATCTTCATCAGAATGGTATCTTAGCCGGAGTTCTCGGCTTTCTCTTTGGCAGGTTGTGGAATTAGATGCTTTTATTTTAGCACACTGAGTTCGTTGGGAGCAAGGGATTCCGATCCTTTCTTTTATTTCTTTTATTCTTTTATTTCTGTCTCCGCGCTCAGCCTGCCAGACACCGTCCCGGTCAGATACGTACCGTCTCCCACACTCCCTGTTTCCGATGATGGATAGAAAATCGTCCCTTTTTCAGATCACACGCCAAGACCGCGGTTTCCTCCTCCCCCTGCCGTTCGATCGAAAAGCAAGCGTCATTTTCCAGCTGCACCTGGATCGCTCCGTCAAAGGCCGGACAGTGGTTCCGGAAAGCAAGCAGCTTCAGCAAACGCTGGACCGGCTCCCGTTTTACCTGCTCCGCCACCTCCTCCAGAGAAAAATTATGGCGGTTGATATCCCGATGATCCTCACTGGCCATCATAGACGCCACATCATTCTCCCCGGCCAGCAGCCCCACATAATACACCATAGGGATCCCAGGCGCAAACAGCTGGATCGCCCGTGCACACAGATACCGTTCCGTATCTTCCCCCAAAATGGAATAGTAGGTTCCATAAAGCTGATAGGATTCCCAGTATTTCTTCTTCTCCTGGTCCAGTTCCTTGTAAGCATAGCTAAGACAATGCTCCACCTTCCCGATGGTCTGCTCCGCTTCCTCTCGGGACACCCATCCGTCCGCATCGTATACGCCGATGCCATCGTGAGTATCCAGCACAGTAAACTGATTTCTGGGCGCGATCTCCAGCCACTGGACCAAGCGCCTGGCATCTCCAGACACCAGTGCATGCAGAGTCAAAAACGGCAGCACGAAATCATACGTCCAGATCCCGTGGGACTCCAGCTTCTTCGCCATCTCCCATCTGGCGTGGATCTCTGTAAACATCAGCCTTCCACGGCTCTCAAAATACTGGTTCAGCGGCTCTAGGAAATCCCACAGCTGAGGCTCCACGCAAAAACAGCGGGTCCCCTTGATCTTCGTCACATAACCGACTGCATCCAGCCTCACCCCTGCGATCCCCCGGTCCAGAATCTGATCGATGGTGCTCCGCAGATAGTCCTTGGTAACCTCCTTTGTCACATCCAAGTCCACTTGGGTATCTCGGAACGTATTCCATATCTTCTTTACCTTCCCGTCGCCCAACACAGCCAGGCACCAGGGATCCGCCTCTTTTCGCCGGTACAGCAGACTGTATTCTGGGAGCTCCTTATAATCCGCTCCCCAAAATTGCTCAAAATCCAGAAACATCTCCCGGTAAAGGGATACCTCCCCTTTCTCCAGATAATCCTGGAACTCCCTGCTTTCCGTCGAAATATGATTTACCATGATATCACAATAAATCTCCCAGGACCGCTCCAAGGACCGGATCTGCTCCCAATCCCCAAATGCCGGTTCCACCTGATCATAGCAAACGGGGGCAAATCCCCGGTCTCCGGTAGATGGGAAAAAGGGAAGGATATGGATCCCTCGGAACTGTTCTCGAAAATAATGCTCCATACAGTATTGCAGCCCTTCCAGATCACCTCCAAGAGAATCTGGATAGGTGATCAATACAACTCCATTTTTTACCTTCATCTTATTTAATCGCTCCATCCATCACTCCCGCCACGATCTGCTTCTGTAGGAACAGATAGATGACTACCACCGGCAGCACGCTTAAGATCAGCGCCGCCATGGCATATCCTAGTTCGGCGGTGTATTCTCCAAAGAAATAAAAGGTTGAAAGTGGGATCGTTCTTGCCTTATCCTTGATCAGTACCAGGGACGGGAGCAAAAAATCGTTCCAGGTCCACAAGATATTGACGATCAAGATCGTTGTAGAGATCGGCTTCAGATTCGGAAATACGATCCTCCAGAAACAGGCCCCATGGCCGCACCCGTCGATCATCGCCGCTTCCTCCATCTCCTGGGAGATGCTTTTGATAAAGCCGTGGTACATAAAGGTCGTCATCGGCATACCGAAGCCCAGATAGAAAAACACCAATGCCGTCCGGCTGTTCATCCAGCCCAGCTTTCCAAAAATGGAAACAAATGGGATCATCAGCGACTGGAACGGGATGATCATGGCGCATACCAATATCCCCAGGATCACTTTATTGATCTTCCAGCTCCAACGCACCAGCATATACGCCAGCATAGAACCAAACAGGATCAGAACGATCTGGCTTAAGACCGTCACATAGACGGTATTTCCCAACACTCTTGGAAAGTCCATGGTAGTCCATGCCGTCACAAAATTTTTCAACGAGGCCATTTCCGGAAGTCCCAGGGGGTTTTTGATGATCTCCTTCCTAGTCTTCAGTGAATTCAGCAGCACTAGGAAAAAAGGAAACAGCATGAACAGCATGCAGCCAACTGCCATGATCTGAAGGATCATCGAATGTTTCCTCTGCTTCAGGCTCATAATGCCTCCACCTCCTTCTTTTTCAGAACAAATACCTGGACCAGTGCAATTGCCGCTACTATGGCAAATAAGAGAAAGGCTTTCGCCTGCCCAGGTCCAAGGTTATAATTTAGGAACGCCTCATTGTAAATATGCATGGAGGCCAGCTCTGTACTCTTGTAGGGACCGCCTTTTGTCAAGGAAAGATTGACATCATAGACCATAAATGCTTTTCTCAGAGTCAAAAACAGCGTGATCGTAAATGATTGGACCATCAGCGGCAGCTTGATCTTCAGAAGTGTCTGGAGAGCGGATGCCCCATCGATGCGGGAAGCGTCGATCAGGCTCCGATCGATCCCTGTAAGTCCTGCGATATAGATCAGCATCATATACCCTGCATTCTGCCAGATCCCCACTATGATCAAAGCCCATAAGGCCGTCCAGGGGCTGGTAAGCCAGCTTTTTTCCAGCAGCGGGATGCCAGTCCCAGACCCGAACCAAGGCAGTACCCTGGAAAATACAAACTGCCAGATATACCCCAGGATCACGCCTCCGATCAGATTCGGCGTAAAATAACCAGCCCGGTAGACATTCTGGAACCGGATGCCGCTCGTTACCAGCAAACTAAATCCAAACGCCAGGATATTGGAAATGATCA
>DVLJ01000103.1 GCA_018715565.1 Candidatus Ventrimonas merdavium
CACGACCCCAACGACTTTGAGGTGGGCCTGCGCCACAACCTGGAGATCATCCGGGTGATCGGCGACGACGGCAGGATCAACGAGAACGGCGGTCCATACAACGGGATGGACCGGTATGAGTGCCGCAAGCAGATCGTGAAGGACCTGGAGGAGCAGGGGTATCTGGTGAAGACCGAGCCCTACAGCCACAACGTGGGCACCTGCTACCGCTGCCACAACGACGTGGAGCCCCTGATCTCCGCCCAGTGGTTCGTGAAGATGGAGCCCCTGGCCAAGGAGGCCCTGCGGGTGGTCCGGGAGGGCGAGGTGAAGTTCGTGCCCGAGCGGTTCGCCAAGACCTACACCAACTGGATGGAGAACGTCCACGACTGGTGCATCTCCCGCCAGCTGTGGTGGGGCCACCAGATCCCCGCCTGGTACTGCGACGACTGCGGCCACATCAACGTCTCCCGGGAGGACCCCACAAAGTGCGAGAAATGCGGCTCCACCCACCTGACCCGGGATCCGGACGTGCTGGACACCTGGTTCTCCAGTGCCCTGTGGCCCTTCTCCACCCTGGGCTGGCCGGAGCAGACCAAGGAGCTGGAGTATTTCTATCCCACCGACGTGCTGGTGACCGGCTACGATATCATTTTCTTCTGGGTGATCCGGATGGTATTCTCCGGCATCGAGCAGACCGGCAAATGTCCGTTCCACACGGTGCTGATCCACGGCCTGGTGCGGGACAGCCAGGGACGGAAGATGAGCAAATCCCTTGGCAACGGCATCGATCCCTTAGAGGTCATCGACAAGTACGGCGCCGACGCCCTGCGGATGACCCTGATCACCGGCAATGCCCCGGGCAACGATATGCGCTTCTACTGGGAGCGGGTGGAGAACAGCCGGAATTTTGCCAACAAGGTATGGAATGCCTCCCGGTTCATCATGATGAACATGGAGAAGGCAGACCCGGAGAAGATGAAGGCCTATGACCTGGCCTTCGGCGCCGAAAGCGGGCAGCCGGGCCAGGCGGAGCAGGAGACGCCGCTGACCATGGCGGACAAGTGGATCCTGTCCCGGGTGAACACCCTGGCCAAGGATGTGACCGAGAACCTGGATAAATATGAGCTGGGCATTGCCCTGCAGAAGGTATACGACTTTATCTGGGAGGAGTTCTGCGACTGGTACATCGAGATGGTGAAGCCCCGTCTGTGGAACGACGAGGACGCCACCCACACGGCGGCGGTATGGACCTTAAAGACGGTGCTGATCCAGTCCCTGAAGCTTTTGCACCCCTATATGCCGTTCCTGACGGAGGAGATCTTCTGCAACCTGCAGGACGAGGAGCCGTCCATCATGATCTCCTCCTGGCCGGAGTACCGGGAGAGCTGGAACTTTGCCGATGAGGAAAAGGCGGTAGAGACCATCAAGGAAGCGGTTCGGGCCATCCGGAACGTGCGCACCTCCATGAACGTGCCCCCCAGCAAGAAGGCGAAGGTGTTCGTGGTATCGGAGAACCAGGAGCTGCTGGATATCTTCAGCCACAGCAAGGTGTTCTTCGCCACTCTGGGCTATGCCAGTGAAGTCATGCTGCAGAAGGATAAGGCCGGCATCGACGCCGACGCTGTTTCTGCGGTGATCCCGGGAGCGGCGATCTACATGCCGTTTGCGGAGCTGGTGGACGTGGAGAAGGAGATCGAGCGTCTGACAAAAGAGAAAGAGAAACTGGAGAAGGAGCTGGCCCGGGTAAACGGCATGCTGAGCAACGAGCGGTTTGTCAGCAAGGCGCCGGAGGCCAAGATCAACGAGGAAAAGGCCAAGCTGGAAAAATATACCCAGATGATGGCCCAAGTGGACGAACGGCTGAGCCAGTTAAAGGCATAAGCCGGGACGAGCCCGCATATATTACAATGATGGAACAGCATGCCAGGGAATATCTGCTTCAGATTCCCTTTTGGACAAAACAGAAACATACGATCAGTCAGGTGCAGGAGCTGTTGACGGCCCTGGGAGACCCGGACCGGAGACTGCGGATCATCCATGTGGCGGGGACCAATGGAAAAGGCTCGGTCTGCGCGGATCTTACCGCCGTGCTGACCGAGGCCGGATACCATGTGGGGACCTTTGTCTCTCCCCATCTGGAGGATATCACGGAACGGTTTTTGTATGACGGGAGGCCGATCTCGGAGGCGGATCTTGAACAGAGCTTCCAGGCGGTGCTCACGGTCACAGAGACCATGAGGGAACGGGGGTTTTTCCACCCCACGTTCTTTGAGTTCGTATTCCTCATGGCGATGGAGCTGTACGGACGGCTGCGGCCCGACTACGTGGTCCTGGAGACCGGGCTGGGGGGACGCTTAGATGCCACCAACGCGGTTCGGGATCCGATCGCCTGTGTGATCACCTCCATCAGCCTGGAGCATACCCAGTACCTGGGGACAACGATCCGTGAGATCGCCGGAGAGAAGGCGGGCATCTTAAAGCCCGGCGCGCCGGTGATCTATGACGCGGGAGATCCGGACGCCTCCCAGGTGATCCGGGAGCGGGCCGGCAGCCTGGGGATCCCGGCCTGGCCGGTAAGCCCCTCCGAGCCCTATGACCAGGTGCCCTTTGCGGCGCCCTGGCAGGCCGTGGACGCGGCGCTGGCGGTGAAGTGCTTAAAGGTGCTGGAGCCGGCCGGCGTGGATGAGACGGTCATCCGGCGGGGGCTTTCCAAGGTCTCCTGGCCGGGACGGATGCAGGAGGCGCGTCCCGGTGTCTGGCTGGACGGCGCCCACAATCCCGGCGGGATCCGGGCGTTCGTGGAGGCGGTGAAGGGGCAGCTGGCGGCAGGCTGCGGCGGTGAGAAGCCGGAAGGCAGCGGCACCCCGGTTTCCGGCGGCGTCCACCTGCTCTTTGCGGCGGTGGCTGACAAGGATTACCGGGAGATGATCCGCCTGCTGTGCCAGGGACTTCCCCTGGAGCGGGTGACTGTGGTACAATTGCACAGTGAGCGGGGCCTTGCGGCGGAGACGTTAAAGGAAGCGTTCCAGGAAGAGGGCGTTGGAGCGGCGGAGCAGTTTGCCGCGGTCCCGGAGGCCCTGGACTGGGCGCTGGCCCATAAGCGGGAGCCGGACCGGCTCTATGTGGTGGGCTCCCTGTACCTGATCGGAGAGATCCGGGCGGAGCTTGCCCGGAGAAAGCCTTAAGGAGGAAGGATATGCTGGATTTTGAAACAGAGCTTGCCCGTTTTAAGCCGAGCCTGGAGGTTGGCGAGGTAGAGGAAGCCATCGCCAGAGAGGATCTGACGGACATGACGGACCTAGTGACCGAGTTTTTAAAAGGCAGAAATGAATAAGGCGGAGACAGCATGGATACAAGATTGAAAAACCGCCGGATTGCCAACGCCTATTATAATCAGGGCTTAGAAAAAGCCGGATTCCGGGATCTGACCGGAGCGGCGGCGGATCTAAAGAAGAGCCTGCGGTATGATAAGTTTCAGACCGACGCCAGGAACCTGCTGGGTCTGATCTATCTGGAGATGGGGGAAGCGGGAGCGGCCGTCAGCCAGTGGATCATCAGTCTGAACCTGCAGGAGGAGGACAATCTGGCAGAAGAATATCTGGACCAGGTCCAGCAGTCCAGAGGCTTTCTGGAGATGGCGGACCAGGCGGCCAAAAAGTACAACCAGGCCCTTGTCTATGCCAACAATGACAACGAGGACCTGGCAGTCCTCCTGCTGATGCGGATGCTGGACGACTATCCCAACTTTGTGAAGGCCCAGGAGCTTTTGGCCCTTCTGTATCTGCATCATGAGGATTATATCAAGGCAGGGCGCTGCCTGTACCAGGTGCTGAAGGTGGACAAGTACAATCCCACGGCCCACCGGTATATGGCGGTGGCCAAGCAGAATACTGGCCGGGCGGAGGTGGAGAAGCGGAAGCTGAAGAATGCCTTTTCCCACCGGGAGATGCAGGATGACGACGTGATCATGCCGCCGACCTACAAGGAGAACACGGGATGGCAGTCTATCCTGAACATCCTGGTAGGACTGATCCTGGGAGCGATGGTGATCTTCTTTTTGGTGATCCCGGCCATGCGGGAATCGTTGAATTCCACCCACAACCAGGAGCAGCTGGCGAACCTGGAGATCATCAACCAGAAGAGCCTGGAGATCGACGGCCTGGAACGGCAGCTGGAGGAGGCAAGACAGGCCCAGGCAGAGGCGGAAAGCAGCCTGGAGACCCTGGTCAATGATAACGGCGGGGTGATCAGCCAGTACCAGAACCTGGTGCGGATCCTGGAAGCCTACCAGCAGGAGGATGCCCGCACGGCGGCGCTGATCTACACAGAGACCAACATGGACGTCTTAAACGACGGCGTGCTCAACGAGACCGTAGCCCGCATCCATCAGGATATGGCGGAGAACGGCTGGCAGACCCTGCTGACCATGGGCGACGAGGCCATGGAGCAGGAGGGCGGCGCAGCCCAGGCCGTGGACTATTACAGCAAGAGCCTGCAGATCCGGGGAGATAACCCGGAGGTGCTCTACAAGCTGGGACTGGCCTACGAGGCCCTGGGAGATACGGATACGGCCAACGAGTATTTCGGCCAGGTGATCATGGGCCACCCGGACAGCGAATACGCAGACGACGCCAAGGAGCACCGGGGGTACTAAGGCCGCTGAGGTTTGGACTGACCCAGGAACGACAAAAGAAAAAAGAGAAAGACAAAGACACGACAGAGAACGGAGACGGGATCTGCCGTGTCTTTTTTTGTGCCGCAGCCGCGCTCCGGTGCGGGCGCGCGCGAAATCGCCCACAGCTTACATCACAGGAAAATAAAAAATGTTAAGAAAAAGGAGTGTATTGCCATGTCGGACCAGACGTTTACTTACGAAGCCTGCGGCCAGGTGCTGGTGATCCATCTTCCCAGAGAACTGGACCACCACAACTGCCGGAATCTGAAATATGAGACGGATCTTTTGCTGGCGGAGAACTATATCAGCAAGGTGGTGTTTGATTTTTCCAGGACCCAGTTCATGGATTCCTCGGGGATCGGCATCCTGCTGAACCGGTACAAGCAGATGGAGCGGAGCGGGGGACGGGTGAACCTATACGGCGTCAACGCTCAGGTGGGCCGGGTGTTAAAGATCGGGGGCATCCCCACGCTGATGGAGCATTTTGAGACCAAAGAGGCTGCGATCGCAGGATAAGAAAAAAGGAGGATAAGATACATGGAACGCTTTCGGATGGAGCTGGAGAGCTTATCAAAAAATGAGGAATTTGCCAGGGTGGTGGTGGCGGTCTTTCTAAGCCGCATCGATCCCACCCTGGAGGAGTTGGACGATGTCAAGACCGCGGTGTCGGAGGCGGTGACCAACGCCGAGCTGCATGGCTATGGGGGCGGAGAGGGCATCATCCAGGTGGAGGTGGAGCTGGACGGACGGGAGCTGACCGTGCGGGTGAAGGACAGCGGCGTAGGCATCCCTGATGTGGCGAAGGCCAGGGAACCCCTCTTTACCACAGACACCACCGGGGAACGGTCCGGCATGGGCTTTTCCTTTATGGAAGCCTTTATGGACGAGCTGGAGGTGGAGTCTGCCCCGGGCGTGGGGACCACCGTGATCATGAAAAAGACGATCGGCAGGTGAGGCCTATGGAAGAAAAACAGGAATTTATCCAGCTCCTGAAGCAGGCCCACGACGGGGATAAGGAGGCCCGGGACCGGCTGGTCACCGACAACGTGGGACTGGTGTGGAGCATCGTCCGCCATTTTAATGGCCGGGGAGACCCGGAGGATCTGTTCCAGATCGGGTGCATCGGCCTGATCAAAGCCATTGACAAATTCAATCTGGATTTTGACGTGCGGTTTTCTACCTATGCAGTGCCCATGATCACAGGAGAGATCCGCCGCTTCCTGCGGGACGACGGGATGGTGAAGGTGAGCCGGTCCCTGCGGGAGCTGGGGATCCGGGTGCGGGCGTTAAAGGAATCCATGACCGGGAGCCTGGGCCGGGAGCCGACCCTGGAGGAGCTTTCCAAGGAGCTGGGGATCAGCCGGGAGGAGATCGCCGCGTCCCTGGAGGCCGGGGCAGAAGTCGAATCCCTGTACCGCACGGTAGGAAATGGCGAGGATCAGAACCTCTGCCTCTTAGACCGCCTTCCGGATGAGCGCCAGGAGCAGGAGGAGATGATGAACCGGCTGGTGTTAAAGCAGCTGCTCCTGCAGCTTTCGGAAAAGGACCGGGACATCATCGTCCGCCGGTATTTTGAAAATCAGACCCAGAGCCGGATCGCCGCGGAGCTTCACATCTCCCAGGTGCAGGTGTCCAGGCTGGAAAAAAAGATCCTGCGGCAGATGCGGGAATATTTGGAGCCGTCTTAAGCCATACTACCATCAAACACCTGGCAGACCAGGAGAAAAGGATGGGATGCGTATGAGATTTTGGAAAGCGTTGGGCGGCCTGGCGGCAGCCCTGTTGGGAGTCGCCGCCCTGGCGCTGGCTCTTTGGCTGGCGCTTAGCGGCGGACGGCTTAAGAAGGAACCGGAGGGAACGCTGGTACGGCGGGTCCATGTACAGACCGGCGTGGCTCGGACCGTCAGCGGAGAGGCTGGAGGAGCGGTACGCGGCGCGGCTGACGGAGCAGTGGTGCCGATGCCGGGAATGGAGCTATATCCGGCGATGCCAGAAGAGGATGCTGAGCTCCAGGAGGCAGCGTCATGAGCGCGTCTAAGACGGTCTATCTCAACCTGCGGGAGATGACGGAGGTCCAGTCCCAGGATGTATACGTCAGAGATGTGGGCAGCGTCTACTGCAGCGACAAGACGGTGCAGGCCAAATGCGCCGCCCTAAAGATCCGCACGATCCGGGAGAAAAAGGAGCACCGGTATGTGGAAAGCGCCCTGACTGTGATCCGGCAGATGGAAGCCTTAGATCCGGCGATCCAGGTAGACAACGTGGGGAAGGTGGAGTTCATCATCGACTATCATCCCCAGAAGGTGCCGAGCCTGGCCTGGCAGTGGGCGAAGACCATCTTTGTGTGCATCATCTGCTTCTGCGGCGCGGCCTTCGCCATCATGACGTTCAACAATGACGTGGACGTGACCTCCGTGTTCCAGGAAGTCCATGTGCTCCTGACGGGACGGGAGCCGGAGCGCTTTACGATCCTGGAGCTTTCTTACTGCATCGGGCTGGGATCGGGCATCCTGCTGTTCTTTAACCATTTTGCCGCCTGGAAGCTGAACACGGACCCGACGCCCTTGGAGGTGGAGATGCGCCTTTACGAGGAAAATATCAGCAAGACGCTGATCCAGAACGATTCCAGAAAGGAGCAGGAAGTGGATGTTTCGTAACGCGCCCTGGCTCCTTCAGCAGATCATCCTGGCCCTTGCAGGAGCCAGCGCCGGCGGGATCATCGCGGCAGGCGTTTTCGCTTTCCTGGCGATCATCGGCGTGTTCCCCAGGCTGATCGGAAAGACCAAGACCAGGAACCGCATCCTGCTGTATGAGACGGTGATCATCACCGGAGGCGTCCTGGGAAATATCATCGATATCTATGAATTCCCCGTCCCCATCGGAGGGGATCTGGTCCTGGGTACGTTTGGGTTTGCCGTGGGGATCTTTGTGGGATGTCTGGTCATGTCCCTGGCTGAGACCATAAAGACGATGCCGGTCATTACCCGGCGGGTGCATCTGGCAGTGGGGTTCCAGTACGTGATCCTGTCCATCGCGGTGGGAAAGACGCTGGGAGCCCTGGTATATTTTACCCACAGCATGAGCGGCGGATGAAAGGAGAAGGTACGAGATGGAGTTAAACAAACAGGCATATGAGGAATATGTAAAAACGATCACCCCGAAAAACAGTCTTGCCCGGGAGATGTTCCGGGCGTTTGTCACCGGCGGTCTGATCTGCGCCCTGGGCCAGTGTATGACGATCGCCATGACCACGTATTTATCCATGGATCAGGAGACGGCTCAGACCTGGATGCAACTGGAGCTGATCCTCTTAAGCGTTCTTTTGACCGGGTTCGGTCTGTATCCCAAGATCGTAAAATGGGGCGGAGCCGGGGCGCTGGTGCCCATCACCGGATTTGCCAACTCCGTGGTATCTCCCGCCATTGAAAATAAGGTGGAAGGACATGTCTTTGGCATCGGCTGCAAGATCTTTACCATCGCCGGTCCGGTGATCCTGTTCGGGGTGCTGGCCAGCTGGGCACTGGGCATCTTATCCTGGTGCGGCGGGAAGCTGGGCGTGGGATAATCAGCCGGGTTGATTGAACAAATGGATCAGGCAAGCGGATCAGGCAGATCGATCGGAGAAACTGATCGGCCAGGAGGAACAACAGGAGGAAGGAAGCATGCAGAAAGGAAAAGCCAGTATTTTATTTGAGCGGCCGGTCTATGTGGCGGGCATGGCATCGGTAGCGGGAAAGAAGGAAGGCGAGGGGCCTCTGGCCGGGGGGATCGACATGATCGAACAGGATCCCATGTTCGGCACCGAGTGCTGGGAGCAGGCGGAGAGCGCCATGCAGAAGCAGACGGCGGATCTGGCCCTGGAAAAAAGCGGGTTCCACCGGCGGGATATCCGGTATCTGTTTGCCGGAGACCTGCTGGGCCAGCTGATCGCCACCTCTTTCGGGACTGTGGACCTGGAGATCCCCCTTTTCGGCCTGTACGGAGCCTGCTCCACGATGGGAGAGGCTTTAAGCCTGGGGGCGATGTGCGTGGACGCGGGCCACGCCGACAAGGTGCTGTGCCTGGCCTCCAGCCATTATGCCACGGCGGAGAAGCAGTTCCGCTTCCCTCTGGGGTATGGGAACCAGCGGCCCCTGTGCGCCACCTGGACGGTGACCGGCTGCGGGGCGGTGGTCCTTTCCAAGGATCCCCAGCGTCTGGGAACGGGCGGACGTGGTGTGAGCGGCAGCGGAGTGGATGACAGCGGGGGGGATGATGACAGCGGAGCGTGTGGCAGCGGAGCGGGCGGCGGAAGCGGCGTGCGCATCGCCGGGATCACCACCGGACGGATGGTGGATCTGGGGGCGCGGGATTCCATGAACATGGGCGCGGCCATGGCCCCGGCGGCCTGGGATACCATCCGCCGGAATTTTGAGGACTTGGGAGTGGATGAGCGGCATTATGACAAGATCATCACCGGAGACCTGGGAGAGGTGGGGCAGAAGGCTCTGCTGGATTTCCTCCGCCAGGACGGGGTGGATCTGTCGGAAAAGCATCTGGACTGTGGGCTGGAGATCTACGACCGGAAGAAGCAGGATACTCACGCCGGAGGAAGCGGATGCGGCTGTGCGGCGGTGACTCTGTGCGCCCGGCTGCTGCCCGCCCTCCTGCGGCAGGAGTGGAAGCGGATCCTGTTCGTGCCCACCGGTGCGCTGCTCTCTACCGTCAGCTACAACGAGGGGCAGAGCATCCCCGGCATCGCCCATGGGGTGATCCTGGAGCGA
>DVLJ01000104.1 GCA_018715565.1 Candidatus Ventrimonas merdavium
CAGTTGGACACCCGGCCATAAGGAGACTGGAGGCTGCTGTAGCGGTCCGCCAGGAATGCGGCGATCGCCCGCAGCGTCTCATAGCCGTCCTCCGTGGCTACGTGGAAGCCGTAATAATTGGCCGTACCGGCAGGCTGCCTGGTCACTCCCGGATAGTAAAGCTGGGGCGTGCTGTCGTTCCAGTCGTTTAAGATCACCGCAGTCACCGTCATATTCTTCTCGGACATCCGGCGGATGGTATCGTCGTACACCGCCAGCACGTCCTTGCTGAAATGATAGGTCTTCCCATCATAGGTAAAATCAATGCCGCTCCCCAGGATATGGCTGAAGGGGATGTTCACGATCACATGGTTCACACCCAGCTCAAACGCATCCGCCACCATGTCCGGCGTCGTCTGGATCAGCAGCCCCTTCTTCGTCTGTCCGTCCTTATACGGATCGTTGTAGCGGGCCACCGCCTCCGGATTGGTCACATAGGCCTCGTTGCTGACCTGGATATATTCGTTCCCGTCGTACACCGCCACCACAAAGCTGGAATACAGCCGGTCCTCCGCCGTCCCGTGGTTTAACGGAACAGAAAAATGCAGGGCGTCCCCCTTGGTGATCCAGCCGATGTAGTCGCTGCGCCCCTCCAGGCTCCGCTGGTAGGGCTTCTGCTCAAACAGGTACAGGTAGTTGTCGTAGTAGTTCGGATCAGAAAACGTCCCTTCCATCTGCCCGTCCAGCACCACCTGATCCCCGGAGATATAGCACTCGTAGATATGGGCAAACTCCGTAGGCGCCGTCTTCGCCGGGATCGTCTCCGCCGCGGCTCCGCTCCCCGTTCCTGCCTCTGCCGCTCCGTCCGCAGCTGTTCCTGCCGCTGCTCCCGCTGTATTTCCCGTATCCGCATAAGCCGTTCCCGCCCCCAGGCCGCCAAAGCCGGCTGCCAGGGCTGCCGCACAGCACAGGGAAAGTAATTTCCATCTAAGTCTCATATCCTGCCTCCAATCTGGGTCTGTCTTCTGGTGGGTTCTCTCCCAAATATACCCTCTTATCATACCTATCTTCTCCCCAGACTGCAAGAACGATTCCCTTAAATTGCCTTACAGTTTTCTTTCAGATTTCCTGAAAAAAATTTTTTCGTATCCCTGCAACTTTTTTCCAGGCTTCTCCGTCTTATCTCATGTATCCCCTAAAATAGACCCTTAAGGAGGCACATTATGAAGAAAACGAATACAAAAGCCCTGGCTCTCTGCATCGGAGCGGCAGCCTTTGCCCTGGCGGCGGCCGGCTGTTCCTTCCAGACCGGCAGCACCCCCACAACGGCCATGTCCGATCCCTCCGCCGCACAGACCTCAGCTGGCCAGAACGGATCCTCCGCCTCAGCTGAGAACGGAGCTTCCTCCGATCCCTCCGCCGATCCCTTTTACGATCTGCTGATGCAGGGGGACCCGGATGCTGTCATGGATTACATCAACCAGCATATCGCCGGAGCCAGTGAGATAGACAAGGAGGATTATATCCTTGGCCTGTGCCGCATGACTGACGACCTGACAGAGATCGACTTTTCCAGGCTTGCTCCCAGCGCGGAGTGGCTGCCGGAGGACATGAACCATTTCATCGCGATCATGGAACAGGAATACCAGAATCCGGTGTCAGCCGACGGCATCATCATGGCTCCCATCCCAGAGCTCCTGGAGCGTGCCCTGCAGTTCGAGGAGCAGAAAAACCTGTATCCAGACGGCATCACCGCCCCGATCGCCGCAGAGCTTTATGAGGAGCGGATGAACGCTGCCATCGCCGGAGGCTACAGCAAGAACATGCAGACCCCCAGTCAGTATCTCAACGACGAGGGCACCCGCATCGCTCCCCTTCTGCTGGATTCCTACACCAATTTTGCAGACGCCCATCCGGACAGCCATACCGCGGAAGTGGTCAAGGAATATCTGGAGCTGCTGGAACACTCCGGCGGGGCCATTGACGATGCCGTAGAGGAATTTTATGAGAATCTGTGGCAGAAGCTGTAAGACGCCAGGCGCGCATCCCTGGAGAACCGGTTTGCTTCCTGGGACGCAGCTCCTGTAAAACAGCAAAATCCCATCGGGACTCAGGGCATCCCCTGATCCCGATGGGATTTTTTCACGCCCCGGCGTGCCGCTCCCGGTCTTTTCTATCTCACTTTTTTGCGAACCGGTTCATAAAGAAGTCTGTAAACGCGGCCAGCTCTTCCTCCTGGGATACATAAACATACAGCTTCTCATCCTCCAGCCAGTCATAGGCGTTGATCCCGATATACCCTTTTCGATCCGGGTAAATGATAAACGCATCGGTAGGATACTTGTTCCGGTACGCCTTCAGGATCTCCGGACGGCGATAATAGGTCGGATCGCCGCAGCCGGAAAGGTCGGGGACTGTGGGAACGACCACGATCGTCTCACTGGCCTCGTTCCAGCCGACGATCAGATTCCCGATCTTCGTTTTGCTCCCATGGACAAATCCATAGTTGAAGCGGCTCACATCCTCGGTATATCCGAAGATCAGCCGGTAATCGTCCCCATCCTTCACTGCCTGGTCAAACAAAGCGCGCATTTTCGCCGCGTTTGCACGGCTCTTCTCCATATCGATCTCCGGTCCCTTGAACAGCTTGCTAAACAATCCCATGATCTTTTCCTCCTAAAATAAGTTCAAATTGGTTAATTTGTCTTTATTTTGGTTAAAGGAACATCCGCCTATATCAAACGCTGCAGCACATGCAGCAGCACACGATCCAGGCGGATATCCGTTATCCCAGCATATCGGCCCCGGAAGCTTTTTTCCGCTTTTCCAGGGCATCCACGATCGCATCGATCTGAAAATCCACAGTCTCATCGACCGCTTCCGAAACCAGCAAGGGGAGGGTATCGGGAAGGGCTCTGCGTATGACCATCACGGCCAGACTTAAATTAGTAAACAGCCAGACCGTTTTTTCGTCCGTCTTTACCCCGAAGCCTTCTAAAATCTCCTGAAAAAGCCGGAATTGCTTCTGGCGGAATATCCGGCAGCTTTCTTCAGACAGGCGCTTGAACAGAAGCTGCTGCTCTTCCAGCGTCAAAACAGCGATCCCATTCCGCTCTCCGTAACAGCAGGCGTGGAGAAATTGCTTCACGGCGTCGCGCCAGCTCAAAGCCGGATCGGCCATCAGCCTTCGGACATACGCCAGGATCTTCGGCTGCTGCCAGTACAGCGTCTCCACCACCAGATCTTCCTTCGTTGGGAAGAACGAGTAAAAAAAGGTCCGCGAGATACCAACGGTTTTATAGATCTGCTCTACGGTCGTATGCTGGATGCCCTGCTTTGCCATCAGGTCAAGCCCAACCGTGATCAGCGCAGTCCGGATACGCTCCCGGTCCTCCTCAGAATAAGCCACCTTCGGCATCCCGTCACTCCCCCCTTTGCACAAATAAAGATACTTTTTAATTTTTGTCTTTATTCTATCATATCCGGTCAGAGGGCGCAAGCGGTAAAGTTCATCAGACCGGGCAATCTACGATCAGCTGTATCCGGCCACCATGACTTTGATGCACAAACTAGCCCAACCATAACTCCCCCTTAAAAAAGCAGAAGCACCGGAACGGTACTGTCCCGATGCTTCTGCTTTATTATTTTACAGGAAATACTTCACTCCGCTCTCAAAGATCTTCATATCCTGCTCGCCATAGATGTTCACAGCCACAGAATCGCCCCGCCGCTCGGAGTGGGCCATCTTGCCCAGGATCCGGCCGTCCGGGCTGGTGATGCCCTCGATGGCCATGTAGGAGCCGTTGGGGTTCCAGAACTCGTCCATGGTGGGCCGTCCCTGATCGTCCACGTACTGGGTGGCTACCTGGCCGTTTTCAAACAGCTTCTTCAGCCATTCGTCGTTGGCCACGAACCGTCCCTCGCCGTGAGACGCCGGGTTGCAGTACACGCCGCCTAACTCTGCTCCAGCCAGCCACGGGGACTTGTTGGTCACCACCTTGGTGTACACCATCTTGGAAATGTGCCGTCCGATGGTGTTCATGGCCAGGGTGGGGGAATCCGGTCTCTGCTCCACGATCTTGCCCTCCGGCACCAGCCCCAGCTTGATCAGGGCCTGGAAGCCGTTGCAGATGCCGAGCATCAGACCGTCCCGCTCATTTAACAGCTTCTCGATCTCTTCCTTAATCACCTGGTTGCGGAATACAGTAGCGAAGAACTTCGCGCTGCCCTCCGGCTCGTCGCCTGCGGAAAAGCCGCCAGGGAACATCACGATCTGGGCCTTTGCGATCTCCTGCTGATACGCCTCTACCGACTCCCGGATATGCTCCGCCGTCAGGTTCTTAAATACCCTGGTCACCACCTTAGCGCCAGCCCGCTCAAAGGCTTTGGTGCTGTCGTATTCGCAGTTGGTGCCCGGGAATACGGGGATGAACACGGTGGGCTGTCCGATCTTATGGGTGCATACATGGATGCTGTCTGCCGTAAATACCTTGTCCTCCACCGGTTCCTGCTTCACGCCGGACTGGGTGGGGAATACCTTTTCCAAAGTCCCGGTCCAGCTGCCTAACGCCTCGTCCATGGAAATGGTCACCGGACCATATTCCAGAACGCCCTTATCGGTCACCTCACCGATCACGGTGTAGGTCATGGCCAGCTGTCCTACCATGCCGTCGGGAACCTCGCACACGATGTCGCCCCAGCCTGCCTTGAAGAAGTCTCTCGGGTCTACATTGTGCTCGATCTTCACACCCAGACGGTTTCCGAAGGCCATCTTGCTCACCGCCTCCGCCAGTCCGTGGCGCTCTACCGCGTAGGCGGAGATCACACGCCCGGCCTGGATATCCTCCTGGAGCTTCTCATAGCCAGCCAGGAGCCGCTCGTATACCGGCAGATCGTACTGATCCCGCTCCATGCGGAATACTACCAGCTTATTGCCTGCTTTTTTCAGCTCCGGCGTGATCACGTTCTTGCTGCTGGCCACATCCACCGCAAAGGATACCAGGGTCGGCGGTACGTTGATCTCCCCGTGCTGTTCGTCGTTAAAGGTGCCGGACATGCTGTCCTTGCCGCCGATAGACGGCAGGCCGAAGCCTAACTGGGCGTTGTACGCGCCAAGCAGGGCCGCAAAAGGAGCGCCCCAGCGGGCGGCGTCCTCGGTCATCCGCTTGAAATATTCCTGGAAGGTGAACCGGATCTTCCGGAAATCACCGCCGCAGGCAATGATCTTGGCCACGGAGGAAACCACTGCGTAAACCGCGCCGTGGTACGGGCTCCAGCTGGACAGATAGGGATCAAAGCCGTAGCTCATCATGGTCACGGTGTCGGTCTTGCCCTTCAGCACCGGCAGCTTGGCTACCATGGCCTGGGTCTCGGTCAGCTGATATTTTCCGCCGTAAGGCATGAACACGGAGCCTGCGCCGATGGAGCCGTCGAACATCTCCACCAGGCCCTTCTGGGAGCAGACATTTAAGTCGGCCAGGGTAGACAGCCATGCGGATTTCACATCCCCCACCTCTCTGCGGGCGAAGGGATTGCCTTCCTCTGCCGGAGTCTCCAGGACCACGGCTGCCTCCTGATGAGCGCCGTTGGTATCCAGGAATGCCCGGCTGATGTCTACGATAGTATTGCCCCGCCAGTGCATCACCAGACGAGGAGATTCGGTTACCACGGCTACGGGAGTTGCCTCTAAGTTTTCCTCCTCCGAGTATGCCAAAAACTGCTCCACATCCGCCGGATCCAGCACCACGGCCATCCGCTCCTGGGACTCGGAAATGGCGATCTCCGTGCCGTCCAGTCCTGCGTACTTTTTCGGGACCTTGTCCAGATCGATCTTAAGGCCGGCTGCCAGCTCGCCGATGGCTACGGACACGCCGCCTGCGCCGAAGTCGTTGCATTTCTTGATCAGGCTGGACACCTCGGGGCGGCGGAACAGGCGCTGCAGTTTCCGCTCGGTGGGAGCGTTGCCCTTCTGCACCTCTGCGCCGCAGACCTCAATGGAAGCCTCGGTATGTACCTTAGAGGAACCGGTGGCGCCGCCGATGCCGTCCCGGCCGGTCCGGCCGCCTAAAAGTACGATCACATCCCCCGGATCCGAGGTCAGACGCTTTACGTCCTTTCTGGGAGCCGCGCCCATGACTGCGCCGATCTCCATGCGCTTTGCCGCATAGTTGGGATGATAGATTTCTTTTACATAGCCGGTAGCCAGACCGATCTGGTTGCCGTAGGAGCTGTAGCCGCTGGCCGCTCCATTCACCAGCTTTCTCTGGGGCAGCTTGCCCTTTAAGGTCTCAGACAGAGGCCGGGTGGGATCTGCCGCGCCGGTGACGCGCATGGCCTGGTACACATAGGTACGTCCGGAAAGGGGATCCCGGATCGCCCCGCCCAGACAGGTAGCCGCGCCGCCGAAGGGCTCGATCTCTGTGGGATGGTTGTGGGTCTCATTTTTAAAATTCACCAGCCACTCCTCGGTCACCCCGTCGATCTCCACCGGCACCACGATGCTGCAGGCGTTGATCTCGTCGGAAACCTCCAGATCCTCCAGCTTGCCCTCGGCCCGCAGCTTTTTCATGGCCATCAGGGCCAGATCCATCAGGCATACGAACTTATCGTCCCGGCCCTTGTAGATCACTTCCCGGTCCGCCAGATACTGCTGATAGGTGGCCTCAATGGGAGCCTTGTACGCGCCGTCGGTAATGGTCACATCCTTTAACTCGGTAGAGAAGGTGGTGTGGCGGCAGTGGTCGGACCAGTAGGTGTCCAGCACCCGGATCTCCGTTACGGTCGGGTCCCGATGCTCCTCGCCGGCATAGTAGTTCTGGATATGCTTGAAATCCTGGAAGGTCATCGCCAGGTTCAGGGAGTCATAAAGGGCCTTTAACTCCGCCTCCGCCAGTCCGGCAAAGCCTTCAAATACCGCCACGTCCGCCGGGGTCTCAAATACAGTCACCAGGGTCTCCGGCTTTGCTCCCGCAGCCTCTCTGGAATCCACCGGGTTGATGCAGAAGCTCTTGACCGCAGCCACCTGCTCTTCCGTCAGTCCGCCGGACAGCACATAGGTGGTGGCGGTACGGATCACCGGCTCCTCGCTCTCCTTTAACAATTTCACACACTGCTCCGCAGAGTCCGCCCGCTGGTCAAACTGTCCCGGCAGGTACTCCACGGAAAATACCGCGTCGGTCTCCTCTCTGGGGAAATCCTCCTCATACACCAGATCCACCGGCGGCTCGGAAAAGATCGTGGGCAGCGCCCGAAGATAAGTCTCCTCCGACAGATTCTCAATATCGTAACGGATCAGCACCCGCACGCCGGTCACGGCGTCCAAATGGAGATAATTGCTGATCTCATCCCGCAATTCCCCTGCTTTTACGGCAAATTCCGGTTTCTTTTCTACATACACTCTCTTTACGCTCATGGTATCCCTCCTGAATCGTTTGCGCGATCATCACGGTTCCTTTTGAAACAGCAAAGTCAGCACCTGACTTCTCTGCATAAAATATACCATAAAATATATTATAAATAAAATTAATATATCTTATGGTATTTATTATTGAAACTAATTTATTCCCAGATACCTTCCGCTTACACCTCCGCATCCGGGCTGACGCTCATGGCGTCTAAGGTCAGCTTCATGATGTCCTTGATCTCGTCCTCGGTCATCTTCATCTTCTCGGCCAGCTCCGCCACCGTGGCTTCCCGTCCCAGCTCCTCGGCCATCCGGCGGGACACCTCCTGGAGCACGTTGACCCGGGCCAGGAGCTCTTCGCCCACCTGCTCCGACACCTTCTGCTCCTCCAGCGCCGCCTCCAGAGCCTGGATCACCTGCGCCTTCACCAGCGCACGGAACGGGGTCAGGGCCTGCGCCCCCTCTGCCGGATCCGGCGCCATCCCGGCCGCCGCGCTGTCTGTACCCTCCGGCATCATCCCGGCTGCTGCACCGCCTCCAGCCTCCAGTTCCATTCCGACTGCCGCCTCGTTCACCGCCATCATCAGCGCCAGGTTCGCCTCCTGCACCAGGTCCAGCAGGGGCAGTCCCCGGTCCTGATACCCTCTGGCCAGCTCGGTGATAAAGCCTAGCGTCCCCTCCAAAAGCCTGGCCCGGGCGCTCTCCTCTCCTCCGCGGATGCGGGCAAGGAGCTCCTGCTCCTCCTTCGGCGTGCAGGCAGAAAGCCCGCCGATCTCTTCCAAATACATCTGGTAAATATCATCATGCATAAAAGGATTCTCCTTATATTCCAAATCATTCACGTTGCCGCATCCCCATCATACCACAACCGGACGCAGGCTGTACAGCAGGAAAACCAGAAATTTTCCAGTCTCAGATTCCCCGGTCTCAGATTCCCCGGTCTCAGATTTCCCTGCCCCACAGTTCCCAGCCTCCCCCGCCTGCACCCTCGTCCCCCTCTCCGCATATAGTAAGAAAAGAAGGGGATCCCGGCTCCTGCCTGCGTCAGATCCAGCCCGGCGGCCCGGATCCCAGCCCATAATAGGAGGAACTTTTTATGGCAACTCTATCAGGCCGCGTCATCTTTGACCGGGACCGGAGCGCATCCCTGACCTCCGGCGATACCGGTATCGCCAGCGTCCCTGTAGTGCTCCAGGATCTGTCTGGCGGCAGCCGGCTGACCGTGCTGACCGCGTCCGACGGGACCTTTCTCTTCACCAATGTCCCGGCCGGCTCTTACCGGCTGGTGGAATCCTACGGTCAGCAGGACGGCGTGCCCTCTCCCGGCAGCTTCGCCAATGCGGTGTCCGGCCCTGTCCCCGAGGGGATGGATCCGCCCCTGTCCCTGGCGATCGATCCCCCGGCCGGGGCCAACCATTTAGATTCCCTCACTCCGGATACCCTCCTGCTCACCGTATCCGGGGCAGACCTGTCCAACCTGTACTTTTTCGACGGCCCGGTGATCTACACGCCGATCCAGACCAGCTTAGATCCCTGCGCCGTCATATCCGGTGAAAATCTGATCCAGGCGGCGGACGGCGGCACCTTCGGCACCTTCCCAGCCGGGACCCCGGCCAACACCGGCGCCCCCGCCGAGCCCTACCCAGGGGTAACGCCGGACTTCACCTATGTGCTCCCGGATCCGGAGGTCTACACGCCCTTCGGCGGGGAATACACGGTACAGAATATCATGAACAATGCCTTAAGCGAAGCCATCGGAGCCTGGTGGCGGATCGCGGACCACACCGCCGGCAATGAGACCGGCCGGATGATGGTCGTCAATGGGTATAACCCGGGAGCCGTTTTTTTCCGGGAACAGGTGACCGTAACGCCGAACACCAGCTATCTGTTCACCGCCTGGATCCTGAACCTGTTTAGGGTAGGCGGCTATCCGGATCCCCGGCTGGGCGTACGGGTGACCGCCCAGGACGGCAGTATCCTGTACAGCGCCACCCTGGGGACGGAGATCCCGGTCAGCCCTGCGGCGCCCCAGTGGAAACAGATCGGCAGCGTGTTCAATTCCCGGAACAACACCAGCCTGACCGTGGAATTCTTAAGCGAGGGACCGGAGGTCATCGGAAATGACTACGCCATCGACGACATTTCCTTAAATGAGATCCAGATCCCCACCTTTGTCCCCCAGAAGACGGTGGATTCCTCTACTGCTGCCGTGGGCGATACGGTGACCTTTACCGTCACCCTCTCCAATCCCTGCGAAAGTCCCCTGACCGGTCTCTGCTTCCGGGATCCGGTGCCCGCCGGGCTTTCCTTCCTCCCCGGCTCCGTGGAGATCAACGGGGAAGCGGCCGGAACCGCGGACCCAAACGCCGGCTTTTCCCTGCCGGATCTGCCAGGCGGCCAGACGGTCACCATCTCCTTCTCCGCCGTAGTGTCCTCTCTCCCGGAACCGAACCCAGTCTCCAACCAGGCGTTCTTCCAGTACGCCTACACGCCGGTGCCAGGCGGCATCCCCGGCGCTTACGAGACAGCCTCCAATATGGTGACCGTGCTGGTGCAGCCGCCCACTGAAAGCGGCGTGGACTTACAGCTGCAGAAAACCGTTTCCCCAGCCTTCCTGTTCCCGGGAGACTGTGCTTCCTATACCCTGATCCTGACCAACGCAGGACCGGATACCGCCCGGCAGGCCGTGATCGTGGATCCCCTGTCCCCCGCCCTGACCGGCGCCTGCGTGTCCGTAGTAAACGGCGGCAGCCAAAGCCAGCCCCAGCCCTGGCGGGGAAGCTACGCCGCCGGCGATCTGGCCCCCGGCGCGTCCGTCATCCTCCGCATCACCGGCCGGATCGATCCCTGCTTCTGCGGAGTCCTGGAAAACACCGCGGCTGCCTACTCCCTGGACCAGGAACTCCATCCAGAGAATAATACGGCGTCCGCCGTGTTGACGGTGCGAAGGCCGCCCTGCTGGCGATGATCCTCGCAATGTCAGATACCATGCCACATCCTCCGGCAATGCCATGCTCCATTCACGCAGCAGTGCCAAATATTTTCCCGTCACAGAAAACAGCCGCCCCGCCGGGATTCCCCCGGCCAGGACGGCTGTCCTTGCCATACCAACTGTTAGCTTGTCAAATTCTCTCCCCTACTCCGGATACACCAGCCGTTCCGGCCCGATGTGATCCAGCACGTCCCGCAGATACCGGTCCGCCAGGTACTTGGCCATCCCCAGGTTCATATCCAGGTAGTTGCCGCAGTCCTTGGCGCAGGCTCCCGGTACCTCTCCCTCGAAGTCCCGGATGAAGGTGAACATCTCCCGCATCAGAGGCACGATATCCTGGGAGGCATAATCTCCGGCCAGGAGCAGGTAAAACCCGGTCCGGCAGCCCATGGGGCCAAAATAAATGGTCTTCGCCCCGTACTCCGGATGGTTCCGCAAAAAGGTGGCGCCCAGATGCTCGATGGTGTGCATCTCCGCCGTATTCATCACCGGCTCATAGTTCGGCCGGGTCATGCGCAGGTCAAAGGTAGTGATGACCGCATCTCCCGCCTGGTCCTTCCGGGATACATACACGCCGGGCAGCAGCCTTAAATGATCGATGGTAAAACTGGTGATCTTTTCCATAAAATGGTTCCTCCTGATATTCTGGGCTCCGTCACCTAACGGCGCTCGCACATTCTTTATCACGCGATAGAATCCAGCCGCTCTTTTACACGCCTTAACTCACTTTCCAACGTCAGCTGGATATCTGTAATTTTGGCATTCATCTTATCCAATCGTTCTAAGATCATCTTTCCTTCTTTCGTCATCCCGATCCCCCTCCTTATCTTCTCTTGCTCTCTTGCTGTAATTAGG
>DVLJ01000105.1 GCA_018715565.1 Candidatus Ventrimonas merdavium
AATAATATGATATTGTAATAAATACTTGTGCCTGTTTTTTGATTTCCACGTCCCCATAACGTAAGTATATCACAAGCCACTACTTTCAGCTACCTTAACCCACCGTCTAAAGCCAGTGGGATTGCGGTAGCCCTATTTCAATTGCTTCAGACGGGAATCCCTCCATCCGCATACTCCTGCAGCGCCTTCCATTTTTCTTCCAACAGTGCCCTGCAGTCTTCCTTCGTTCCCAGCTTAGCCAGATCCTCTTTGGTAATACACAAGATGTGGATATCGTTCCCAACTGCCCGCCGGATCTCCTGCTCGGCCTGATCTGTCGCACCGTTTCCGGCAAAAAGCAGCACCGCACGGTTGCCTTTCATGGCCGAAATGTGCGCCAGCCCTCGAATCACCGAGATATCCACCCGGCTCTTCCAGTTCTTGCACTCGACAAGGAAATATGCGCCCATTTCCCAGAGCTAGTTGTCCAAGGATACATTGACCACGCTGAGATCAATCTCCTGAAACCCCGCCCAGATCCGTTTCCCGCAGATCCTTAGCCCATCTATGCAGGAAATCACATACTCAGCGATTGTTTCCAGCTTCACACCTTTTTCAAATGTACTTCCTTCCTCCGAGGACTTCAGCATCTCCAGCAAACGATCCCGGTCAAACTCCACATCTCCCACTTCCCCAGAGCCTGCGTCTGGCTCCCGAAACAGCTCCATACAATATGGCAGATAGCTGAACCGGCTGTTTAACAGCATTAACAGATCCTTGGACAGGGCGATCTCTTCTCGCCCCTTTAAATAATCCTGGACCTCACGCACCTGTTTGCCCAAAGCCTGGTGGTACAGCTCACGCGGGATGAATGTCTCTGCCGGGATCTGCTCACAGATATAGGTTCCCAAAAACTCCAAAAATCGTTCATAGATCCGGACCAGCTGATCCAGCTCCAACGTCCAGTCCTGTTTCGCCACCGCCGCACAGTATAAAAATACTTTGTGCCACTGGTCATACACCTCCTGAGGACTGTAGCAGACGCCATACGCCGCCACCGGATTCTCCAGGATCCCGTTGATCTCCCGCACGGAAAATCGCCCCAGCTGAGAGGATTTCAAAGGTTCCCGTATATACGGCAGCCGACATCCCAGACGGACAAGAAACCCTCCTTCCAGCACCAGGTTCCAGGAACCGTCTTCTGCCTCCGGGAGCGCGCCGATGATACGCCGGCCATTTAAATCCCGCATCAGAAATGACTGGATCATCAGCTGCTTCCCCGCCACAAACGGGCGCTCCTTTTCCTCCCAGACCGAGAAGACTGCTTCCACCAGTTCATGTCGGAGATCATCCGGCGATTCTCCGGCCCAAATCCAGTGCATAGCCCATCCTGCCTCCTGGCTTTCCATACTGCCGCCTCTGGGGAAACGGATTTCCTCGTCCCGATGGACTTCGGAGAGCACGGCTTTTGTAAAACCATCCAGCAAAAGGTCCCCCGTCCTACAGCAGGAAACCGGTTCCTCCCGAAGGAGCTGCCCGAACCGCTCCTGGATCTGCCTCTGCACATGCCCGCAAACCGCCTCCGCCCGCTCCGGTTCCCCGATCACGCAAAAAAAACCCACCGCCTCCTCGCCTGCCAGGATTTCCTGCTCTTTGCGCACCCGCTCCGCAAAGCAAAATGGGTATTGATAACTGTTCACGGAACGGACATAAATCATTTCGTCCTCAACGATCCCTGCCAGATACAAAAACACCAGACCCGCGCTGCACAGCGGTCCTTCCATGCCGTCACCCCCACTCCTTTCCAAAATCTCAAAAGATAGTTTCATTTTATCACACCTGCTCCCCGCCGCTTGCAAAAAACAGCCGCTTTCCCGTATCCTGCCCGATGATGATCTTATTCAGCTGGTCGGCCACAGAGCTGTCAAACCAGCCATCCCTGTGCGCTGCCGTCAGCGTATACCGGACGCCGTTCCAGTCAAATCCCACCGTCCGCGTTCCGATCCCATACGCCCAGTCCACCCCGTCCAGATCCTCCGCGATGTTGGTAAACATCAGTTCCTCCCCACCCAGGGCAGAAATCCCGTTCAGAAAATCCGTATACATCCTCTCCCTGTCAAAGGCTCCCACATCAAAGCAGTACACTCCGCCGCCGGAATAGGACTGTCCCCCGCTCTCCGCTCTATGCCCGCCATAGCCCGCATGGACCAGGAGCGCCGCCGTTTTATCAAAGATCAGATGCTCCGGAAGCTTTGCATACCTTTCTTCCATCCGGCTGACCACCTCGTCCGTGATCCCGCCGATCCCCAGTTCCGTCAACCGATCTGTCAGCTCCGCAAACGACAGCTCCTTTCGATCTGCCCCAGGGCCTGCGATCATCTTAACCGCCCCTAGGGAATCACTTATCCGCCATACCGCAAGACATAAGAACACCCAAAAGACTGCTCTGATCATTTTCTCTGTCCGCTCGTTCCATTGCTCCTGATAGACCTGAGGATACATCCTGGCTGCGGTTTCCTCAAAATGACCGATGCAGGCTGCCAGTTGTTCACACCCCTCTTCCAGCAAGCGGCGATCCACGGAAATTCCTTCCGCCACTGTCGCGGCTCCATCCCGGTATCTCACATCTTCCCCAACGATCCCACAGGATAGATCATATAACCGAAAATCACATCTGCTCAATTCGGAAGAAAACAAAGAACATGTCTCTCCATAGCTTACCTCTATCGTTAATTCTTCCTCGCCAGTCCTTTTCTCAGTGACCCCTCCCAAGATATCATCATGCTTATCATCGATCTGATAATACGCCTTATAATCAGGAAAGAAAAGGAACCGTTCTCCATACTCAAAACTTGTCTCCACATTTTCCGCCCCGTAACAGCGCCATTCCTCCTCCGTCCCATAAGTAAAAACAAATTTACTGGAAGCCAGGATATCCTTCTGCCGGTCCATAACCGCAAGGGCATGAAGCTCGCCGATACACACCCATAGCCTGTATACCGGGGAGCATAACAGCAGCAAAAAGAACCCTTTTTTCACCCACCTCATGTTTGAAATCCCCGCCTCCATCCACTGCACGATCAGAATACCTCTATTCTACCACAGGGCCCCGGCCGGTTCAATAGAGGGACAAACCTCCAGATTAATACATAGATTATCTAAGTATCTGATTGACATGCCTAGATATTCTATGTATAATGTTTTTATGGAACAATGATCCCTATTTGAAACAATGATCCCCTTCATCTGGCATCCGTTCGGCCACGGCTTTCCTAAAAACGGGGATGGTCTTGCGGACGCCCGTTCCCATTTTCAGAAAAGGAGGATTTCCCTATGGACAAACGCTACATGGCCCTTGGCACCTCCATGCTGGTGCTAAAGCTTCTGGCCCAAGAAAGCATGTACGGCTACCAGATCATCCGCCAGCTAGAACAGCAGAGCCAGAACGTCTTCCGCCTTCAGGAGGGCACTCTCTACCCGGTCCTGCACACCCTGGAGCATCAGGGCGCTGTGACCAGCTTCCAGCAGACCGCGGAAAATGGCCGTCTCCGCAAATACTATCAGATCACCGAACAAGGAAAGCGGCTCCTGAACGAGAAGCTGCAGGAATGGCAGACCTACGAAACCGCAGTCAATCAGATCATGGGGCAGGCTCTGCCCGCAGCAGGAGGTGTGGCATTTGAGTAAGGATTTATATAAAAACAGCCCACAGGCCGTCTCCCGGTTTCTGGAGGACGTCGCCGACCAGATTTCCTACCGCCCCCTCCGGCCTGCGATCCAGGCAGAGCTGCAGGACCATATCGAAGACCGGGCCGATGCCTACGTTTCCCAGGGCATGTCCCAGGAGCAGGCCCGCATCCAGGCCGTCCAGGACATGGGCGACGCCATTTCCATCGGAACAGAGTTAAACGCCGCCCACCAGCTCTGCCCCTGCCCTGGGCTCCTGCTCCTTTCCGCCCTGATGCTGGGCCTCGGCATGCTGTTTTCCGGCTTTTTCCAATGGTCTCCGGAACAGTCTGCCGGAGGCTTCCTCTACTACCTGCCAGGGTTCCTGTTTTTCCTGCTGGTCGTTTGGAAAGGCTATCCCCTTTTCGTCCGCCACTGGAGGCTTCCCCTCCTTGCGGCGGCGGCGTTCCTGGTGCTGAACTTACTGGGACGGTTTCTGGCGGCCCACGGGCTTTTCTATAGCCGCCTGCTCAATAATCCCGGCTACCAGCATTTTGCACGGCTGCTGATCGCTCCTGTGGGGATCCTGATCCTCTATCGGTTCCGTCATACGGGAAAAGCTCTGATGACATCGGTTCTCGGGCTGGCTGGGTTCTGGCTTCTGTTCCAGATGCTCTGCCCCGATTACGGCATGCAGAGCGCTTCCGTGGCTGCTCTGCTCAGCCTGTTTGTCACGGTCTGCCTGCTGATCCGCCGGGACTGCTTTTCTTTCAGAAAGCTCCGGCTGTACGCAGTCTCTCTGGCCGCGTTTCTTCTCATGGGAAGCAGCACAGTCCTGTCAGCGCCTCAGTATATCCAGGAATTTCTGTTCCCGGACACCCGCGTGCACTGCACCTGGGATGACAGCTACAACAGCATCCTGATCCAGGACCTTTTATCCCGAACGCCTCTGCTTGGCGGCATCCAGCTGACCCAGGCGGAGCTGATGGACTACGGGACCGGCGCCTGGTATTTCGCATCCCGGGACCCGCTGCAGATCGGGATCTCTGCTGTGGGACTTTCTTCCGAACAGGAACAAAAGGCATTTGAGGCAGAAGTGAAGCGCATCCGGGAAGCAGGCGGCCATCCCAGATACATTCATTTCACGGAAGAGACCGTGACCTTGTGGGACATTCTGCCTCAGCACTATCACAATAACTATGTGATCGCCGTCCTGATCCTCCAGTACGGATGGGCTGCGGGACTGGCCCTGTGCGGCGTGATCGCCCTGTTTTATCTGCTGCTGTTTCGCTGTATCCGGCACATTGGGGGCCGCCTGGCCTACGGCCTTGCCATGGTCTGCGGACAATGCCTGCTGTGGCAGACAGTCCTCTACGTCCTCGGCAATTTCGGGCACCAGTACGCTTCCTTTCCTACCCTGCCGCTGGTCTCCGAGGGACGCATCAGCCTCTTTTTCAATATGATCTTCCTGGGCTTCCTCATCTCCGCCTACCGCTATCATCAGGTGGAAATGGAGCCGGTCCTGGGACGGAGGGCGCCTGTGTAATACAGGCCCCTGTCCCGCCTCCAGCGGTCCACTAGATTGTGGTAATCTAACGGTCGTATCTTCCCGATCTCCCGCCCTCCGGGCAAAGAAAAAGCAGGAAACCGTTTCGGATCTCCTGCCGGATGACGCCGCCAGTGGGCGGCGGGTAATCCATCAAATTTCAGATTCCTGATGTTTATAAAAGGCTTCGATTGCCTGTGCGAAAAACTCGGAAGCGCCTTTGCCATATTTTTCATCTATCATTGGTTTGATCTTTTCATTGCGGTAGTATTGCACATGTGCCAGCATAAGTC
>DVLJ01000106.1 GCA_018715565.1 Candidatus Ventrimonas merdavium
GTATGTCCGGTGTTGTGAGAGGACGGGAGTTAATCGCTCCCTCCTACTCGATTATCAGGACAGGCTTCTGACGGAACAAGAAGGCTCCGCGAGGATGCGCCCTGTGCGCAAAAGAATGCAGGAACTATTCAGAATGATTTAAAAAGAAATGGAGCGAACCATCATGAAGATCACCTTAAAAGACGGAAGCGTAAAAGAGTACGCAAGCCCCATGTCCATCCTGGACGTGGCGAAGGATCTCAGCGAAGGACTGGCCCGGGTGGCCTGTGTGGGAGAAGTGGACGGGGAGACCGCGGATCTGCGGACCGTTCTGGACCACGACTGCACCTTAAGCATCCTGACCGCAAAGGACGAGAAGGGCTTAGCGGCCCTGCGCCATTCTGCCAGCCATGTGATGGCCCAGGCGGTGAAGCGCCTGTACCCGTCGGCGAAGCTGGCGATCGGTCCGTCCATCGCAGACGGATTCTATTATGACATTGATTTTGAGACCCCGATCACCGCGGACGATCTGGAGAAGATTGAGGCGGAGATGAAGAAGATCGTGAAGGAGAACCTTCCCATCGAGCGGTTCACCCTGCCCAGAGAGGAAGCCATCGCCTTCATGAAGGAGAAGGATGAGCCGTACAAGGTGGAGCTGATCGAGGACCTGCCGGAGGGCGAGGAGATCAGCTTCTATAAGCAGGGCGAGTTCACCGATCTGTGCGCCGGTCCTCACCTGATGAGCACCAAGGACATCGGCAAGGCCTATAAGCTGACCAGCATCGCAGGCGCGTACTGGCGGGGCGACGAGCACAACAAGATGCTGACCCGTCTGTATGCAACGGCATTTGCCAAGAAGGAAGAGCTGGAAGCCTACCTGACCATGATCGAGGAGGCCAAAAAGCGGGATCACCGGAAGCTGGGCAAGGAGCTGGGCCTGTTCATGATGCACGAGGCTGGCCCGGGCTTCCCCTTCTTCCTGCCGAAGGGCATGGTGCTGAAGAACACCCTGCTGGATTACTGGAGAGAGATCCACAAGAAAGCCGGCTACGTAGAGATCTCCACCCCGATCATCTTAAACCGCAGCCTGTGGGAGACCTCCGGCCACTGGGATCACTACAAGGACAATATGTACACCACCGTGATCGACGATCAGGATTACGCGGTGAAGCCCATGAACTGCCCCGGCGGCGTGCTGGTGTACGCCTCCGAGCCCCGTTCCTACCGGGATCTGCCCCTGCGGATGGGCGAGCTGGGTCTGGTGCACCGTCATGAGAAATCCGGCCAGCTCCACGGCCTGATGCGGGTGCGCTGCTTTACCCAGGATGACGCCCACATCTTCATGACCCCGGAGCAGATCAAGGACGAGATCAAGGGCGTGGCGAAGCTGATCGACAGCGTTTACAGCTTATTCGGCTTCCAGTACCATGTAGAGCTGTCCACCCGGCCGGAGGACAGCATGGGAAGCGACGAGGACTGGGAGATGGCTACCGACGGCTTGCGGAGCGCCTTAGACGAGATGGGCATCGACTATGTGGTCAATGAAGGCGACGGCGCGTTCTACGGCCCGAAGATCGACTTTCATCTGGTAGACGCCATCGGCCGGACCTGGCAGTGCGGCACCATCCAGCTGGACTTCCAGCTGCCCCAGCGGTTTGAGTTAGAGTACATTGGCGCAGACGGGGAGAAGCACCGTCCGATCATGATCCACCGGGTAGCCTTCGGTTCCATCGAGCGGTTCATCGGCATCCTGATCGAGCACTTTGCAGGGGCCTTCCCCACCTGGCTGGCTCCGGTACAGGTCAAGGTGCTGCCCATTTCCGACAAATACATGGAGTATGGCGAGAAGGTGAAGGCGGCTCTGGACGAGGCCGGCATCCGGGCAGAATTAGATACCCGTTCCGAGAAGATCGGCTACAAGATTCGGGAAGCTCAGAAGAACAAGATCCCCTACATGCTGGTGGTAGGCCAGAAGGAGGAAGAGGAAGGCGTAGTCGCTGTCCGCAGCCGCTTCAAAGGCGACGAGGGCCAGAGATCCTTAGACGCCTTTATCGAAGATATCAAAAAAGAGATCGCTTCCAGAGAAGTACGCGCAGTGGAAGTGAAACAGGAACAGAAGTGATCGCTGACGCCTGGATTTCAGCAGGCGGCCGTTCTCCCGGCAGGATGCCGGGGAGCGGCCGCTTTTTCTTTATTTGGAAAATATCTGGAAAATGTGCCCCAGTGGGCAGCAAGCGGGCTCTGTTTGGATCCACACGTTCCCGCATTTCCGGATCCAGGGATAAAATGAGCTGAGCTAAGGAATACTATCCCTGATGGAATATCCGTCACACATTTTCAAGGAGGGATTCATTCATGATGACTAAGTTAGCGTGTACCGTAACCAACTGTGTCCACAACTGCGACGCCCGGTGCTGCAAGCAGGCGATCATCGTAGACGGAAAGGAAGCCTGCGACAGCTGCGATACCTGCTGCGGAAGCTTCGATGAGAAGCGGGAAGGGTCGTTCAAGAACATTTTCAAGACCCCGGAAAACCGTCTGGAGATCGCCTGCGAGGCTGTGAAATGCGTCTACAATGAGGATCATAAGTGCAAGGCGGACAACATCGACATTTCCGGCGACGGGGCCAGCCGTGCGGAGCAGACCCAGTGCGCGACCTTTAAGATGAGATAAGGCTGGAAGGAACGAGCGGAGAGGGGGCGCGCCCTCTCCGGTACATAGAAGATCCCGGCGCACAGAGGAGCAGCCGGATCCGGCCCAAATGCTGCAACCAGATCCTGAAAAAAGATCCCGGAAAAAGGATCTTGGAAAAAGATGGGCCAGACAGTAGCGCGGAGCGTGGAATCATGGTATATTCAAAAAGACTCTGATCTGTCAGGAGAACATGAAAAGAGGAGGAACTGTATTATGAAGAAACGCTTATTGGCGCTTCTCATGGCGTCTGCCATGGTGGTGACTGCATGCGGATCCGGCGCGCCGGAAGCAGCTGCGACCACTGCGGCGCCAGAGACAACGGAGGCCGTGACCGAGGCGGCCACGGAGGCGGGAGGTACCTATACGGGTAAGGCTGCCGGCTTCCATGGAGATATTACCGTGGAGATCACCGTGGAGGGAACCAAGATCACCGACATCCAGGTGGTGGAACAGACGGAGACGGAGAACATCGGCGGGGAGGCTCTTCCCACCCTGGTCGAGCAGGCGTTAAAGAACCAGACCACAGCGGTCAACGCCGTGTCCGGTGCGACGGTAACGTCCGACGGATTCCGGGCGGCTCTGGAGGATGCGATCAAGAATGCCGGATTAGATGTGGCGGATTATTCGGCCGCAGTCGCTGAGGAGGCCGGCGAGAAGGAAGAGATCGCCCTGGAGACCGATATCGTTGTGGTAGGCGCAGGCGGAGCCGGTCTGACGGCTTCTTTGGCTACCCTGCAGAACGGAGCCAGCGTGATCCTGCTGGAGAAGATGGCATTTGCAGGCGGCGCTTCCGCCATGGCCGGCGCGGGAACCACCGCTACGGGGAGCAAGTGGCTGAAGGAAGACGGCGTAGAGGACAGCCCGGAGCAGCTGAGGGCAGATCTGCTGAAGAACGGCCACGGCTATAACCATGAGCCCACGGTGGATATTTTCGTCAATACCGTAGGCGAGGCATTTGACTGGCTGGTAGATCCGGAGGGAGCCAATGTAGAGTACCAGCGTCCCACCACCAGCCGCACCTACTCCGGCGTAGGCCGGGGAGCCGGCGTGACCGCTACCCTGTTAGAGCATGTGAAGGAAGCCGGCGGCGAGGTTTACTTAAGCACTCCGGCGACAGAACTGCTGGTAGAGGACGGCAAGGTGACCGGCGTGAAGGCGGAGAGCGATTCCGCTGTCTATACGATCCAGGCGAAGTCTGTGATCCTGGCGACCGGCGGCTTTGGCGCCAACAGCGAGCTGGTACCGGAGGAATATCAGGCGTTCGTATACGCAGGCGCGGCAGGGGCTACCGGCGACGCTCTGGAGATGACCAAGGATCTGGATCCGGACCTGATCAATATGGAATTTGTCAACGTGCAGCCCAACAGCATCGTGCTCCCCAGCGGACTGGGACAGTACTGCAATCCGGGTGTGAACGGCGCGTACAAGACCAGCGGCGCGTTCCTGGTGAATGAAAACGGCGTTCGGTTTGCCAACGAGGAGGGCAATGCTTACGATCTGATCCAGGCCATGAAGGAGAATGCGTCTACCTATCTGATCCTGGACCAGGCTTCCTTTGACGCCTTTAACGCAGGCATGACCGGAAGCAAGATCTATACAGAGGACGATGTAAAGACCTGGCTGGAGAACAACGGTTCCTCCAACCCGGTGATGATCCAGGGCGATTCCCTGGAGGATGTGGCGAAGACCCTGGGGATCCCGGAGGGCGCTCTGACGGAGGCGAAGGAGGCCTACAATACGGCGGTGGACGCCGGGACCGACGAGTTCGGCAGGACCCTTTCCCATAAGATGAGCGAGGACGGCCCGTATTATGCAGTACAGATGTGGCTGCGGTATTACGCGACCCTGGGCGGTCTCCACATCAACGAGCAGATGCAGGTCCTGAACACGGCCCAGGAGCCGATCGAAGGCCTGTACGCAGCCGGCGAGGTCGTAGGCGGCCTGGAAGGCGATATCTATCTGGGCGGCACCCTGTTCGGCTGGGCGATGACCAGCGGCTATGACGCAGGAAAGGCCGTGTCGGAAGCGATCAAGTAACACAGCGGAAAGATAAATATCAGAATAGACCTGCCTGCCTGATCGCGGGCTGGCAGGCGGGATCCCGCGGGGAGGATACATGTCCCCCGCGGGATCTTTCTATGCCAGGCCCCAGGAGCGGAGACAGGATGGAAGAACAGCGAAAGAGCATGTCGAAAAAGCACGGCAAAAAGTGCTTGACATTTTCCAGAAGGGATAGTATAGTAATAAAAGCTGTGAGAGCAGCCACAAGAAAGTAGGTATCCACCTCACCTCGGCACGAGCAAGTGACCCTGGTTCATATGTAAGAACACGGACAGCGGCGGCGACGCCTGTGATGTGCTTATTTCGAGGGTGGATAGAATGATTCTATCTACTTTTTTTATGCAGGAAAACTAGGTATGCAGATTTTTGAAGATGGAGGTGTACGGCCATTAGCGATTTAATGATTAACGAACAGGTCAGAGACAAGGAAGTTCGGTTGATTGGCGAGAACGGAGAGCAGCTGGGGATCATGTCTGCGAAGGAAGCCTACCGCATTGCCCAGGAGGCAGAGCTGGATCTGGTGAAGATCGCTCCCACTGCGAAGCCGCCGGTTTGCAAGATCATTGACTACGGCAAATACCGTTACGAGCTGGCAAGAAAAGAAAAAGAAGCTAAGAAGAAGCAGAAGGTAATCGAGATCAAGGAAGTGCGGTTGTCCCCGAATATCGACACCAACGATCTGAACACGAAGATGGGTGCGGCCCGCCGGTTCCTGGAGAAGGGCGACAAAGTCAAAGTTACCTTGCGTTTCCGCGGCCGTGAGATGGCGCATATGTCCAAGTCCAAGTATATCCTGGACGACTTCGCAGAGAGCTTAAAGGACATTGCGGTCGTTGACAAGCCCTCCAAAGTGGAAGGAAGAAGCATGGTTATGTTTTTAACTGCTAAAAAGTAAAAGGTACATGGATTAAGGAGGAAGAAATTATGCCTAAATTAAAAACAAGCAGAGCAGCTGCAAAACGTTTCAAAAAGACTGGTACCGGCAAGCTGGTAAGAAGTAAAGCATACAAGTCTCACATCTTAACTAAGAAGTCTACCAAGAGAAAAAGAAATCTTAGAAAAGATATCGTTACTGACAGCACCAACGCAAAAGTAATGAAGAAGATTTTACCGTATCTGTAATAGACGGACTGGATTAAGAAGGAGGAAAAACTGATGGCAAGAATTAAAGGCGGTATGAACGCAAAGAAGAAACACAACAGAGTGCTGAAGATGGCAAAAGGCTACAGAGGCGCTCGTTCCAAACAGTATAGAGTAGCGAAGCAGTCTGTGATGAGAGCGTTAGCAAGCTCCTACGCAGGCCGCAAGGAGAGAAAGAGACAGTTCCGTCAGCTGTGGATCGCCCGGATCAACGCGGCAGCACGCATCAACGGCCTGTCCTACTCCAAGTTCATGTACGGCTTAAAGCTGGCTGGCGTTGAGATGAACCGCAAGGTCCTGTCCGATATGGCGATCAACGACGCAGAGGGCTTTGCAAAGCTGGCTGAGCTGGCAAAATCCAAGCTGGCTTAATCCGGCAGCCGGATGATCTGAGAAGAAGAGAAACAGAGAAGGACCGCAGGTTTCGGCAGGACCGGGATCCGCGGTTCCCCAGATCTCTTCCCTGGGAGCATGGCGCTTTACGCCAAGGATCCCGGCGCCCGCGGAGAGTTCTTTCGCATGATAGAGCAGCAGAAAATGCAAAAAAATTGCAAATGCTTCAAAAAGTAGTTGCATCTGATTCCATTTTATGCTATACTATGAAAGTTCGCGGGAGTGCTGGAATTGGCAGACAGGCTAGACTAAGGATCTAGTGGCAGTCATGTCGTGTGGGTTCAAGTCCCAT
>DVLJ01000107.1 GCA_018715565.1 Candidatus Ventrimonas merdavium
TAACGGACGGTAGGCCATCCCCGCCGCCTCCTTCTCCGGCTTGCGGGTCCGGCTGTAATAGGACACCTCCGCCCCCATAAAGGCCAGGGCGTCCGCGATCATGCCGCCCGACACCCCCAGGCCCACGATCCCCGCCTTTAATCCGGTAATCTCCTCCGGCAGTTCCCGCCACCTCGGACGGTCATAGCCGTGGAGCAGGCGCACCAGTTCGCACAGCACGAATTCCACCACGCCCCGGTCCCCGTAGTCCCGGATCCCCAGCACCTGGATCCCCCGTTCTCTGGCGCAGGCAATGTCCACGTTGGCGCTCTCCTCTGAATACAGGCTGCAGCACATCCCCACATAGCGGAGCTTCGGACAACGCTCCAGCACAAACCGGCTGATGCGGGAGGTATAGCTCACCAGCACCGCGTCCGCATCCTGGGCTCTGCGGAGGATCTCCTCGTCGTCTGCCGGGATATCCGGGTACAGCACCACTTCACGCGCATACTCATACAGTCTCTTCTCTGCTTTCGCCACCAGGCTCACCGGCTCGATCGCAACTAATTTTTGAAACATCCCTTACTCCTTCCCGCCGGACAGGACCGGCCTTCTGTTTTCTTCTGATCTTAAAACACCACCGGTGAAACGATATTGCGCAGCACCGCCACCACGCTCCAGCCCGCGATGGCACTGGTGCTGGAATAGATATCCACCACCGCCTTCACGCCGGGGATCTCCGCCGTGATCTTATGATCATCCCCCACAAAATCCGGGACGCTGGTGATCCGCACGCTGGCCGCTTCCGGTCCCACCGTCGCCAGGGCGGAAGCCACGGCCACATTGACCTTGGTGGGGAGCAAGGCGATCGCCTCTGCTGCGTTGCCGGAAAATACCAGGGATTCCTCCTGATCCTCCATCAGATGCTCCTCAAACAGAGGCGTACCCTGCAGAGACTTCGGCCCTTTTCGGGTCTCAATGCCCGCCGTCGCCTGTCCCATGAGAGAAACGGTCCGCAGCACGTCAAACCCGCCTACCGCGCCGGAAGCGATGTAGATCCGGCTGCCATGGGCTCTGGCGGTCTCCTTCGCCCGCTCATAAAACGCCGCGTCCGCGAACGCGCCGATAGACAGCACGATCAGGCTGGCTCCCGCCGCCAGGATCGCCTCCGCCGACTCCTTTACCAGCTGCACCGACGCCGCCTCCGCCACATAGTCCGGCTTCTGGCTCAGCATCTCCTCCAGGGTCCCGCACGCCCGGCAGCCTGCCTTCCCGGCCAGTTCCTCTGCCGTAGCCTGGTTCCTTCCCAGAACGCCTACGATCTCATACTCCGGGAGCTGTCCCTGCTTCCATGCGTCCACCACGATCCCGGACAAAAATCCGCTGCCCAGGATCCCCAATCTTTTCTTTTCCATGTGATCCCTCTCCTTTTCCTTCTCATCCCTCCGGATGGTCTTTTTATCCTGTCTGCCCCGCCCTCCGCCTTCGGAGTCTCCCGCAGGGCGAAAAGAAGCCAGATCCACCAAAACACGGATCTGGCTTTCTTTTGTCATGTAAGGTCAGCGGTCGTCGGAATCCAGATCAAACACCTCAAAATCGTCGGCGTCCTCGTCATCCTCTAAGTCCACATCATCGAAGTCGTCTGCCGCGGAAGACGCTTCCCGCGCCAGGTCCTCCTCCAGAGACTGCTCCACCGCAGCTGTCCGGAGCGCCTTTCCGGCGTCTTCCGGGAACGGCTCATACTCCGGACTGCGGCTGTCCGTCTCCTCTAAGGCCGCCGCTGTCTGAGGCAGATAATCCGCCGGTCCCGGCTGCTTCTCATACGCCTCGTCCTCTTCCTCGTAGTCGTCCTCCTCGCCCATCATATAGCGTTCCTCCCGGGACAGCTTCCGATGGCCGGCGCCGCGGGACGTCCGTTCCGGCTTCGGCTCCGGTTTGCTCCGTTCCTGGGGCTCCCGCTTATCCTTCCTGCCGGCTCCTGCAATGACGGCGATCAATACCAGCAGGAGGATCACCGCCGCCGCGGATGCGCCGATAGCGATCCACTTCATCAGGTTATAATCGTCTACCAGGCTGTTGTACTTCTCCGTCACCTGGATCAGCTCCGCGCCGGCTTCTCCCTCCAGGGAATATTCAAAATACCGCTGCAGGCTCTTCTCCGCCATATCGTACCGATAGAAGCCCTCGGTGCCGGTCTCCTCGTTCACCGCATAGAAAATACAGTAATCCGGGCTCTGTCCGCCTTCCTCCGGCGTCCAGCCCTGTACCCGCACGTCTCCGATGGTGATGGTGCTCTCCTTTAAGCCTCCCGGGATCTGCGCGTCTGCCGGGATCGCCAGGATGCCGATCTTCACCGGAGCCTTGGTGTCCTCCAGGTGCACCAGGATCTCCGCGCTCCTGTCGGCGGTCTCGCTCTCCTCCGGAGCGGGGTTCTCATCCTCGGCTCCGCCCTCGACCTTGTTCACCAGGATGGTGTAGGTGCGGGTGGTGGTTCCGTCCTGCGCCGTCACACGGCAGGTCACCGTATTCTCCCCCTCTGCCAGCTCGCTGCCGCCTTCTACCGTCACCGTAGCCGCGTCGCTGCTTGCCAGGGCGCTCACCGTCAGCTTCTCCACGCTCAGTCCCACCGACGTGGTATAGCTCTCCACATCCGGGCTGAACGCCGGCTCCAGGACGCCGGGAGAGATCTGCAGGGACTGCAGGGACGCGTCATTGGAAAGGGCGGCCGCACCGGCGCCCGCGCTGATGGTGATCGTGGAAGTCCCTTCCCGCTCCATGGTCAGCATCTGACCGTCCGCGTCGTAGCCCTCCCAGGAGCTGATGGTGATCTGGGTCGTCCCGGCCTTTAACGCCCGGAACTTTAATTCCGTAGTCACCTCCGACACGCCGCTCATGCCGCTGGTCACCCGGATCGCCCCCGCGCCGCCGCTGGCATTCTCCGAACCTCCTAAGAATTCCAGGGCCGTAGCGTCATAGGCCAGCATCACGTCCGTATTCCCCAGGGTCTCCCCGCTGGTACAGGTAAACTTCATCCTTACGCTGAATTCACTACCGCTCTCTGCCGACGGATCGGAAAATGAGATCCGGGCAGAAGCCGCAAAGCTCTGAAACGGGATCGCCACAGCCAGTACCATGACCATAGCCATCCGCAGGCAAAACTGTTTGATCTTCCCTTTCATAATATCTCCTGTCTCTCTTTTGCTGGAAACCCGTTTTCTGACCGATGGGGCGGCCGGGTCATGCCGCCCCTGTCACAGCTCCGGCTGTGGATCTGCCTGTGGTCAGTTCCCCGGTCCTACCAGGACCGCCTCCGCGCCGCCGGGCGCCGAGAAGCCTGCGCTGCCTGCAGAGATCCCCGGGCCGCTGCTTCCCGTATCCTGTCCTCCGGTGGAAACGCCGGGGCCGACTACGACCACGCCCGGACCCTGAGCGGATCCGGCATCCGTCCCGGCTCCGCCGCCCAGACTGGAGTTGTAGGTAGGCCCGCCGGTCTGCCGCACCACATGGATCATATAGGTCCGCACATCCCCGTTCTCGGCGGTCACGTTCACCGTGATCTCGTTGTTGCCGCTCTGCAGCTGGATATTGCCCGTACCGCTCACCTGAGCCTTAGGATCAATGGTCACTGCCTGGATCGTCACGTTCGATACGGAATGATCCACGATCAGGTCATAGGATACGGTATCCTTATTAAAGGTAGGTGTCAGCACAAAGCCGTCTGCCGTAAGGCCCGCCAGCTTGTTGTTGGGGCTGCCGTCGATCGTGGGCTTCGCGCAGGGAGACTCCGGCATATTGGTGTACACCGGGATCTTAAAGTTCAGCGCCGTCTGCTTCAGGGCGTCGGAAAAGCCCTCCGCAAATATAGAGCCCTCGGAAGCTGCGCCATCCACATTGGTCATATACTGATGCTTATACATGTTGCTGCCCTGTACGTTGTACTTCTTCAGATACAGGGTATCCTGTCCCGCATTCACATAATTCGTCCCGTAGAACTGAGCTCCTCCGATGATGGAGCTCTCCGGGGTGTTCCACGGCCGTCCATAGCTGCCGGACTGGGAGGCATACCACAGGCCGCGCTCCACCGCCTCCATGCCGTCGGACGCATAGGCTCCTACGTTAAAATAATTGTAGTAGCCCACATACCCGGCATAGTTTCCTTTGATGGAATTGCCCCGGCCGTCCCGGCCCTGCTCCTGGATGATCATCGCCGCGATCACATAGGGGCTGACCCCGCTCTCCTGGGCCGCCTTCATGATCGCGTCCACGTAGCTGACCTGGACGGTGGTGGTCTGTCCGGAAGGCTGCGTACCGCTCTCTCCTGGAGAAGGAGACGCCGAGCTGTTCGAGGAGGAACCGCCCGGTCCTGCCACGATCACATTGGCCGCCACCAATGGCGCGTTATGGCTGCTGATGGAAGCCATCGGTCCTTCCAGGCGCACTCCGTCTGTGCTCCCTCCCGGCGCCTGATCCGTCCCGGTCTGGGACTGGCCGCTCCCGGCCGCCCCATCCGATACGCCAGGTCCGCTTAAGACCGCATCCTGACCGCCGGGGGTCTGGCTTGTCTGACTCCCCCCGTTCTGGCCGCCTGAGATCGTTGCTCCCTGTCCTCCGGGAGCCGTCAGCGTGACGCTTCCGCTCCCGGTGCCCTGACCGCTGGAAGCTCCCGGTCCTACCACCGGGCTGCTCCCGCTTCCAGTTCCGTCTCCCCCGGTGGTGCCGGAGATCGTAGAGCCGTCCATAAAGGTGCCCTTCAACATCGCCTCCAGTCCTTCCCGGGTGTGGATCGACGCATCATACTTCTGGGACATGAATTGAAAGATATAGACAGGATCCAGGAAATTCCTGGGATCCATATAATACCGGATGACATCCTCGGAGGCTGCCACCCACGTGCTCCCATCCAGTCCGGTCCACACGCCAGTGTCCCAGTTGTAGGCGCCGTCTGCCGTGGACTTAAACGATGAGATGCTGCCTGTATGTACCATGTTCCGGCCTAAGACCGATTCGTTCTGGATCACCGTGTTCCAGTCCAGCCCCGTCTGCTGGGCTGTGAACGTCCAGTTGGGATACTGGGCGTGCAGCTGCCGTAAGCTGTCCTTATAAGATTCCGGGAATCCCTGAGCGCTCAGCTGCGCCTCAAAATCCCCGTCGTGGGTATAGGCTACCGGGAAGCGCACATAGGTGCTCAGCACATAGCCTGTGGCAGATGCTCCGCCGCTTCCGGTAAAACGGATCTGGTACCACAGCTTCCCGTCGGAAGCGGTCGTCTCGCCGATGACCGTCACCGCCGTTCCCTGGGCCAGCTTCGCCACAGAGGAATAGGACGTTCCGGCGCCGCTGCGCACGTTCAATGTAGACGCATTGACTGTGGCGGACCTTGCTGTATACCCATAGGCTACCTGCGGCAGCGCCAGGGAACCTGCGGGCCCGCTCAGTCCCAGCATCAGGCCCAGCATCACTGCCAGGCCCTGTTTCCATGGTCGTTTCTTCATGTATTCTCTCCTCAAGATCTGGATTCTCTGCGTATCGGATATCCGACATATCCTGTGCCGAAGCGGCAGGATCTGCCAGGCTTCGGCACAGCTTAAACATGGTTCTTATTATAATGACAAAAACTGGACTCGTCAACCGCATCGGGAGAAAGTTCATAGTTTCGCCCAATTTTGTAAGAAAAAAGAAACAAGTGGATCCATGGAAAACCGCTCTTTCCAAATCGGAGAAAAGCCCGTGTACCAGGCTGGTCACGGGCTTTTCCTCGTTATGATCGATATGATCGTTCTGTCTTATACAGGGTATGCCTTGCTCTTGGTATCTGCCATCGCAGCATCTACCCTGGTCTGCTGTGCCTCTCTGTATTTGAAGAACTCCTCTGCTACCTTCGGGAACAGGGCGTAGGACAGAACGTCCTCATCCTGCTGTTTCCAGCGGGCGCACTCTTTCTCAAACTGGGGCAGCTGCGGCGGGATCAGGTCTGCCGGACGGCAGGTGATCGGGGTCTCGTCGCCGATGATCTTCTTCTGTACTTCCGGGTTGAACGGCTTTACAGTCTGACCGAACTCGCCCAGCATGATCTTCTTGGACTCCTTCGGGACCAGCTTGTAGCGCTCGCCTGCGATCACGTTCATCACCGCCTGGGTGCCGACGATCTGGGAAGACGGGGTTACCAGCGGCGGCTCGCCGAAGTCTTTTCTTACTCTCGGGATCTCCTCCAGCACCTCCTGGTACTTGTCCTCCTTGCCTGCTTCCTTTAACTGGCTTACCAGGTTGGACAGCATGCCGCCCGGCACCTGATAACGCAGAGTCTTGATGTTCACGCCCAGCACCTTCGGGTTCAGCAGGCCGCTCTTTAACGCTTCCTCACGGATCGGCGCGAAGTAGTCGGCGATCTCCGCCAGCTTATCCTGGCTGAGTCCGGTATCATAGGGCGTGCCGCGGAAGGTCTCTACCATCACCTCGGTAGCCGGCTGGCTGGTGCCCAGAGCCAGAGGAGACATAGCGGTATCGATGATATCGCAGCCGCTCTCCACTGCCTTTAAGTAGGTCATGGAAGCTACGCCGGAGGTGTAGTGGGTGTGCAGGTCGATCGGCAGCTTGGTGGACTCCTTCAGAGCGCTCACCAGCTCCTGAGCCGCATACGGGGTCAGCAGGCCGGCCATATCCTTGATGCAGATGGAATCTGCGCCCATATCCTCGATCCTCTTGGCGATATCCTTCCAGTAGTCCAGGGTGTAAGCGTCGCCCAGAGTGTAGCTCAGTGCGATCTGCGCGTGAGCCTTCTCCTTGTTGGCTGCCTTTACCGCGGTCTGCAGGTTGCGCAGATCGTTCAAGCAGTCAAAGATCCGGATGATGTCGATGCCGTTGGCAACCGACTTCTGTACAAAGTATTCTACTACGTCGTCTGCGTAGTGATTGTAGCCTAAGATGTTCTGGCCGCGGAACAGCATCTGCAGCTTGGTGTTCTTAAATCCGGCTCTTAACTTTCTCAGTCTCTCCCAGGGATCTTCCTTCAGGAAACGAAGGGAAGCGTCGAAGGTCGCTCCGCCCCAGCACTCTACCGCATAGTAGCCGACCTGATCCATCTTATCGATGATGGGGAGCATCTGTTCGGTGCTCATTCTGGTTGCGATCAAAGACTGATGGGCGTCACGCAGGACAGTTTCCACAATCTTAACCGGCTTTTTCTGAATCTCTGCCATTTCTATTTACCTCCTGATTAATCTAAGTTTACTTCACGCCGAAAATCGCCATAAAGGTACCGGCTGCCACGGCCGTACCGATCACGCCTGCCACGTTGGGGCCCATCGCGTGCATCAGCAGGAAGTTGGTGGGATCTGCCTCAGAACCAACCTTCTGGGATACACGGGCTGCCATAGGCACTGCGGATACGCCGGCAGAACCGATCAGCGGGTTCACCTTTCCGCCAGTCACCTTGCACATGATCTTGCCGAACAGAACGCCGGCTGCCGTACCAAATGCGAACGCTACCAGACCTAATACTACGATCATCAGGGTGGTGGGCTTTAAGAATGCCTCCGCGCTGGTGGAAGCGCCTACGGAAGTACCCAGCAGGATAACCACGATGTACATCAGCGCGTTGCTTGCGGTCTCGGTCAGCTGTTTTACCACGCCGCTCTCACGGAATAAGTTGCCCAGCATCAGCATGCCGACCAGGGGAGCCGTCGTAGGCAGGATCAGGCAGACAACCACCGTAACGATGATCGGGAACAGGATCTTCTCCAGCTTAGATACCGGACGGAGCTGTTCCATCTTGATCTTCCGCTCTTTCTCTGTAGTCAGCAGCTTCATGATCGGCGGCTGGATGATCGGCACCAGCGCCATGTACGAATATGCGGCCACGGCGATGGGGCCCATGTACTCTGCCTGGCCCAGCTTACCGGCCAGGAAAATGGAGGTGGGGCCGTCGGCTCCGCCGATGATGGAGATCGCCGCAGCTGCCTTGTCGTTGAAGCCGAAGGCGATCGCCAGGAAATACGCCGCATAGATACCGAACTGTGCGGCCGCGCCCAGAAGGAAGCTCTTGGGGTTCGCGATCAGAGGACCGAAGTCCGTCATCGCGCCGACGCCCATGAAGATCAGGGACGGCAGGATGCTCCACTCATCTAAGTAGAAGAAGTACCGGAGCAGACCGCCGACGCCGTTGGACGCGTCCTCCGGCTCGATCATGATATCCGGATAGATGTTCACCAGCAGCATGCCAAATGCGATCGGAACCAGCAGAAGCGGTTCAAATCCTTTGCGGATAGCCAGATACAAAAAGATAAACGCTACGAGGATCATCACAAAGTTTCCGATGGTCAGATTGCAAAAGGCTGTCTGCTGAAGAAGATTAATCATTGTTGTTCCAATATAATCCATTTTAATCCCTCCATAAGGAACTTGCCGTCAGATGCAGGCAATTAGTTTAACGTAGCAAGAGTTGCGCCGGCTTCTACGGAATCGCCAACTGCTACGTTGATGCCTGCAATGGTTCCATCCTCAGGAGCTACGATATCATTTTCCATCTTCATGGCTTCCAGGACCATGATCACATCGCCCTTCTTCACAGCCTGTCCTGCGCTTGCCTTCACAGCCAGGATCTTGCCGGGCATAGGAGCGGATACGGCTACGGAGCCTGCTGCCGCGGGAGCTGCCGCCTTCGGTGCCGCTGCGGGAGCTGCTGCCGGAGCGGCTTTGGGAGCTGCCTTCGGTGCTGCTGCGGAAACTGCGCCGGTTGCGCCTTCCTCTACGGTTACTTCATATACGTTGCCATTCACAGTGATTGTATAAGTTTTCATGATCAATTCCTCCTAAACTTTGTTTTTCCTTATGCGCGTTTCCATTTTGCTCCGGACGCCCGTCTGATCGAGCGGACCACCAGGCCCTCGGCCGGAGTCTCCGATGCGGCTGCGTTCGCCGCAGTGATCACCGCTACCAGTTCCAGATCATCGGTCAGATCCACTTCCGGTTCCGCCGCCTGTACAGGGGCTGCAGCCGGTGTCGGCGCAGGAGCCGGCGCCTCTGCCTTCGGGCCTTTCATCTTCTGCTCAAAGACATTGATGAACTTGAAGCAGCCGATCAGCAGGCTGATGAAGATCAGAACGATAAATACCGTACCCATGCCCAGCAGGGTGTTCATCGCCGCCTTCGCCATGTTCTCGCCGAAGGTGTACTCCGGGCTCATGGAAGCGGAGGTGGGCATCGGATAGCCGGTCTGGCGGTCGATCTCGCAGAACAGCTTAAATTCTGCCTTCCGCTCTGCAAACTGAGCGGTGGTCGTGGTCACGTACTGCCCTTCGTCATCCAGGGACACTTCCGTGGAAAGGATCTCCACGAAGGCTCCCGTATCATCCATGGAACCGGTCCAGGCATTGACCGCGCTGGCCAGTCCGTCTTCGCCGGAATCCAGCAGATCGGTCTCCAGGAGCTTGGCCTGCTCTTCGCTCAGGCTGGTGATCTCCTGGAAGATCCCTTCCGCGAACTGGGTCACGTAAGAAGCGATCTGCGGATCCACGGCCTGGGCCTCCTCTGCCTTGCTCCCGCAAGCGGAAAGAGACAGCACGCCGACTGTCATACATAACGCCAATACAACTCGTTTTAAATTATGTTTCATACGTCCGTCACCTCGTTCTAAACCGTTCCGTGTTTTCTGTCGGGCCGGTCCTCTCTCTTGGTAAACAGCATCTCAAATGCGGCGATCACCCGTTTTCTGGTGTCGGCCGGCTCGATGATGTCGTCCACATAGCCTCTCTTTGCCGCAGATACCGCGCTGGACTGAAGCTCCTGATAAGCCGCCGCCTTCTCCCGGATCAGGGCCAGGCTGTCGTCCGCTCCTGCGATCTCGTCGGCGTACATGATCTTCACAGCCGCTTCTGCGTCCATCATGCCGATGGATGCGTTCGGCCATGCGTAAACCACGTCCGCTCCGATGGACTTGCTGTTCATGGTCAGATATGCGGTGCCGTAAGCCTCGCCTACCATCACGGTCACCTTCGGAACGCTGGCGTTGGCAAAGGCATAGGTCAGACGGCCTGCCGCCTTGGCGATCCGCCGCTCCGTGCACTTGCTGCTCTTATAGCCCTTCACGTTCACCAGGGTCAGCAGCGGGATGTTGAACGCATCGCAGAAGGATACGAACTTGGCTGCCTTCTCGCAGCCCTTGTAGGAAAGCGCCGCCTCAAAGGTCTCCGCCTTCTCGCCGTCCTCGCCGTACACCTCGGTGCGGTTGGCCACGCAGCCTACGGTCGCGCCGTTCAGGCGGATGAAGCCGGTCACCATGGATCTATCGTAATCTTTTTTCACTTCCAGGAAAAAGTTGTCGTCAGAGATCTGGGACAGGGCGATATCGGTAGCGCCGGCGCAGTTTGCCAGCTCCGGGCATACCCGGTTCAAGTCGTCCTGGCAGTCGCTGTAGGATAAATCGTCCTCGTTGTTCGCCGGTAAGATCGCGACCAGGCTGCGGATCTGGGACAGGATCTCGTCCTCAGTCCCGGTAAAGTCTACCAGGCCCGCGTCCTCGCTCTGGAATGCCGCGCTGGAGGTATCGCACTTCTCGATGCGGTTGCCGTCGATCGCGTTGGGAGAATTTACAAATAATCTTGCATGCTTGTTCTCCATGAAGATGAAATCAGCCATGGCGGAGGAAACTGCCATGCCGCCGCCGCAGGTGCCGAATACGGCGGAGATCTGCGGTACTACGCCGGAAGCCATCGCCTGGCTTAGATACATCTGGCCGAACCCGTTCAGCGCGTCCGTCGCCTCCTGCAGGCGCAGGCCCGCGCAGTCGATCAGTCCGATGACCGGAGCGCCCATCTTCATCGCCATGGAATAGATGCTGCTGATCTTCTTCGCATGCATCTCGCCCAGAGAACCTCCCAGCACCGCAGCGTCCTGGCTGTACACATATACCAGACAGCCATCGATGGTGCCGTAGCCGGTGATCACGCCGTC
>DVLJ01000108.1 GCA_018715565.1 Candidatus Ventrimonas merdavium
GGGAAGGCTCCAGCATCCCCAGCCGGGCTCCCTTCATCATGGCATACGCCGCCATCGCGCTCCCGGACGTTTCCGGATAGTTGCCTTCTAAGTCTGCCCGATCCACCACCTGATAGAACATCCTGGTCCCAGGATCTTGATAAGTCAGGAGACCGCAGACCGCCTGGACAAGCAGGGCTTTCAGTTCCTCCGCCCTGGGGGTGTGCCGGCGCGCCAGCTCATACACGTCTGCCAGCGCCATTAAAAACCATCCCTCGGCCCGCAGCCAGACTGCCTGGCTCTTGCCCGTCTCCGGATCTGCCCAGGACGCCTTTTTGCTGACGTCGCAGCCGTGGATGTACAGCTTCTTTTCCTCATCCCACAACAGGCGGTGGGCATTCTGGAACTGATCCAGCACATCGTCCCAGTCCCCCGCTCCGGTCTCATCCAGCACCCGGGCATAGAAGGGCATCGCCATATAAAGGCCGTCCAGCCAGACCTGATCGGGATAGATATCCTTATGCCAGAAGTTTCCGGTAGCGGTCCTGGGATAATGCCTTAAAAACTCATAGGCTTTTTCTGCCGCCGCCCCGTACCGGGCGTCTCCGGTAAGGTCCCGCAGGATCATCAGGGATTTTCCGAAACTGACCTTATCGATATTATTTTCCCCTTCTTTCCAGTTGGCCACCGAGCCGTCTTCCTTCATCAGCCAGCCGGCGTTTTCCAGGATGAAGCGGTCCCAGATCTCCTGACCGGTCGCCTCCGCCAGCTTATGGGCGCCGACCACGCACAGGTCATCCTTGTAGTTCCACGCCTTTTCCTCCAGGAAGCGAGGAAAGGCATTTTCCAGATACTGCATAAAATATTCCAACCACATAGTGTTCCCTCTTGTCCTCTCTTATTCAAAAGGAGCTAGATCCCCGCGAAATCCGCGACCCGGTCCAGGATCCCGGCAGCCTCCTTCACGCTTACCAGCCGTCCCGGGCAAAAGTTATCCCCTTCTTCTAATGTCATAAAGCCAAAATACAGCGCCCGGGCTACGTTCGTGCCATAGTTCTGCCCCACCTGCGCCACATCCCCGCATACCGGCATGGTACTGGATGCGTTCCGGTAATTGACGCCGCAGGACTGCATGGCTACCGTGGCCATCTCCTGCCGGGTCACAGTCCCGTCCGGACATAAGCCTCCATCCGGCGCAGAGGATAAAAACCGGCCCTTTACCGCAGCCTCCAGCGCATTCAGAGCGTCTCCGCCGTTTCTTCCGCAGCTGCTTGTTCCGCAGTCTTTTTTCTCCATCAGCGGGAACATCATCCCGGCCAGCTTCTGCCGGGTGACCGGCTCCTCGCCCAAAACTTCCTCCGGCCCTGCCATCCCTCTGACCGCCAGGCGGAGCCTCACCTGCTCCTCCTCGGTCTGCGGACGCAGGCAGTTCCTCGGCATCACCCGATAGTCCCGGCTGGTCTCCTGCTGACCGTCTCCGGCAATGGCCGTCACCCGGATCCATGCCGCCGTCTCCGGCACCAGCGCAGAGCTCCCTGTCTGAGAAAGCTGCCTCCAGGCGGTCCCATCCTCAGAAACCTCCCAGACAAACTGACACCTGCCGCTTCCCCCTAACACCTGGCAGGACGCCGCTGCCGGTTCCCCGGCAAAGGGGATCCCCAAGACGCGCACCTTTCCAGGACGGGGAAACGCCAGCCCGTTGATCGTAACCTGCTCTACCACCGGATCCTGCCAGTTCATACTCCGCATAGGCCGGTCTGCACCAGTGATCTCAATGTTGCGAAGGACCAGGCCCGTGATCGGGACTTCCTCAAAGGCTTCCAGGAAGATCCCATAATCTCCGCCGTAAGCCCGGATATTTTCTATGGTGAGATTGCGAAAGACCGGGAGATCGTCCCCGTTCCTCCCATCCTCATACAGCATGGTGCCGTGGACCGCCGCGCCGTGGACGTGGTCCATCACGCTGTCTGCCAGGATCACATCCTCGATCTTTCCGCCCCGCTTCGCATTGGTCTTTAACCGCAGGGCGTAGGTCAGATCGGGGCTGGAAAAATGGTTCTTCCAGGCCAGCACGCAGCGGATCCCTCCGCTCATCTCGCTCCCCAGGGCCACGCCTCCATGACCGTCCGCAAATTCATTGTGTTCGATCAGGACAAATTCACAGGGCATGTTTGCCTCCCGGCCATCCCGGTCTCGTCCGGATTTTAGACTGATGCAGTCATCGCCCGTATCAAACCGGCAGCCGGTGATGTGGACTCCCCGGCAGCTTTCCGGATCACATCCGTCGTTATTGGCTCCATGGCTGCTTAGGGTCACCCCATCCACGGTAATGCTCTCGCACATGACGGGATTTAACTGCCACATAGGGCTGTTTTTCAGGGTAAAGCCCTGGAACAGGACCCTTTTGCACCGGATCGGCTGGACAAAGTTGGGTCTTAAGTAATGGCCCGGCCCAAATATACGCTCCGTCACAGGAACGCCCTCCAGATTCATCCTGCGCAGCGCCATCCGGTCTTCATTCTGCAGATCCTTCTTATCCGAGGACCAGGCCTCTTCCACCTGGTGGTGCCAGTTCCACCAATGGTCTGCGTCTGCGCCGCCATCCAAGATCCCCTCCCCGGTCACGGCGATATCCTCTGCCTCAAAGGCATAGAGCAGCGGGCTGAAATTATAGCATGGCGCAGCCTCCCAATGGCAGAATACCACCGGATAGTGGGTTTCCATATCTTCGCTGACAAAGGCCAGCACCGTCTCCCGGCTTTCCAGATGCAGCTCCACACGGCTTTTCAGGCGCAGGGCTCCTGTGCGGTAGCGCCCGGCGGGAACACTCACCCGCCCGCCGCCATGGGCCGCCGCAAAATCGATCGCCGTCTGCAGGGCTTCTGTCTGGATCTCCAGGCTGTCCGGTACGGCGCCGAACGCGGTGACCGGATAGACGGTCCCCGGGATGACCGGTCGTTCCACATGCTTGATGATGGTCTCTCTCAGCTGTAATTTATCCATTGAAACACTCCTTCATCTGAATTTTAGAAAACCGTTCAGGAATGGTCCGAGATGTTCTCCGTGCCACTGATGAGGACCGCCGCAGATCTCATGCTCCAAACGGTCTCCTGCCGCGAAAAGATCATACGCCGCCCGGACGATGTCCACCTGCTCCACGGCGTTTACGATCCCTCTGGGGCCGTTCAGCCGGTCGTCTCTGCAGGATTGGATCCAAAGCGGCCGGGGCGCGATCAGGCTGGCGATATCTCCCATATCCAGATGCTCCCACAGATGAGGCACATAGTTGCAGGAACAATTGCGGTTTTCAATCAAGAGAGCATCCCGGTATCCGTACAGATAGCCGCTGATCCCCGCCCAGGAGACCCGGTCGTCCAGAGCCGTCAGCCAAAGTGTCTGCATCCCGCCGCCGGAAAACCCAAGACAGCCGATATGCTCCGTGTCCCAGTTCCCCCGCTCCGTCAGATGATCCAGGGCCCGCGTCAGATCCCAGGTCAGCATCCCGGCCACAGGGATCCCAAGGGGTTCTCCCATATGGGCCAGCCAATAGCAGTCTCCGCCCATGGCCGTATCCGGGGACCAGGCATCCGAAAGCCGCTCCCGCCGTTCCCCAAAGCCCCGGCAATCCGGGCAGACCGCTACATAACCCAGCTTTGCGGCCTGCAGCCCGTAATCGTAGTGATAGTGCCGGATCTTTTCCGTTACCGCCTCACAGCCTTCATAACCGGCGACCGTGTATTTCCCCGCTCCATTATGGCCAGGCGGGCAGAGGATCACCGGCGTCTTTGGACCGGCCTTCGCCGGGATCAGCAGATACATGGGCATCCACACTTCCGGCTCCACCTGGATCCGGATATGCTCTCGTCTGATGTCTCCATTATAAAGCAAGACCATGTCCTCTGTCACGGGCTCCAGGGGGCAGGTTTCCATTTTTTCCCAGCCCAGGAGTCCCTTCAAAAGCGCCCGCATCTCCTGCCGCCATGCTTCAAACTCCTCCGCCGTATGCCCTTGGAACGCATCCTTTCTGGCGTAGCGGTCAAACTTCTTTAGCATGGACGGCAGTGTGCCGTAACAGATCTTGATGGGAGGCGCGCTGCGTTCATCCCGATCAGTCATCATTGACATCCTGGCCGGCAGCGACCACCGCCGCCGCTTTTTTCTTCTTCAGGTGCTCTGATAAAAACGGCCAGATCACGCAGAATACGGATACTGCCAGAAGAATGGCGGAGATCGGTCTGGTAAAGAACTCTGCGTAGCTGCCGTGAGCATAGCTGATGCCCTGGCGGAAATACCGCTCCAGCTTACTGGACAGGATAAACGCCAGCACCAGGGGAGAGGTGGGCAGGCCGCCGATGCTCATGAAGATCGCCAGCAGGCATAAGGCCAGCATCACATAGATGTTGAACATCGTGTTGGAGATCCCGTATCCGCCGATGTAGCAGATCACCAGGATCACCGTATACAGGTAATGATACGGCACCTTCAGGATATACGGGAACCATCGCTTCGTCAAAATCTGGACAAGGTACGTCACGATCGCGGATACCATCACACAGGCGAAGATCAGCATCGCCAGATCCGGCTGCTCCGTCATGAACAGCGGGCCAGCCTGTAAGCCGTGGATCGTCAGGCCTGCGATCAGCATCGCCGTGATCCCGTCTCCGGGGATGCCCAGCGCCATCATGGGGATCAGCGCTCCGCCTAAAGATGCGTTGTTGGCCGTCTCCGACGCCCATACGCCGGCCGGGTTACCCTGTCCGAAGGTCTCCGGGTTCTTGCTGATGCTCTTCGCATAACCGTAAGCGACCATATTGGAGATCCCGGATCCCATGCCAGGCAGGAATCCGATCCACAGACCGGTAGCAAAGGCAAATACGATCGTTTTGATATTCTCGACGATATCCTTCAGGCCAACGCCCAGCCCCTTCATGGCTACCATATCCGCGTCCGGCATCTTGGCCTCGCCCTTTGCGGAGTCCCGGATGATCTGGCACATGGCGAACATGCCCAGCATCTGGG
>DVLJ01000109.1 GCA_018715565.1 Candidatus Ventrimonas merdavium
CTCCCCGGCATTTACAACAAAAGACACATTCTGTTGTAAATGATAAGAAAGAGGGGGCATTCACATGAAACGAACCAGAAGTCTCACTCCGTTGGGCATGCAGATCAAGGTGGCGATGATCCAGCAGAACGTCACCAGCAGGGAGCTTGCCCGCAGAATCAATAAATCAGAGGCGACCGTGTGCGAAGTGCTTTCCGGCAAGAACCGGAGCGAGGCGACAAAACGCCTTATCTTAAATGAGCTGAATTTAAAGGAAGAAGCATAAGCGAAGCAGACTGCCAGACAATCTTCATGGGGAGGTGGATCGTTGATGGCAGATGTAGGGGAAACCCGTTTAGAAGTACAGATGTTAGGCGGCTTTTCCATGACCTATGGAGGCGCGCCGGTCCCGTTCGGCCGGAGAGGCAACGGCCGGGCGCTGCAGGTGCTCCAGCTCCTTTTGCTGAACCAGGAGCAGGGGATCGCCAAGGAAAAGCTGATCGACGCATTTTACGATTGGGAGATCGTAGGGAATCGGAACAACAGCCTGAATAATGTGATCTACCGGCTGCGCAAGCAGATGGCGGCCGCGGGACTTCCGGAGGAAGAGTACATTTCCGTAAAGAACGGCGTATGCCGCTGGACGGCTTCTTTTCCGGTGGAGGTGGATGCGGTGCGCTTTGAGACCTGCGTGGCGGCTGCCCGGGAGACTGAGGGAGAGGAAAGGACCGGACTGCTCAAGCAGGCCGTCGCCCTATACCGGGGAGAGCTCCTGCCTCAGATTTCCAACGAGGTCTGGGTCACCGTGGAGAGCGTGCGCCTCAAACGCCTGTTTGAGGAAGCCGTGCGGGCACTGGGAGAGATCCTGGAGGAACAGCGGGAGTACCGCCAGATCCTGGAGGTCTACGACCAGGCCGCCGGCCTCTATCCCTTCGAGGAATGGCAGGTGGCGCAGGTGGATTGTCTGATGAAAATGGGTCAGTATGATAAAGCGTATCAGGTCTATCTGGATACCGTTCGGCTCTATTCCGACGAGCTGGGCCTTCCTCCCTCCGCCCAGATGCTGGAGCGGTTCCATTCTATGAGCGGCAAGCTGCTGCGGGAGGAAGAGGACTTCGAGGGGATCCGGAACGATCTGCGGGAGCAGGAGGAAGCGCAGGGAGCGTATTACTGCGCGTACCCCAGCTTTGCCGATATGTTCCGCCTGCTGCGGCGGATCGTGGAGCGGAGCGGCCAGACCGTCTTTTTGATGCTCTGCAATCTAAGCTATGCCGGGCGCGGCGGAAGGAAGGCAGGACGGACCGGCGCTTCTGTCTGGGAGGCAGAGACGGCGGCGGCTATGAGTGAGCCCTCCGGCAGCTTTGACGAGGCGTCCCACTTATTCCAGGAGACGCTGCAGCGGTGCCTGCGCCGGGGAGACGTGTTCACCCGGTACAGCGCGACCCAGTTTCTGGTGCTTTTGGTAGGGGCCAAGCAGGAGGACTGCGGGATGATCGCAGACCGGATCGACGCAAGGTTCCACCGGACGAGCGGGAGCAAGGACTATCAGGTCCGTTATTATGAGAAGGGGATCATGGAGTTCGACGAGGATCAGCCGCCCATCAGTTTCCAGAATGCGGCTGGAAAATGGCAGTAAAATTTCATAAAATCTTAAAAAAACTTTCAAAAAGGCTATTGCGTGATCGATCGCGTGATAGCCTTTTTGTTAGTATTGGGCCAATAACAGAGATTCCAGCTGCATGTTAAGAGGCATTCCAGGGAGGTGTCAGAACGGATTTGAGGGACTTAAGGATCAACACGTCGGCGCCGAATCTGGTCAATCTTTGCATCGACCGGATCAGCCATGGCAACATGGAGGGGCGGATGTACCACAAATATACTGAAGGACCTGTCGGATTTCATACCGTCCAGGACTGCCTGCTTAAGATGGATGCGCTGTTTGACCGGATTGGATATCCCCAAACCACAGTACGTCAGAGAAACTTTAAGAATCTACCAGAGAGCATGGAGAAGGAGGAGGCGGTCCCCGTGTCAGATGCGGCGAAGGTGCTGGCCCAGTCGGGCGAGCTGGTGACATTTGTAGTCCACGTGAACTACCGGCAGAATGCCACTTGGCAGGGCGAAGTGGTGTGGGCGGACACGAAGCAGCGCTGCCGGTTCCGGAGCGCTTTGGAGCTTTTAAAATTGATCGACGGCGCGTTGGACGAAGCGGAGGGGGCAGGCGCCCCGGAGGCAGAGGAAACGCTTGAGACAGAACGAAGATAGAGGGAGGAAAACGGAGTCATGAGGAAAGGGAACGGCAAGATGCGATCGAATTTCACAAGTATGCTGAGGAGCAAAGGAAAAGGTCTGTGTGCGGCGGCCTTATGTACGACGCTGGTTCTGAACAACATCGGAAGCAGCGTGGTTTCTGCGGCGGCCGTCCAGAAAAATAACAACGGGAGCATGGCCACGGCCAGCGATGCGGCAGAGAGCGCCACTCCCAGCGACGCGACCGTGTCCAAGGAGAACGGCGTGTACGAGTATGAGCTGAGCCGCCAGGTGCTGTACGACGCCTTACAGGAGGCGATCGCCAACGACTGGCAGGCAGCGCCCTTAGAAGCCGAGGGCGATTATGCCGACGAGTATGAGAGCTTCTTTGAAGAGTACGGCAATGTCTACCAGCTGAAACCGGACATCCAGGGGAACGACCGGAAGGTAGGCCTGGAGATCTATGCCCTGGTGGACGACGAGATCGGCATCAGTACCGAGTACATGGTAAGCGGCGAGGAACAGTTCCTGTTCCTGCTGACCAACAAGTCCAAGGATGAACAGAAGGCAGAGATCTATATAGAAGAAAAGCACACCGGCGTGGTGAAGCTGGTGACGGAAGCTACGGTGAGATCGGATGATTTTGAAGGGTCTGAGATTGTGATCGAGACAGAGACCAGCGGCGAGAAGGCAGAAGCTCCGTCAGAGCCGGCAGAAACAGGATCTGCGGACTCTCCGGAAGAAGAAATGCCGGACGTATCGGTGGTAGATGATGACGAGATCGTGATCCCCTCTGGCAGCGATGAGAACGAGTCTGAGGCTGCCGATGAGGAAGAAACGGTCGTGAAGATCGAGACCGAGGAGACGGAGGCAGGCGAGACCGAGGCCGAGGAAACGGAAGCCGAGGAGGCGGAAGTTGAGGAAGCGGATGATGAGGAGATCACCATCGCGGCGATCTCCCGCCACGACGCTGCATGGGTGATGGCGACTCCGGCTAATGCGGAGGAAGCTGAAGACGAGGAAAACGACGAAGCGGAAACCGCGACCCCGTCGGATGCAGAGGATAAGGATCTGCTGGATGTGGAGCTGTATGATGCGGTGATCACGGAGGATGGCGCGGCGACGGGATTGGTGATCTTGGCGGAGGAGATGGGGCTGGATGATCCTACCCTGATCAGCCTGGAAAGCCTGAAACCCTATGATCCGATCACGGTAGAAGGCGCAGAGTATATCACTGTTGAGATCAAGGCGAAGGAAGGCGCGATCCAGGCAGGAGCCGAGCCGAGAGCAACCTTGATCGCGGCAGATGATGCAAAATATAACGAAGCCAAAGAGGCATTGGATAATGCGGAGAATCCGCATTCCTATACCGGTATGATGGCTTTGGATATCGGATTCTGGATCGGTGAGGAAGAAGTAGAGCCGTATGATGATGAGGCGGTACAGGTTTCTATCCACTTCAATCCCCAGGAGATGTCGGCGGAAATGGAAGAAGAGATTGTACCAGAAGCCGTAGCGATCCATCATATCGTAGAGGGTGATAATGGTCTGGAAGCACAGCCGGTGGCTGGAAATGTTGAGATCTCCGATACGGTGGAAGGCAAAGTAGAGGCCTTGAGCGCGGATGAAGCGGTGGCGGAGTTCTGGACGGAGAGTTTTTCGACGTTTACGATTACGTGGGGAGATGGCTTGGCTGCTAGAACGGTCAACATCACATTGGTAGGAACAGACGGAGAGACTATTTCAACCACAGATTATAAATATAGTGTGGGAACGGAGGTTACATTAGCAGATATTGCACCAGAACTTTCTTTGTATGAATATCAAAGAGCAGAATATAACGGAAAAGAAATAACCCATTTAAGAGCCCAACAAGGTAGATATGGCATAGTGTCATTGCAATATAAACAGACAAATGAAAAACAATGGAATGAATTTGGTTGGGATGTGATACCAACAGTAAACTTAATATACAAAAAGATTGGTGAGGTTCCGCCCGTTGAAGAAGGTGTACAAAAATTATCTCATGATAAATATGCTAATTTAAGAACAGATGGAAGCGGTACATATGATTTAACATTAACGATTTCTGGTGAGATAGGAAGTGTAACTAACAAAGCTGAATTAGACATTGTGTATGTAGTGGATGTGTCTGGCAGTATGAAAGACAAAATAGGTGATGGGTACTCCCGGGGTTCTAAATTAGACCAGGCAAAAGCTGCTATCAAAACTATGGTGGACAGTTTATCCCAAAATGAAAAATTGGATGTAAGGTTTTCATTGGTTTCTTTTTCTGGCAGTGACGATAATGGAAGGTGGAATGACTCTGAAATTAACGAAGATTGGACGTCGAATGCGAGCGAGATCACACAATGGCTGGATGGTAAAAGTGGATGGAACAATCCCGAATTAAGTGCATCTGGTGGGACGAACTACCAAGCAGGACTGAGGAATGCAAAAAGTTTACTTGATGAGGGCCGTTCTGGTTCAGTTAAAGCAGTAGTGTTTGTCTCGGATGGAAACCCTGGATATTATTATAACGACAACGGAAAAACAGAGGGAACCGGTGATCCGGGGAATAGTTATAATAAAACGGCATTAGATAAAGCAAAGACTGCGGTAAAAAACTTAAACTGTAATTATTTTTATACTGTTGGAGTGGGATCTGATGATGAAAAATACGACTGTTTAGATACTTTACAAAAGGCGGCTACCCAGGTACCAGAATCTAATCGAGACTTTTTGAAAGGAACTGATGAAACCGCTTTAAAAGATGCATTTGACAGCATAGAAGGATCTATTTCC
>DVLJ01000110.1 GCA_018715565.1 Candidatus Ventrimonas merdavium
TCCGATTTTTCCTGGCTTCGGTCACTGCTTCCTCCAGTTCCTGCACAAACGGGTCCTCTGTCACCGTCCCGGCTACATAATCCAGGAACGCTTTTAAGCTGCTGCTTACATCATTCATCGTCCCTTTTGCGTTTAAAAAGATCCGCACTGCTCCATCCTGGATCGTAACCTCCGGATCCTCCGCGCAGGCTCCTGCGAAGGTATACCTGTGCCGCCCTGTCTCATACAGGTCAAAGGGACAGATAAAAATGATATAAGTATCATTCAGATAGCGGTAGGTCAGTCCCTTTTCCAACAGCTGCAGGTCGATCATCCCCTGGTAATACCGGCTCCGCCTCGGCAGCTCCCTGGTATCTGCCATCTGCATCTCGATGCTGTAGACCCGGTCCGTCTCATCCCGGACGTACACGTCCAGCCGCACACTCCGGGCATCCCGGTCCTCATCGATGGTCTTCTGGGTCTCGATCACCTCGATGCGCGCGATATCCAGCTCCGGCAGGATCCGCTGCAAAAGCTTCCTGCACAGCCCCGGTCGGCTCCGCATCACCTTCCCAAACAGGAAATCGTTGGAAATACCGATCTGTTCCCACAGCTGCTCCATCCCGTCAGCATGATCTCCAAAGCTTCTGGTCTCGTCCCCCATGATCCCTCATCCTCCATTTCTTACTTTTCTATATGTTTCTCAGAAATGGTATCTTGGCCGAATCCTCAGCTTTTTCTTTTGCAGATCTTGGACCATGTTCCTCTTTGGTAAATGCTGGATCCTAGCTTTATTTTATCATATGGATCTGAGCGCATCAAGGAAAACTGTCTGTGCTGCGCGTGATCCTGCGCGTAATAAATGAATGCTGATACATGAACGGACAGACCTAGTCGGCCTTCAGGGCCCGGATCGCGTTCAGCACTGCCAGCACCATCACGCCTACATCGGCAAAGATCGCGAACCACATATTGGCGATCCCCACCGCCCCCAGCCCCAGGCAGGCGAACTTGATCACCAGGGCGAATATGATGTTCTGGTAGACGATGCCGATGCATTTCCGGGAAATGCGGATGGCTTTGACGATCTGCATGGGATTATCGTCCATCAGCACTACATCCGCGGCCTCGATGGCTGCGTCGGAGCCCATGGCGCCCATGGCGATGCCGATATCTGCCAGGGAAAGGACCGGTGCGTCGTTGATCCCGTCTCCCACAAAGGCCACCTTGGCCCGGTCCGCCTTGTTCTGCAGCAGGGTTTCCAGACAGGCCACCTTGTCTGCCGGGAGCAGATCGCTCTTCACCTCGTCGATCCCCAGGGAAGCGGCCACCTGATCTGCCACCTTTTTGATGTCGCCTGTCAGCATGACGGTCTTTTCCACGCCGGCTTTCTTTAAGGCAGCGATGGCTTCCTTCGCCTTCGGCTTCACCACGTCAGAGATCACGATATGCCCGGCGTAGGCTCCGCCTACGGCCATGTGGACGATGGTCCCCACGCTGCGGCATTCCTGATAGGGGATGTTCAGCCGCTCCATCAGCCTGCCGTTGCCTGCCGCTACCTCCACTCCGTCTACCTTTGCCATCACGCCGCAGCCGCCAAGCTCCTGGATATCGGTCACCCGGCTCCGGTCCATGGGCCTGCCGTAAGCCCGCTGCAGGCTCTTGCTGATGGGGTGAGAAGAAGCGCACTCCACCAGAGCCGCGTACTCGATCAGCTTCTGGTCCTCCATCTCACTGTGATGTACCCCGCTGACCTCAAAAACGCCCTGGGTCAGAGTCCCGGTCTTATCAAATACCACACACCTGGTCTGAGCCATAGTCTCCAGATAGTTGGAGCCCTTGATCAGGATCCCTTCGCGGCTGGCTCCGCCGATCCCGGCGAAAAAGCTTAAGGGGATACTGATCACCAATGCACAGGGACAGCTGATGACCAAAAAGGTCAGGGCCCGATAGATCCACACATGCCACTGAGGCGCGGCTCCCAAAAGGGCCAGATGGCAAAGGGGCGGCAGGACCGCTAGTGCCAGGGCGCCGTAGCAGACCGCCGGCGTATAGATCCGGGCGAATTTAGAAATGAAGGCCTCCGACCGGGACTTGCGGGAGCTGGAATTCTCTACCAGCTCCAGGATCTTGGACACGGTGGACTCCCCAAATTCTTTGGTGGTCCGCACCTTGATGAGGCCGGTCATGTTGATGCAACCGCTGATGATCTCATCTCCCGCTCCCACATCCCGAGGCAGGCTTTCCCCGGTGAGGGCGCTGGTGTTCAGGGAAGAGGCTCCCTCCAGGATCACTCCGTCGATGGGCACCTTCTCTCCCGGCTGGACCACGATGGTACTGCCCACCGCCACTTCATCCGGGTCTACCTGCTCCAGGCTGCCGTCTTTTTCTATATTGGCGTAGTCCGGGCGGATGTCCATCAGGGCGCTGATATTCCGGCGGCTCTTGCCCACCGCATAGCTCTGGAACCATTCCCCGATCTGGTAGAACAGCATCACCGCGATCGCCTCGTTGTAATCCCCGCTCCGGTCATAGATCGCCAGAGCGAAGGCACCTACCGTAGCGATGGCCATGAGGAAATTCTCATCAAATACCTGGCGGTTCCGGATCCCTAAGCCGGCCTTCCGCAGGATGTCGTATCCGATCACCAGATAGATCGCCAGGAACAGGGCCAGCCGGAGCGCGCCGGTGACCGGAATGATATTGCATACGATCAGCATCCCTGCTGCAAGGAGGATGCGCTTGAGCATCTTTTTCTGCTTTTTATTCATGTCCCATAAACTCCTTTCCCACCCAGAAACGCCGCCTGTGCCTCACAGCTCGATCTCGCAGTCGGGCTCGACCTTTTTGCAGGCTTTCAAAACCTCGTTCATAACAG
>DVLJ01000111.1 GCA_018715565.1 Candidatus Ventrimonas merdavium
TTCCTGCCATTTCGCAGGGCGCCGGCTTTTCCGGACCCCCGGGAGACGCCTCCACCGCCGGAGGCCTTGCCCGATGAGCCGCCAGACGCTCCCCCGGCCCCGCCGGAAGCCCCTCCGCCGAAAGAACTCCCGCTGGAAGAAGCCCCGCCGTCCGAGCCATTTCCGCTGCCGCCAGACAGAACTGCGCTGCCGCCGTTCTGTCCGGAAAGCAGAGCGGCTTCCCCGGCTCCCTGGGCAGACTGCCCGGAATGGGCCGCGCTCCCATCCCACGGAGCTCCCCCGCCGGGCAGGGATACGCCGGCTACGGCCATCTCCGGCTCCAGGACGCATGCCTTCCGCACCGGAGGCACATACCGGAAGGTAACCTCCACCGGCAGCCCGCACCGCTCATGGAACACCTTTTCCAGCACCCGCTTTAACTCTCCCGCCTTCTGCCGGTTGACGGAGGTATCCTCCACCGTCATGCTCAGTTCATCCGGCTTGGGGAAGGTACACTCCGCCTTCCGCAGGATCGAATACTCCACGATGCTGTAATTCTTCAGCTCCATCAAAAGGCTTTCCCGGTAAGCCTTCAACAGCTTTTCCGGCGTATACTGCTGGGACAGCTGGAAGCGCTCAAAGATCCGGATCTGGATCCGTTTCCCCGGAAATAACTGCTCCCGGATGCCCTTTTCCAGATCCCAGATATTCTTCTTATGGATCAGCCGTGGACTAAGGAGATAAACGCGGATAGAGCTTCTATCCATGGTCATGGAGACCCGCTCCACGCTGACCATGCCTAAAAGCTCCCGCATCTGATCCGTGATATGTAATCCTGGAAATACTTCTAAAAATCCCTTCATGCCTTACGCCTTATCTCTGGCCACTGCCTCCAATTCTTCCCTTAACGCACTCAAAAGCTGGCTCTCCGGCAGCTTCCGGATCACCTCTCCCTTGCGGATCAAAAGCCCCTCGCCGATGCCGCCTGCGATCCCCAGATCCGCCTCCCTGGCTTCCCCGGGACCGTTCACCACGCAGCCCATCACGGCCACCTTCACATCCAGCTGGTCAAACTCCGATACCATGGTCTCCACCTGGTTCGCCAGGCCGATCAGATCGATCTGGGTACGCCCGCAGGTAGGACAGGAAACCACCTCCACGCCGCCTTTGCGGAGGCCCAGGGTCTTTAAGATGAGCTTGGCAGACTTAACCTCCTCCACCGGATCGCCGGTTAAGGATACCCGGATGGTATCGCCGATCCCCTGGTGCAGGATGATGCCCAAGCCTACCGCGGACTTGATGTTCCCGGCGGTCAGGGTCCCTGCCTCCGTGATGCCCACATGCAGGGGATAATGGGTCTTCTGGCTGATCAGCTCATGGGCACGTACGCACATCATCACGTCCGAGGACTTGATGCTGATGACCAGGTTGTCGTACCCCATCCCCTCGATCAGGGCTGTCTTTTCCAGGGCGCTCTCCACCAGCCCCTCTGCAGTCACACCCCCGTATTTGGCAATGAGGGGCTTTTCCAGAGAGCCGCTGTTGACGCCGACCCGGATGGGCAGGCCGTACTCCTTCGCCTTGTCCACCACGGCCTGCACCCGCTCCTGGGCTCCGATATTGCCTGGATTGATGCGGATCTTATCTGCGCCGCATTCCATGGCCGCGATGGCTAATCGGTAGTCAAAATGGATATCGGCCACCAGCGGGATATGGATCCGCCGCTTGATCTCCTTTAACGCTGCCGCCGCTTCCATGGTAGGCACTGCTACCCGGATGATCTCGCAGCCGGCCTGCTCCAATCTCAGGATCTGGGCGACCGTGCTCTCCACGTCCTCGGTCTTAGTATTGCACATGGACTGGATCAGGATCGGATTGCCTCCTCCGATCACCCGGTCCCCGATGCGGACTTCCCTGGTTTTCATCATCGTTTCCCCTCTCTATGCTTATCATCGTTTCTATCGTTCCTATGGCATGCGGACCCGCTGTCCGCCTGCCCTTCGTCCTGTCATAGGTTCCTACAGCAGGTTCCGGATATCGTTAAACAGCACATAGACCATAAAGGTCATGAGCAGCATCATCCCCGCGAAATGGACCATGCCTTCCTTTTCCGGATCCACCGGCTTGCCCCGTACCAGCTCGATGAGCAGGAACAAAAGCCGCCCGCCGTCCAGCGCCGGGATCGGCAGCAGGTTCATGATGCCTAAGCTGGTGCTTAAGACCAGCACCCACTGGGACAGGACAAAGACCACGGCCCACAGTCCGTAGGAGCTGTACTGTTCCACCGTCTCGCCCACCATGGACACCACGCCCACCGGTCCGGAGACCGCCTGATCTACCTGGAGCTGCTTGTGCACCAGCATGGCGATGCTGTCAAAGGTGGCGGTGATGCAGTATTTTACCTCATAAGCGCTGGATGCTAAAAAATCCAGCGGACCTTCCGTGGGGGTGTAGCCGTAGAACAGGACGCCTAACAGATAGGCCTGGCTCTCCTCGTCAAAGGCCGGGGTCAGGGTCACCGTCCGCTTTTCCGCGGCGCCTCCATTCTCCCAGGAGCCTCCTGCGGGACGCTCGTACTGCAGGGTCACCTCCTGCCCCGGATGGGACATCAGGTACATCTGCACGTCCCGGTAGGCCGACACCTTCCGGCTGTTGATCCGGGTGATCTTATCTCCCGCCAGAAGCCCCGCCTCCTGGGCGGGAGACCCATCGGTCACTCCATAGAGGACCGGATCGTCATGCCCCACCTGGGATACGATCACCATGGCAAATAAAAACGCCAGCAAAAAGTTGAACGCGGGACCTGCCGCGATGACCAGGATCCGCGCCCAGACCGGCTTGTTGGTGAACGCCTTGTCGCTGCCGCCTTCTTCCCCCATCTCTCCTTCCATCATACAGGATCCGCCGAACGGCAGGGCCTTGATGGAATAGCGGGTCTCTCCCTTGACCACAGAAAGGAGCCTGGGCCCCATCCCGATGGAAAATTCCAGCACGCCGATGCCATTTAGCTTTGCCAGCAGAAAATGTCCAAATTCATGGACCAGGATGATTAGTCCAAACAGCAGGACCGCTATCACAATATTCAGCAATCTACCACCTGCTTTCTATCAATTCATAGGTTTCCCGCTCCGCCGCCAGGATCTGCTCCACAGACGGATGCTCCACCACCTTGTGGGCCTCCATGGCCGCCTCGATCATGTCGATGATCGTCAGATACGGGATCTTCCGGTCCAGGAACCGGCCCACGGCGTATTCGTTGGCCGCGTTGAACACCGTGGGAAGGGTCCCGCCCCGCCGCCCCGCCTGGTAAGCCAGGGCCAGCCCCCGGAACACCTCCAGATCCGGCGCCTGGAACGTGATCTGTCCCAGCTTGGCAAAATCCAGCCGCTCTCCCGGCAGGAACCGCCGCTTCGGATAATACAGGGCGTACTGGATGGGCAGCTTCATGTCCGGCGTGCCCAGCTGGGCCATCACCGCCCCGTCCTCAAATTCCACCATGGAGTGGATCACACTCTGAGGCTGGACCACCACCTGTACCTGGTCCATCTCTACGCCGAACAGCCACTTGGCCTCCATCACCTCTAAGCCTTTATTGACCATGGTGGAGGAATCAATGGTGATCTTCCTGCCCATGGACCAGTTGGGATGCTTTAGCGCGTCTTCCAGGCGGACATCCGCCAGCTGCTCCCGGGTATAGCCCCGGAACGGGCCGCCAGAGGCAGTCAGAAGGATCTTGTGGATCCGGTTCTCCCTCTCCCCGTTTAAACACTGGAAGATGGCGCTGTGCTCGCTGTCTACCGGCAGGATGCGCACCTGCTTTTCTTTCGCCAAAGGCATGATCAGGTGCCCCGCCGTCACCAGGGTCTCCTTGTTGGCCAGGGCAATGTCCTTGCCCGCCTCCATGGCCGCGATGGTCGGCCGGATGCCGATCATCCCCACCACCGCCGTCACCACGATCTCTGCCTGGGGCTCCGTGGCCGCGGCGATCAGGCCGTCCATCCCGCTTAAGACCGTTACCGGAAGATCCCGGATATTCGCTCTTAATTCCGCCGCCTTTTTCTCGTCCCAGACACAGGCCAGGGACGGACGGAACCGGCGGATCTGCTCCTCTAAGAGGGCGATATTGCCCCCTGCCGCCAGCGCCGTTACCTCAATATCTCCGTTGTGGGCCGCCACCTCCAGGGTCTGTGTGCCGATGGAGCCGGTGGAGCCCAGGATCGCTATCTTTTTCATCTATATCGTAC
>DVLJ01000112.1 GCA_018715565.1 Candidatus Ventrimonas merdavium
CTCAGCTGGGAGAGCATCTGCCTTACAAGCAGAGGGTCATAGGTTCGAGCCCTATAGGCCCCATATACAACCGAATATGGCGGAATAGCTCAGTTGGCTAGAGCATACGGTTCATACCCGTAGTGTCGAGAGTTCGAATCTCCCTTCCGCTACTGGAGAAGATCCTCAGAAACCTAGTAAGAACAAGGGTTTCTGAGGATTTTTCGTTTTGCGGGAACGGAAGGAGGAACCAGGGCGATGTGCATTTCCATCCGGATCCCGTAATGAAAATTTAAAAAGTTTTGTAAGGGAAAAGCTATTGTGCTTCCGGCGGGAGTGTGTTATAATCCGTTCAAACCATAAAAACAAGGAGCTGTCAAGTGAAAAATCTGTTAAAGAAATATAGTCACGCCTGGGTGATGGGCTATATCCTCCTGTATCTCCCCTGGTTTTTCTATCTGGAGGGGAAGACCGGCGGCAAGTACACCATCATGCACACGGCGTTGGATGATATGATCCCGTTCAATGAATACTTTATCCTGCCGTATCTGTTCTGGTTCGTGTATGTGGCAGGGACCGTGCTGTACTTTTTCTTTACCAGCCGGGCGGATTACTATAAGCTGTGCGGGTTCCTGTTTGTGGGCATGACCATCTGCATGATCGTCTTTATGGTGTATCCCAACGGCACGGACCTGCGGGTGCCGGTCAATCCGGATAAGAACCTCTGCAGCTGGCTGGTGGCCATGATCCACGCGGCAGACACCAGCACCAACGTATTCCCCAGCATCCACGTGTATAATTCCCTTGGCGTTCATTTTTCCATCGTGAACAGTGCAAGGCTGCGGGAGAAGAAGTGGGTGCGCCGGGCATCCTTTGTGATCATGGCGGCGATCTGCTTCTCCACCGTGGCCCTGAAGCAGCACTCTGTCCTGGATGTGGCAGGGGCGCTGATCCTTTCCTTCGTGATGTATCCGGCGGTGTACAGCATCGATTACGCCCCCAGCCGGAGAACGGCGAACCAGAAGATCATCGGATGATCGCCGGATAAAATATGGAACCTATGCCTTGTACGAAAAAAAGACCAGGATTTTTGGTCTTTTTTTTCGATTCTGCCCCCACTTTTCTAAAAATTTCATAGGTGTTTTGCGGATTTTATGTTATACTCTATAGTAGCAATTTGTGGGAGGTTTTCCATGTACTATTTTATCGTGAACCCGAATGCCCACTGCGGGCTCGGCGGGAAGGTATGGAAAAAACTGGAAGGCTATATGCAATATGCAGGCGTGGAGTATCAGGCGTTTCTGACTGCGGCCAGGGGCGACGCGGCGCGGTTTGCCGCGGAGCTGACGAAGGACCGGCAGGATCCCTGCACGATCGTGGCTGTGGGCGGCGACGGTACGGTGAACGAGGTGCTGAACGGCCTGCATCTGAGCAGTAAGGTAAGCCTGGGCTATATCCCGGCCGGTTCCGGGAACGATCTGGCCCGGGGGCTTGGCCTTCCCCGCAGCAAGACCCGCTGCCTCAAGCGGCTGTTGGAGCCACAGTACACCTGCAGTCTGGATTACGGGATCGTTTCCTATGAGGCCGGACAGCCGGTGCACCGCCGGTTCGCGGTCAGCTGCGGCATCGGACTGGATGCGGCGGTCTGCCACGATCTGCTGGATCTTGCCAGGCAGCGGGGAAAGCGCCATATCCGGTGCGGGCGGCTGTCCTACCTGCTGATCGGCGTGAAGCAGCTGGTCCTTTCCAAGCCGTCGGCCGGGTATCTGGTCCTGGACGGGGTGAAGAAGGTGGAATTTAACCACATCCATTTTGTGGCCTCCCACATCCATCCCTATGAAGGAGGCGGATTCCAGTTCGCGCCCAAGGCCAACTCGGAGAATGGGGAGCTGGAGGTCTGCGTGGTCCACGGAGCCTCCAAGTGGAAGCTGGTGCCGATCATCTTTGACGCCTGGGCGGGCAGGCTGGGCCATCACCGGGGCGTGCGGTATTACCGGTGCAAGGAAGTACAGGTCCATGTGGACCGACCCCTCCCGGTCCATGCGGACGGGGAGAGCTGCTATTGTCAGACAGATATCCATCTGCGGTGTGTAGAGAAGAAGCTGCGGATGATCGTATAGGAAGGAGAACGAACAACATGCGGATCGGACAGGGATATGATGTCCATAAGCTGGTGGAAGGCCGGGACCTGATCCTGGGCGGCGTGAAGGTGCCTTATGAGAAGGGGCTTCTGGGACATTCGGATGCGGATGTGCTGGTCCATGCGGTGATGGACGCCCTTTTGGGGGCCGCGGCCCTGGGCGACATCGGCCAGCATTTTCCCGATACGGACCCGAAGTACAAGGGGATTTCCAGTATCGCCCTTTTGAAGGAAGTGGGAGGGCTTTTGGAGGAGCATGGATACGTGGTGGAGAACATCGACGCCACGATCATTGCCCAGCGGCCGAAGCTGGCGGCCTATCGGCCCCAGATGGCGGAGAACATCGCCGGGGCCCTGCATCTGGACGTAAGCCAGGTGAGCGTCAAGGCCACTACAGAGGAAGGGCTGGGCTTTACGGGAACGGGGGAAGGGATTTCCTCCCAGGCTGTGACCCTGCTTTCCCATATGCGGGATTTTGTCAATGACGGACGGATGGCGTCCGGCGGCTGTGAGGGCTGTCCCGGATGCGGACGCTAGCAGGCAGAAGACTGAGAATGATCAGAAAGAAAGAGGAGAAACGATGATGAAGATCTATAATACACTGACCAGGACCAAGGAAGAATTTGTCCCCCTGACCCCAGGGGAAGTGAAGATGTACGTATGCGGCCCCACCGTATACAACTACATCCACATCGGCAACGCCCGCCCCATGCTGGTGTTCGACACGGTGCGGCGGTATTTTGAGTATAAGGGATATCAGGTGAATTTTGTCTCCAACTTTACCGATGTGGACGACAAGATCATCAAAAAGGCCATCGAGGAAGGGGTGGACGCGGATACAGTGTCCCAGCGCTACATTGCGGAGTGCCGGAAGGATATGGCGGCCATGAACGTGAAGGAGGCCACCACCCATCCCCAGGCGACCCAGGAGATCTGCGGCATGCTGGAGATGATCCAGACCCTGATCGACAAGGGCCATGCCTATGTGGCGAAGGACGGCACCGTGTATTTCCGGACCAGCTCTTTTGCTCAGTACGGCAAGCTGTCCCACAAGAACCTGGACGAGCTCCAGTCTGGCTTTCGGGAGCTGAAGGTCACCGGCGAGGAGGATAAGGAGGATCCGTCGGATTTCGTGCTGTGGAAGCCGAAGAAGGAAGGCGAGCCGTTCTGGGAGTCTCCCTGGTGCCAGGGCCGTCCGGGCTGGCACATCGAGTGCTCGGTGATGGCGAAGAAGTATTTAGGCGAGGAGATCGACATCCATGCCGGCGGCGAGGATCTGATCTTCCCCCATCATGAGAACGAGATCGCCCAGTCTGAGGCGGCCAACGGCAAGACCTTTGCCCGCTACTGGATGCACAACGGATTTTTGAACATTGACAACAAGAAGATGTCCAAGTCCCTGGGCAACTTCTTTACCGTGCGGGAGATCAGCGAGAAGTACGATCTGCAGGTGCTGCGGTTCTTTATGCTGAGCGCCCATTACCGCAGCCCCTTAAATTTCAGCGCTGAGCTGATGGAGGCGTCGAAGAATGGCCTGGAGCGGATCCTCACCGCTATGGATCGTCTGCGGGAGCTGGACGGCAAGGTGAAGGGAGACGCTCTGCTGGAGAGGGAGCAGGCGGACGACGGGGTGAGACAGGAGCTGGTGGCCAAGTTCGAGGCGGCCATGGACGATGATTTCAACACGGCAGACGCCATTTCCGCCATCTTTGAGCTGGTGAAATTAAGCAACAGCACCGCCGGCGAGGAGAGCAGCAAGGCTTACGTAGACGGCTTAAAGGATACGATCGCCCGGCTGTGCGACGTGCTGGGCATCCTGACCGAGCGGAAGGAAGAGGTCCTGGACGACGAGATCGAAGCGATGATCGCAGAGCGGCAGCAGGCCAGAAAAGAGAAGAACTTCGCCCGGGCAGACGAGATCCGCCAGAAGCTTTTGGATATGGGCATCGTGCTGGAGGACACCCGGGAAGGCGTGAAGTGGAAACGGGCATAAGGCAGGAGCGGAGCATGGAAGATCAGATGAGAGCATGGATGGATCAGGCGCTGCAGATCGGGCCGGTGGACGCCCGCACCTATTCTCCTTTGGCTCTGGCTTATATCGGGGACGCGGTGTATGAGCTTTTGATCCGGACCCGCGTGGTGAGCCGGGGCAGCGTGCAGGTGAACAAGATGCACAAGAAAAGCGCCAGCTTAGTGAAGGCGGAGGCCCAGGCGGACCTGATCAAGGCGCTGATGGACGAGCTGACCGAGGAGGAGTTGGCCGTCTACAAGCGGGGCCGCAACGCCAAATCCGTGACCATGGCCCGTCACGCCACCATGACTGATTACCGCATGGCCACGGGACTGGAAGCCCTGGTGGGCTACTTATACCTCCAGGGAGAATACAAGCGCCTGCTGGAGCTGGTCCATGACGGATTAGAGAAGATGGGAGAATTTGCATGAGATACAAGGAATTTACCATAGAGGGCCGCAACGCGGTGCTGGAGGCTTACCGGTCGGGCAAGCCGATGGATAAGCTGTTTGTGCTGGACGGCTGCAAGGACGGTCCGGTGCAGACCATTGTCCGGGAGGCCAGAAAGCATGACACCGTGATCCAGTACGTGGCCAAGGAGCGGCTGGATCAGCTGTCGGAGACCGGGAAGCACCAGGGCGTGATCGCCTTTGCGGCGGCTTATGAGTACGCCCAGGTGGAGGACATGCTGGAAGCGGCCAGACAGAAGGGGGAGCCGCCGTTTCTGTTTTTGCTGGACGGCATTGAGGATCCCCATAACCTGGGAGCCATCATCCGGACCGCTAACCTGGCGGGCGCCCACGGGGTGATCATCCCTAAGCACCGGGCGGCGGGACTGACCGCCACGGTGGCCCGCACCTCGGCCGGGGCGCTCAACTATACGCCGGTGGCCAAGGTGACGAACCTGACCAACACCATGGAGGACTTAAAAAAGCAGGGGCTGTGGTTCGTCTGCGCCGATATGGGCGGAGAGACGATGTACCGGCTGGACCTAAAGGGCCCCATCGGCCTGGTGATCGGCAATGAAGGAAGCGGCGTTTCCCGACTGGTGCGGGAGAGCTGCGATATGATCGCCTCCATCCCCATGTACGGCGACATTGATTCCCTGAACGCCTCCGTGGCGGCAGGCGTCCTGGCCTACGAGATCGTGCGCCAGCGGATGAGCTGACGGGATAAGAGAGGAGGGATTCTATGAACAAGCATTGGAAAACGGGGCTGGCTCTGGCATTGTGCCTGGGACTTTGCGCCAGCCCGGCATTTCAGGATGTGTCGGAAGCCGCCGTGCGGGCGCCTCAGGCCAGCGGGAGCGTGACCTACTCAAACGGCATCGCCACCCTGGACGCCTCCAACGCCAGCCAGGGCTACTGTATGATCCAGTATTCCGGCGGCGTGCCGAAGATCAAGGTGCAGATCAGCAAGGACGGCGTAACGTATACCTATGACTTAAACGCGCGGAGCGCATATGAGGTCTTTCCCTTTTCCGAGGGGAACGGATCCTATACGGTGAAGGTATTTGAGCAGGTGACCGGGAACCAGTATTCCCAGGTGCTGAGCCAGACGGTGAGTGTGACGCTGGCGGATGAGTTCGGCCCCTTCCTGTACCCGAACCAGTATGTGAATTTCAGCGAGGGCAGCAGCGTGGTGTCCGTGGCGGCCCAGATCACGGCCGGAGCGGACGAGATCGGCAAGGTGCGGGCCGTGTACGACTATGTGGTAGGCAACTTTACCTATGACACGGCGAAGGCCCAGTCAGTGCAGTCTGGCTATCTGCCTAACGTGGATCAGGTGCTGGCGGAGAAGAAGGGTATCTGTTTTGACTATGCGGCGGTGATGACTGCCATGCTCCGGTCCCAGGATATCCCCACCAAGCTGGTGGTAGGCTACACCGGCAATGTGTACCACGCCTGGGTGAACGTCTACATCAAGGAGATCGGCTGGGTCGACAACTTTATCTATTTTGACGGCGTCAGCTGGAAGCTGATGGATCCCACGTTTGCTTCGTCGGGGAAGAACAGCGAAGCGGTGAAGCAGTATATCGGAGACGGAGCCAATTATAAGAGCAAATATTCGTACTGACCGGCGGGAGCGCAGGAAAGCGGATCGCGCCGTCCAGGAGAGGATGTTGGGACGGGGAGGAAGGAAGAATGGAAGAAAAGGCAAAGAAAGCAAAGAAACGGTATGGAGCAAAGGAGCTGTCGGCATTCTGCCTGCAGATCTCCCTGCTGTTAAGCTCTGCCGTGCCGCTGGATGAGGGACTTTCCATCATGGCGGAGGACGCGGGGAGCGACTGGGAGAAGCAGATGCTCACCTTCCTGTCAGAGGAGGTGGAGCTGGGAGAGCCGTTCTTTGCGGCCCTGGAAAAGACCGGCGCGTTCCCTGCCTATGTGGTGCGCATGGCCAAGCTGGGCCAGCAGACGGGGACCCTGGATCAGATGATGGAATCCCTGTCTGTCTACTATGAGAAGGAATACGGACTGATGCGGAGCGTGAAGAATGCCCTGACCTATCCGGTCATCATGATCTTTATGCTGCTGACCGTGCTGTTCGTGCTGTTTACCAAGGTCATGCCGGTGTTTGAGGGCGTGTACGCCCAGCTGGGGGCCCAGCTGTCCCCGGTATCCCTGTCGGCGATCCGCCTGGGCGGGCTGTTCAGCGGAGCGGCCCTGGCCCTGTTTTTGGCGGCGGCTGTGGTGGCGCTGATCCTGTATGTGGCTTCCCGGTTTGGAAAGAGCTTCCACCTGATGGAGCGGTTCCTGGACGCGGTGAAGCGGAAGAGCCGGATCGCCCTGGCCATCGCCGGTCGGCGGTTCACCTCGGTGCTGGCCCTGACCCTGAAAAGCGGCCTGGAACTGGAGAAGGGCCTGGAGCTGGCCCGGGAGTTGGTGGAGAACAGCCGGGTAGAGGAACAGATCCAGGCGTGCGCCGCGGATCTGGAGGGCGGCTCCAGCTACTATGAGGCGATGAAAAAGACCGGCCTGTTCTCCGGCTTCCAGGTGCAGATGCTAAAGGTCGGCACCCGCAGCGGACGCTTAGACAGCGTGATGGAGGAGATCTCCAAGAGCTATGAGCAGGAGGCGGATACGGCGATCGACAACATGCTGGCCCGGTTCGAGCCGACCATGGTGGCGGTGCTGGCCGTGGCCGTGGGCCTGGTCCTGCTGTCTGTGATGCTTCCCCTGGCGGGGATCCTGTCGGCGATCGGATAGGAGCGGGACGGAAGGAGCGATTATGAAACGGGATTCTGAGAAGAAAACGGCGGTCGGACTGGCAGGTTCGATCCTGGTATGTCTGGGGGCGGCGGCTATCCTGGCTGTGGGCGTCCTGCAGCTGTCGGCCCGGGCCGGAGAGGAAGGGGCGGAGACGCTGCGGACGGCGATCCGGCGGGCGTCGGTGCAGTGCTATGCCATCGAAGGGAGGTATCCCCCCAGCGTGGCGTATCTGGAGGAGAATTACGGCGTGCAGATCGACCGGGAGCGCTATCATGTGTTCTATGAGGGATTTGCATCCAACATCATGCCGGATATCACGGTGATCCCGGCGGAGGAGCCGGAAGGACAGGAGGGGTTTTAAATGAAACGGAACCAGGCGCAGACGGGCCAGGGGGTCAATCTGCTGTTTACCATGCTCCTGTTCCTTGTATTCGTGCTGTGCGCCCTGTTCACGGTCTTATTCGGCAGCCGGGTGTATGAGAATATCAATACCCGGATGGAGCAGAACTACACCGGGAGCGTGGCGCTGAACTACATCGCCAACAAGGTCCGCCAGGGCGACCGGGCGGGGGCGGTGCAGGTGGTGGAGATCGACGGGACCCAGGTGCTGGAGCTGACCCAGCAGGTAGGAGAGCTGTCGTATCACACCTGGCTTTATTATCAGGATGGGAGCATCCGGGAGTTATTTACCCGGGAGGGCACGGGACTGGGGCTGGCAGACGGCCTGGAGATCTTAGAGTGCGGCGGACTGAAGCTTTCCATGGAGGGCGCGATGCTGACCGTGGAGACGGAGGGAGAAGGCGGCGGCAGGCTGATGCTGGCCGTCAGAAGCGGAGGCGCGGACGATGAATAAGAAAAACAGCACAGGCGCGGGCCTGTTTATGATGGAGATGCTGGCGGCCGTGTTCTTCTTTATCCTGTGCGCCGCCACCTGCCTGATGGCGTTTGTGAAGGCGGATCAGGTGAGCCGTCTGGCGCGGGATACCAATCAGGCGGTGGTCCTGGCGGAGAGCCTGGCAGAGGTGTGGAAGCAGGGCGGCGCTGAGTTGGTGGAGGAAGTATTTTCCAGCCAGGAGGCGGCGGAAAGCGCGGCGGAGACGGGATTTTCCCATCCGGAGGCGGCCTGGGCCGTATTCTGGGACGACCAGGGAGAGCCGGTAGGGGAGGAGAGCCAGGCGGCCCTTTCCGGGACCGTATTCCAGGAGACGGAGGACGGCCTGGAGACTGCCCATATCACCATGGTCCGGCAGAAGGATGATAAGACCCTGTTTTCCATGACGGCGGCCCGTTATCTGCCGTCGGGGCAGGGATCATAAGGAGGCGCGGGATGAGAAGACGGATAAATATCGGGACCACTTCCCTGATCCTGATCTTTGTGGTGCTCTGCCTGGCGGTGTTCGGCCTCCTTTCTTTAAGCAGCGCCCAGGGAGACTGGAACCTGGCCCGGAAGAACGCGGAGGCGGTGCAGGGGTATTATGAAGCCGACGCCGCGGGAGAAGCGTTTGTAAGAAAGGCGGACCGCATCCTGCAGGAGGCGGAAGCCCAGGGGCTTTCCGGAGCGGCCAGAGAGGCGTATCTGCAGGCACAGCTGGGAGACTTCTATCAGGATGGGCTGGCGGTGACGGATATCGGCATGGAGTATGGCCAGGCGCTGCATATCGAGCTGGATCTGGCCGGAGACGAGATCCAGGTCAAGAGCTGGAATGTGTATAACCGGGAAGAATACGAGATCGACAGCTCCGTTCCGGTGTGGACCGGGGAGGAGTAGAAGAAGGGGGCGTTTTACGTGAAGGTAGAAGAACTTCTGACCGCGGCCGTGGAGCGGCAGGCGGCGGATATCTTTTTGATACCAGGCATGCCGTTTTCCTATAAGATCGGCAGCCAGATCCTGTACCAGGGGGACGACAAGATCTTTCCGGAGGAGATGGACCGGATGATCACGGAGCTGTACCATGTGGCCAGTGACCGGAGCATGGAAAAGGTGCGGGTCCACGGGGACGATGATTTTTCCTTTGCTTTGCCGGGGGTAGCCCGGTTCCGGGCCAATGTGTTCCGGCAGAGGGGCTCCTTGGCGGCGGTGATCCGGGTGGTGAATTTTGAGCTGCCGGATCCGGAGCAGTTGCACCTGCCCAGGACCATTATCGACGTAGCCAAGATGACCCGGGGCATGGTGCTGGTGACCGGCCCGGCGGGAAGCGGCAAGAGCACGACTCTGGCCTGCATCATCGACGAGATCAACCGGACCCGGAACGCCCATGTGATCACCCTGGAGGATCCCATTGAATTCCTCCACCGGCACAACCGCAGCGTGGTGACCCAGCGGGAGATCGGGACGGATACGGAGAGCTATGTCAGCGGCCTGCGGGCGTCCCTGCGGCAGGCGCCGGATGTGATCCTGCTGGGAGAGATGCGGGATTTTGAGACGATCAAGACGGCGATGACGGCGGCGGAGACCGGCCATCTGGTGATCTCCACCCTGCATACGGTGGGAGCGGCCAACACGATCGACCGGATCATCGATAATTTCCCGCCGAACCAGCAGCAGCAGATCCGCGTCCAGCTTTCCATGGTGATGGAGGCGGTGATCTCCCAGCAGCTGATCCCCACCAAGGACGGCGGCGTGGTCCCGGCCTTTGAGATCATGTTTTTCAACAACGCGATCCGGAACATGGTGCGGGAATCGAAGATCCACCAGATCGACAGTGTGATCGCCACCTCTCAGGAGGAGGGGATGATCTCCATGGACACCAGTCTGTTAAAATTATACCGTCAGGGAATGATTACCCGGGAAAATGCCATAATATACAGCAGCAACAGCGAATTAATGGCAAAGAAGCTGGACCGGGTCTAAAGAAACCCCATGGATGGCAGCATCCAGGCGCCTCCAGGCCCGGAACAGGGACAGGAGGACTGGGAATGAAGACGGATAATCGGAAGATCGTACTGATCGGGACCGGTATGGTGGGCATGAGCTACGCTTACAGCCTGCTGAATCAGAACGTCTGTGACGAGCTGATCTTAATTGATATTGATAAAAAACGAGCGGAAGGCGAGGCGATGGATCTCAACCATGGCCTTGCCTTTTCTGGCTCTCATATGAAGATCTCTGCCGGAGATTACCAGGATTGCCAGGATGCGGATATCGTAGTCATCTGCGCAGGCGTGGCCCAGAAGCCGGGGGAGAGCCGGCTGGAGCTGTTAAAACGGAACGCGGAGGTATTCCGCTCGATCATCGGTCCGGTGAAGGGATCGGGCTTTGGCGGTTTATTTTTGGTGGCGACCAATCCGGTGGACATCATGACCCGGATCACCTGGGAACTGTCCGGGTTCGATCCTCAGCGGGTGCTGGGGACCGGAACGGCCCTGGATACGGCCCGGCTCCGCTATCTGCTGGGGGCGCACCTCCACGTCGATCCCCGCAACATCCACGCTTACGTGATGGGCGAGCATGGAGACAGCGAGTTCGTGCCCTGGAGCCAGGCCATGGTGGCCACCTGTCCGGTGCAGGAGCTGCTGGGCAGGACGCCTCTGGTGCAGCAGGAGCTGCTGGATCAGATCGCGGAGGAGGTGAGAGGAGCGGCGTATCGGATCATCGAGGCGAAAAAAGCCACCTACTATGGGATCGGGATGGCGATGACCCGGATCACCAAGGCGATCCTGGGAGATGAAAACAGCGTGCTGACCGTCTCCGCCATGCTGAGCGGAGAATACGGCCAGCACGCCGTGTTCGCCGGAGTGCCCTGCATCATCGGCCAGAACGGGGTGAAGCGGGTCCTGGAGCTGCCGTTAAAGGAGGAAGAACTGGAAAGACTCGCTCATTCCTGCGATATTTTGCGGAACAGCGTGGAGGGGCTGACGCTGTAAGGGACGGCAGCGGGAGCTCAGTCTTCTACGGTGATGACCCGCAGAGAGTTTGAGGACCAGGTGTTGCCGATCAGGTAGGTGGTATAGCTCCTGCCTGCCTGGATATCTACGGTAAAGTTGATCAGAGGCCGTCCGCTGCTGATGCCGCCGATGACCGCGCCGATCATGATGATCGGAAGTTCCCGGACAAAGGTGAAAGAGCCGGAGTTGACCACGGAGAACTGGTAAGTGGAGGCAATGGCCTGCTTGTAGGTGGTCACGTTCTGGAAGCGGACATTCCGGAAAATGGTGTCCCCGCCGGTCATGAGCAGGTCGAAGCTGGAACCGCTGTAGGACATATTGGCAAACCGGTAGCAACCGGAATTGACCGGCAGGTTGACGCAGGCGGAGTCTACGACCCGCACCAGCTCCAGGCCGCCGGAGGCGCTGTCAGTCAGGACCATGGTGACCTTTTGATCCGCTACGAAGGAAAAGGTCTGCTGGAGCAGGATGGTGCGCAGGCCGGTGGCCTGCTGTACGGAAACCACATGGAACCCGTCGCTGATCCAGTCGTAGTTGGTGATGGTGCCGAACCGGGAATTGATGGCGTAAGGGGAGCCATCAATGGTGATCGTCACCGGGAATGTATTCGTGGAAGCATTTAAAAACCGTACCTGCCCGTAGTACAGCGGCAGGACCTCGGGGGTGGAGGGCGGGGTGATCTCCGGCAGGCTGGGCGTGCTGCCGGTGGGCGGCAGGGGGATCTGGGGCGTTCCGGCAGGGTTATCCGGCACAGGCCGCCCTCCGGGAGGCGCCACCGGCGTGGTGAGCCCGTAATCGTTGTCCGTGGAGGAATAGCCGGCCGCCATGCCGCCTTCCGCGTCCATACTCGTGTTCTGATCCATATTGTTGCCCATGTCTGCGTTCATACCGGCGTTCATGCCGGGATCCATATTCGTGTCATTGTAGTGCGCATCATTTTCAGCCATAGAAAGAGCCTCGCTGTGGGTTTTTAGTGTACTTTATGAGCGGGGGAGGGAAGGGGTGCGGGGAAAATGGAGAAAAGAATGTAAAAAAGCGTGAGGACATCACGCTTTTTTCATTCTGAAAAACACTTCCCGGCATAGGCCAAGTTATTTTATGATACTGCCGTTTCCTCTGGGTTCGCGTATTCCCGTACCAGCTGCAGCAGATCGCGCATGGGGCGGGAGAGATGAGAGTTTTTCCGGTAGGCGGCAAACAGAGACCAGGAGGGACGGCCGGGCAGGTGAAAGAAGCGGACGGCAGAGGTATCCTGAAAATAGATCTTCGGGGCAATGGTGCATGCATATCCCTTGGAAACCAGATTGGCGATGGTCTGGTGATTGGAGGTTTCCAGCAAAATGTTGGGGATGAGATCTGCTTCAGAAAAGAGACGGTCGCAAAGCAGGCGCAGGGTGGAGTCCCGATAGATCAGGACAAAATTCTTATCGGCAGCTTGGGAAAGAGAAATCTCATCACCCTCGCAGGCATCGGCCAATGGATCCGAGGCGGGAACAACTAGATAGAGCTCCTCCTGGCTTAAAGGGATAAAGACGTCGTTCGATTCATCTCCCCGGGCCAGGGTCATGAAGGCCAGATCGATATCTCCTCGGGAAAGCAAAAGTTTCTGCCGCTTGACAGAAAGTTCCAGAGGAATGAGCTGGATATGAGGGTATTGGCGGTGGAAACGGGGAAAGACAGTAGTAAAAATATCATAGCCGCGCACCGTGGGCAGACCCAGCCGGATCACGCCGGTCTTGTACTCAGAAAAATCTCCCATGACGTTGATCAGCTCTCGTTTTAAACGGATGATCTGTTTGGCATAGTCTAGGAACACCCTGCCTGATTCGGTGGGGGTGATCTGGGTCCGGGAGCGGTTAAAGAGTTTTACGCCCAGTTCCTGTTCCAGGCGGATGAGCTGCTGGTTCAGCGCGGATTGGGTAATGAAGAGACTGGCGGAAGCCTGGTTGATGCTGTCAGATTCCGATATTTTGATCATGTTTTCCAGCTGATTGAATTCCATGGGAACCTCCTCTTATTTCTTGATCTTGTCTAATTAGTAATTGAATAACTAATAAATAAAAATATTATTAATTTGACTTCTATGTGTATCATTATATAATAATAAGTGAAAACAAGCAAGAAATTTAGACAAAATGACAAGAAAAAATGAAATTTTTGCAGAATGGAGGGAGGAACAGTGAGAAAATTGCTGGTAGTCAGCGCCCACGGCGCGGACTGGTGTACCCGGGCTGGGGGCGTGATCCTAAAATACGTACAGCTGGGATGGGAGGTGACGGTATTTGCCCTGACCTTTGGAGAGCATGGGGAATCCGGAAATTTTTGGAAGGATCATCCGGGAA
>DVLJ01000113.1 GCA_018715565.1 Candidatus Ventrimonas merdavium
GTGGAGAGCCGGTGGGCGACGATAAAGCTGGTCCGGCCCTTCATCATGGCCGCGAACGCCTGCTGGATCTTGATCTCCGTGCGGGTATCGATGGACGATGTGGCCTCGTCAAGGATCAGCATCGGCGGCAGGCACAGCATCACCCGGGCGATGCACAGAAGCTGCTTCTGGCCCTGGGATAGGTTCCCGCCGTCCTCGGAGATCACGGTGTCATACCCCTGGGGCATCCGCCGGATAAAGCTGTCGGCGTGGGCCTCCCTGGCCGCCTGCACGATCTCCTCCTCTGTGGCGTCCGGCTTTCCGTAGGCGATATTTTCCCGGATGGTGCCCGCCTTCAGCCAGGTCTCCTGGAGCACCATACCGTAGTTGGTCCGCAGGCTCTTCCGGGTCAGATGACGGATATCCACCCCGGACACCCGGATGGAGCCCTGGGCCACGTCGTAGAACCGCATCAGCAGATTGATGATCGTGGTCTTGCCGCAGCCTGTGGGGCCTACGATGGCGATCCGCTGTCCCGGCTTTACCTCCAGGTTCAGATCCTCGATCAAGGGCGTCTCCGGCTGGTAGGAGAAATGGACATGCTCCAGCTCCACCCTGCCGTCGGCATGGGCCAGGTCCACCGCATCCTCATCTTCCGGCGGGAACGGCGGCTCGTCGATCAGCTGGAACACCCGGGCCGCGCAGGCAAGGGCGTTCTGCAGCTCCGTCACCACGCCGGAGATCTCGTTGAACGGCTTGGTATACTGGTTGGCATAGCTTAAAAAGATGGACAGCTGTCCCACGCTCAAAAAGCCGCGGATAGCCGCAAACGCCCCTACCACGCCCACGCTGGCGTACACGATGCTGTTGACGAACCGGGTGGACGGGTTGGTGATGGAGGAGAAGAAAATGGCCCGGAGGCTGTAGCGGCGCAACCGCTCGTTGATCTCCTCGAACCGGGCCTGGGCGTCGTCCTCATAGCCGAACGCCTGGACCACCTTTTCATTGCCGATCATCTCATCCACCAGACTGGTCAGCTCGCCCCGGGTCTGGGACTGGAGCTGGAACATGGAATAGGTCTTTTTGGCGATGAAGCTGGCCACGAACAGGGACAGGGGCGTCACCAGGACGACCACCACCGTGATCAGGGGATTGACCATCAGCATAAAGCCCAGTGTCCCCAGGATTGTCAGCACTCCGGTGAACAGCTGGGTAAAGCCCATCAGCAGGCCCTCGGAGAACTGGTCGATATCCGCGATGATCCGGCTGATGATATCGCCGGTGGGATGGCCATCCAGATACTTCAAGGGAAGCTCCTCTAAATGGTTAAAAGCCTTCACCCGGATATCCTGCACCACATGGTAGGTGATCTGATTGTTGATGTGGTTCATCAGCCACTGGGCCAGAGCCGTCAGCGCCACCACCACCGCCACCTTCCGGAGGATCCCGATCAGGCCGGCAAAATCCACCTGCCCGGGTCCCAGGATCAGATCCACCGCATTGCCCGTCAGGATCGGCACGTACAGGGTGGCCGCCACGGTCAGGGCCGCCAGGACCAGGGACAGAAGTACCAGCCATTTATAAACGCCGATATAATCCAGGATCCGCTTCAGCGTAGAACGGTGCTTGGCGATCCTTCCATTTACAGCCTTTCCATCCGCCATCGTTCCATTGGTCTTATTTTTATCTGCCATCTTACTGCACCTCCTCTTTGGACAGCTGGGATAAGCAGATCTCCCGGTACACCTGGCAGGTGTCCAGAAGCTCCTTGTGGGTCCCGATGCCCACAGCCTTTCCATCGTCCAGCACCACGATCTGATCCGCGTGGCGGATGGTGGTGGCCCGCTGGGACACGATGAACACGGTCATATCCTTCGTCCCGTCCTGGATCGCCTTGCGCAGCCTGGCGTCGGTGGCAAAATCCAGGGCGGAGGCGCTGTCGTCCATGATCAGGATCTCCGGCTCCCGCACCAGGGCACGGGCGATGGTCAGACGCTGCCGCTGGCCGCCGGATAAGTTCTTTCCATTCTGCTCGATCTCCAGCTCCAGCCCCTGGCCTTTGCTGTCTACAAATTCCCGGGCCTGGGCCATATCCAGGGCGCGGTACATCTCCTCCTCGGTGGCGTCTGCCTTGCCCCACTTTAGGTTGTCCCGCAGGGTTCCCTTAAACAGCACCGCCTTCTGGGGCACCACGCCGATCTTGTCCCGCAGCGCCTGCAGGCCGTACTCTCGCACGTCCTTGCCGTCGATGCGCACAGCCCCCTCCCGCACGTCGTAGAAACGGGGGATCAGGTTCACCAGCGAGGATTTGCCAGAACCCGTACCGCCGATGATGCCGATGGTCTGGCCCGTCTTTACATCCAGGCAGATATCCGACAGGGAATCGGCCTTAGCATGCTTGTATGCAAAATCCACATGGTCGAACTGGACCTTGCAGCTGCCGGGAGCCGGGCTTTTGCCGGACCGCCGGTCCCTGCCGGACTGGTCGATCTCCCCGGTCCGCCGGTCTCCAACCGGCTTCCTGCTCTCCGCCTGCCCCAAAGCCCCTTCTCCAGCCGCCGCTCCCAGCAGAGCCGGGTCCTGGATGCTGGTCTCCACCTCCAGCACGCCGGCGATCCGGCCTGCGCAGGCCAGGGCCTTGGAAATGGACACGATCAGGTTGGCCAGCTTGATCAGCTCCACCAGGATCTGGGACATGTAGTTGACCAGAGCTACGGTCTCGCCCTGGGTGATGATCCCCAGATCCACCTGCTTTCCGGATATCCAGATGACTGCCACGATGGCCAGGTTGATGATCACGTAAGTCACCGGGTTCATCAGGGCCGAGATCTTGCCTACGAACACCTGGAACCGCACCAGCTGGTCGTTGGACTCCCGGAACCGGTCCATCTCATCCTGCTGGCGGTTAAAGGCCCGGATCACCCGGACGCCAGTCAAGTTCTCCCGGGTCGCCTGGGTCACCTGATCCAGCTGCCGCTGAACCTTTTTATACAGGGGCATGCTGACCGCCATGATGCCGAAGACCACCACGCTCAGCGCCGGGATGGCCACCACGAACACCATGGCCGCCTTGGCATTGACCGTGAACGCCATGATCATGGCGCCGAACACGATGAACGGGGAACGCAGAAGCAGCCGCAGCGTCAGGTTCAGCCCGGACTGGACCTGATTGACGTCGCTGGTCATCCGGGTAATGAGCGTGGACGTTCCGATGGTGTCCTGCTCACTGTAGGATAACCGGTTGATGTGGGCGAACAGATCATTTCTCAGGGCTGTGGAAAAGCCCACCGCCGCCTTCGCCGCAAAATACTGGGCCGTCAGGGAACAGGTCAGGCCAATGACCGCCAAAAGCAGCAGCACCCCGCCCATTTTTAAGATATACGATGCGTCCCGGTCCTTGATCCCCACATCGATGATCTGGGCCATGACCAGCGGCACGAACAGCTCGAAGCTGGCCTCCAGCATCTTGAACAAGGGGCCCAGGACGCTTTCCAGCTTGTAGTCTTTTAGATATTTCAGCAGTTGTTTCATACTAACCTCCATCCCGTGTCAGCGGTTACCGATGTATTATACCATTTCCTCCCATTCCTTACAACAAGCTTTGCGGCGTCCTCTGCTCTTTTTTGGAGATCCTGGGTTAAATTTGCCGCCGTCCCATCTCCAGTTCCGGCTTGCTATTTTCCTGGCTCCATGATACGATAAGACCAAATTCAGCGAAATGTTCAGAGGACCCTGCATGATACAGCTTATCAAAGGCGCATACCAGATATGGAACAAGTACGTAGAGGATGAGATCACCGTTTACGCGGCTCAGGCATCCTTTTACATCGTGCTTGCCTTTTTTCCCTTTCTCATGCTGCTCCTGACCCTGATCCAGTTCATCCCCTCGGTGTCCAAGGCGGATCTGCTGGTCATCCTCATCCGGCTGATGCCGGATATGTTAGACTCCCTGATGGTGGTGATCGTCAATGACTTAGATATCAAGTCTCCGGGAACGATCCTTTCCATCACCGCCCTGCTGGCCCTGTGGTCCGCGTCCAAGGGGATGATGAGCATCGAGCGGGGGATCAACCGGATCTACGGGACCCTGGAGAAACGCCACTACCTGGCCAGACGCCTGATCTGCGCCCTGTACACCTTAGCGTTCATGGTGGTTTGCGTGGTCTCCCTGGTGCTTCTGGTGTTCGGCACCACCCTGCAGAGCCTGTTCCTGCGGCTGCTGCCGGTGGTGGCGGAATTTGTGGAGAGCATCATCAGCATCCGGACCCTGCTGGCCCTGACCCTGTTCCTGCTGTGCTTTGTAGGGCTGTATACGATCCTGCCGAAGAAAAAGCAGAACCCCTGGAACCAGATCCCCGGAGCGGCCTTTACCACGATCGGATGGATCGCCTTCTCCTACTTATTTTCCATCTATTTTAACCACTTCAGCAGCTTTTCCTACATGTACGGAAGCCTGACCGCCATGGTCCTGCTGATGCTGTGGCTGTACTTCTGCATCTGCATCCTGTTTATCGGGGCGGAGATCAATGAGTATCTGGAGGAGCATGGGTATCTGCAGAAGGACTGAGAATTCCCAAAAGGGGTTGGGAAGGTTCCAGAAAGTTCCCGAACAGAAGATTTTAGAAAATTCCGTAGAGGAAATCGAGGAAATCAATGATAGACACTTGAACACAAAGAGGGCATTCTTCCAGTCCCCTTCAGGGCTTTTAGAATACCCTCTTTTCCTATTATCCCACAATCCGCTCCTGACCGCGCTCTACGCTGCTTCGCAGCTATCGTGGGCGTCATTCACCGCTCCCGGTGAGAGCGCAAGCGCTCTCCCACTCGCTAACGCTCATTATCCCATGGTTTCCCGTGAACGATTCCGTTCCAGATACCTCCGCACCAGCTCCAGCTCGTCCAGATAGATGCAGTTGGGCATCGTCTCCTCCCGCACCGCCTTCGCGCAGGCTTCCCCGTCCATCCAGCGGACGCTCTCCACCTCCTCCGGCTGAAGGCGCAGGGCCGTCTCGTCCACCGGCTTCCGGTACACATAGATGGCGCTGATCTCTGTGTCCCGAAACGGCCTGCCATAGAACACATCCTCGCAGTAAGCGCGATGGAATCCGGCAAATTCCAGGTCCTCTGTCTCTGCCCGGATGCCCAGTTCCTCTTTAAGCTCCCGCAGGGCGGTTTCCAGGAACTCATCTCCCGCCGCTACATGCCCTGCGGCGGAGATATCGAAGCACCCGGGGTAAGAGTCCTTTCCCTGACTCCGCTTCTGCAGCAGCAAGTCATAACACAGGTCATTTCCCCCGGACGCCTTCTCCCGCACCACCCAGATATGGGCCGTGCCGTGAAGGCTCCCGTCCCGGTGGGCCACGCCCCGCTCCCGCACCACGCCGGTGCAGCGCCCGTCCTCATCCCGGACGTCAAACAGCTCCATGGGGATCCCGTTCAAGCTGGCCGCCGTCAGCCGGTCTCCTCCGTCATACACCAGCTTCAGGGAGAAAAACGCCTGCTCCTCCTCCAGCAGCCGGAAAAAGATCTTGTCCCCCTCCCAGATGTTCAGCTTCAGGACCTCCTCCTTATCCACCCATTCCAGCTCCCCTTCGTCGCAGGGGATCGGCTCTCCCGTAAACCCGTCCGCCGTGAACAGGGACATGTATTCCGTCACTCCGCCGCCGGAGACAAAGGTCACCAGGCCCCGGTACTTCCAGGAGGTCAGGGTGTAGCCCGTCTCCTCCTTCACCTCCCGGAGCAGTCATTCCTCCGGGCTCTCATCCGCCTCAAAATGGCCGCCCACGCCGATCCATTTATCCTTGTTCACATCGTGCTTCTTCACCGTGCGGTGGAGCATCAAGTATTTCCCATCCTGTTCCAGATAGCACAGCGTGCTTAAACTTGTCATCTTCTAGGAACCTCCTCTTCTTTCAGCCCCCGGTAAAACCGCCCCAGGGGGATCATCCCGGTCACGTCCGCCAAAAACCAGCCGATGGGGATGGACATCCAGATCCCCACCGCACCCAGCGCCGGGATGGACGACAGGGTATACGCCAGCAGGACCCGGAGCCCCAGGGAGACCACGGTCAGCACCACCGACATCCCCGGCCGCTCGATGGCCCGGAAAAATCCGTACAGCAAAAACAGCAGGCCGATCAGGCAGTAAAACGCCCCTTCGATCCGCAGATAACTCACGCCCTCCGCCAGGATCGCCGTCTCCGTCCCTTCCACGAACAGCAGCATCAGCGGGCGGGCAAAGATCCACACCAGGGCGCTGACCGCCAGGCCAAATCCCAGGCTGGCCCACACCGCGCTCCGGATGCCCTGCCGGATCCGCCCCTGCTTTCCCGCACCATAGTTCTGGGCAATGAACGTGGAAAAGGCATTTCCAAAATCCTGCACCGGCATGTAGGCAAAGGAATCGATCTTTACCGCCGCCGCAAACGCCGCCATCACCACCGGTCCGAAGCTGTTCACCCGCCCCTGGACCACCAGGATGCCAAAGTTCATGATGGACTGCTGGGCGCTGGTGATAAAGGATAAATGGCACAGATTGGAGGCCGTCTTCCGGTTCCAGCGCATGTGCTCCTTCCGCACCCGGAACTCCGGCACCTTGACCGTCCCATAGACAAACAGCCCGATCCCCGACAGCCACTGGGCCAGGATCGTGGCGAACGCCGCTCCCCATACGCCCCAGGAAAACACCAGCACGAACACCAGGTCCAGGACGATATTCAGCAGCGCCGACGCTCCCAAAAACCACAAAGGCGCTACCGAGTTCCCCACCGCCCGCAGCAGACAGGCCGCGTAATTATAGAGGAAGGTCCCGCCGATCCCCGCAAAGATGACCAGAAGGTATTCCCGCATCAGCCCCCGGACCTCTCCCGGCACCTGCAGGACGTCCAGGATCCAGTCGATCCCGGCAAAGGCCAGCACACTTAAGACCACGCTGGTCAGCCCGATCATCACGAAGGACAAAAAGACCTGCTCCTTCATCTGATCCGTGTCCCCTTTTCCATAGGCGATGGACACCGCCACGCCGCTTCCCATGGACAGGCCCAGGAGGATGGAGGTCAGGAAGGTCATCAGCGTGTAGGAAGACCCTACCGCCGCCAGGGCCTCCGCCCCCACGAACCGCCCGATGATCAGGGTATCCGCAATATTATAAAACTGCTGGAGCAGATTTCCCGCCGTCATAGGCAGGGCAAATAAAAATAACGTCTTGGTGATCGGTCCTCGTGTCAGATCCTGGTTCATGGCATGCTCATCCTCTGTTGTTTTTTGTCATACGTTCTGTATTATAACCGATAACCCAGGCGGCTGGCAAGAGGGGGATGGGAATGGGCTGACGCGCTTGTCCCAGCCAGAGGATGAGACTGGAAGGCACAGCAATGGGCAAAAGAAAATCAGGGAAGATCATAAACCGAATGCTGGAAGATCACTTGCTTTCCCAAAATAGTGATCGCCTTTTTCCTGCATTGATTTACGCACCGGTAACATAACGTACACCGCCCATTTGCTATGATCTTCCCATCTGATAACGACAAATTGTCCATCGGACATACCAATGCACATTTCCCGCACGTGATACAAGTATCCGCATCGATCCGTATTTTGTCTGAATATCTCTGGGTTTTATGGAAAAACCAAAGCCGCTGTCCAAAAAGCCCTGCAAGATGGCACAAGATCCCCAGACCGTCTTTCGTTGGAGTTCCGTGTTTCAGATCGCAGACCGCTGTTCTTATCCGTTCTTCTGCTTGTGCGACAATCTGCTTGTTTTGAGCCGGAGTACGCTTTAAGAGCTTTACATCACAAATGCAATCTGGCATTTTCAGATGCAGCCCTCCCCAGACCTGCGCGCCGTATCGCTTAAACAATCTTGCAGATACCCCTGCACCATCGCCGCTGAACAATCCCATGGTCGCAATGATAAAAATGCGTTTTCCTTTCCAGATATCAGCGTTTTGGCAGATAAAATCCCGTACAATTTTAGGCAGATTGCTATAATAGACCGGGTAAGCAAAAATGATATCTGCATGGTGTTCCACTTTTTCGATCATATCTGCATCTTCCAAAGGAACCAGTTCCATTCTCGTGTCATACAGAGCGGCAAACCTTTCTAAACAGTATCTTGTATTTCCTGTTCCGCTAAAATAAATCCCGATCATATGGTTTCTCCTGTATCATCTAAAAATGAAAGTTGAAAAACTTCCATAAAATCGATCACCTTCTGCCTCCAGTCATGATCATAGCTTACATTGTTCATCGTGGCTAATGAAGTGATTCCATGTATAAACGCCCAAATGGTTATGATAATATCATTTTGCCTTTCTTTTGGTTCCTGCGTTCGTTCTAATAATTTCCTTACAGTATTTTTATAGATGACATAAGGTTTATAGTTTTGGCTGTCTGGCATTGATAATGATAAGTCGATCTGAATGTTGGATCGGGAATATAAAAATTGAAAATAAGCAGGATTCTCTGTAAAAAAAGAGATATAAGCTATCCCCATATTTTTCAATGCTTCCGCAGCATGACCACTCTTTTGGACAGCATTTTCTAATTGTTCAGAAAACCGGTCCGTGATAAATAACTGCATTGCCTCAAGCAGTTCTTCTTTATTTTGAAAATGACTATAGGGGGCGGCGTGGCTGACACCGCATGCCGCTGATACCTTTCTCAAGGAGAAGCCATTGATTCCCTCTTCGCTTACGATCCTGATCCCTGTTTCGATCAACGTATTTCGTAAATTCTTATGATGATAAGTTTGCCGCTGCTGTGCCATAGAAATCCCTCCAATCTTTACACTGTCTATCTTATAGTATGATATCATTCAATCTTTACAGTGTCAAGTTTGGATAGACGTTTTCCATGACCTTACTATCCCCTATCCGCTCCCGCTCCTCCCAGCCTGCCGCACCTCAAAACGGCAGGCTGTCCCGCACGCACAGGGTCCCATACCCTACAAAGGGATTGGGGTACTGGGAAAATCCCGGCAGCGGCCTGGCTCCCCGGTGCAGGTACGCCTTCACCTTTTCCCCATACAGGAACGGATCGTTCCCGTCCACGATCCCCCACTGCATCATCAGGGCCGCGCTCCCCGTCACCACCGGAGCGGCAAAGGAAGTCCCCGTCACCGCCTGGTAGCCTCCTCCCCTGGCCGGAGCCATAAGCTCCACGCCGGGGGCCGCCAGATCCGGCTTTACCTGGTTGGTCCGCCGGGTGAACCCCCGGCCGGAAAAATCCGCATAAGACTGATAAGCGCTGTTATAAGCGCCCACAGTAATGACATGAGCGGCAGCGGAAGGGATGGTCAGCGTCGTATCCGGGGTGGAGCGGAAAAACCGGGTATCCGTATTCAGCGCCCCGGACGATGGAAGCCATAAGTCATACCGCCCATTTACGATCCGTTCCCCCTCCAGAAGAAAGGTCCAGATCCCGCTCTCCACGTACCGCCCCGCATCCGGTACAAAGTCAAAATAGACCTCCTGGGCCTGGCTGTAGGGGCTGGGTTTTCCATAATAGACCAACACCGTCGTCTCCCGGTAACGGAACCGCGCCGGCCCAAGCACCGGATCCAGCGGTCCAAGGATCTCCCCCGACGGCGTCTGCAGGCGGATGGAAATGGTATCTACATAGCTTTTCCAAAGCTGGACGCTGAGGCTGGTCTCATAGGCCGCCACCGCCAGCTCCTCTCTTGCCTGGCTGCCCCTGCGGGCGATGGCCTCCCCCACCTGCCGTCCGCTCCATCCCCCTTCCAGCACCCCGGATACATGCCCGGCCGCCGCTCCCTCATTGCCGCTGCCCACTACGATCGTCGTCCGCCCATAATTTCCGATATCATCCAGAAAGGTCTCCAACAGGCTGGTCCCATCGTGGGAGCCGTAGGTGTTGCCGAAGCTGATGTTCACCGCCAGGGGCATCCCCCGCTCCACCGCCTGGCTCACCGCAAAGTTGACCGCCCGCATCAGCTCCGTGGTCCTGGGAAATCCATTGGCCCGGGCAGTCCCCATCTTCACGATCAAGAGCTCGCTCTCATAGGCCACGCCCCGGTAGGGCCTTCCCCCGGCCGCCCGGCCGCCTCCCGCCGCGATCCCCGCCACCGCCGTGCCATGGCCGCTGCCGTCAAAGGAAGGGACGATCTGCCGCGCCGCCTCCCGGCTCCCGGAGGCGATGGCCCGGTTGATCATTTCCCTATCAAACACCTGATCTAAGTCCTGGTCCCACAAAGCCGCGATCCGGGTCGTTCCGTCCTCCCGCTGAAAATCCGGGTGCAGATAGTCGATGCCGGAATCCAGCACCGCCACCAACACCCCACGGCCGGTCAGATCCTCCGGCGGCTCCTGGAGCACATTAATACAAGAGGCTGCCCTTGCCTGATTCACGGCAAAGAACAGCCTCTTGGGCTTTTCCACATATTCAATCTGGGGCAGGGCGCTGACCTCCTCGATGCGGGACTGGGGGACTGTTAAGATCGCGTACTCGTTGCGCATCTCCTCTACGGAGATCCCCATATCCCGGACTGCGTCCAGGCTCCCCGAATACTTTACGATCAGCTCCCAGGCATCCTCCCCGGGCAAAAATCCCGTCTCCAGCTCCGAGGAGCGGCTCCGTTCCTCCGGCGTTGCCTCCAGCGCCAGGTTCAAAAGATTTTCCAGTTTCTGATTCTCCATCGGCACGACCATCCTGACAGACCTTTCTCTATCTCTATGCCGGAGATCCTCCGCTCAGAATCAGGTCTGGATCTGGTACAGCTTCCCGTACTTTTCCTTCAGATAGTCCACGTAATATCTGGGGTTAAAATCCTCTCCGGTCATGTCCCGCAGGATCTGACGGCTGGTCCGCACCTTGCCGAAGCGGTGGACATGCTCCCGCAGATATTCCCGGACCGGTTCGATCTGCCCCGCCTCCAAAAGCCCGTCCACATCCATGACCTTCTTCATATGGGCGTACATCTGCGCCGCAAACGCACTCCCCAGGGCATACGAGGGGAAATATCCAAAGGAACCCTGGCTCCAATGGATATCCTGGAGCACACCCTCGCCGTCATGCTCCGGGCGGACGCCCAGATACTCCTCGTACTTCTCCGCCCACAGCCCTGGAAGCTCCTCCACGTCCAGATCCTCCTCCACCAGCTGCTTCTCCAGCTCATACCGCACCAGGATGTGCAGGCTGTAGCTTAACTCGTCCGCCTCGGTACGGATCAGCCCCGGCTGGACCCGGCTCACGGCCCGGACGAACACATCCCGGCCCACGCCCTTTAGCTGCTCCGGAAACCACTCCTTCAGCCTGCCGTACACCGGTACCCAGAAGGCCTCGTTCCGGCCGATGACATTCTCAAAGAACCGGGACTGGGACTCGTGCATCGCCATGGAAGCTCCCTCTCCCGCCAGGGTCTGGGTCAGGCTGTCGTCGATCCCCTGCTCATAGATGCCGTGTCCCGCCTCATGGATCACGGAAAACAGGGAGCTGTCCACCTTCTCCGAGTAATGGGTCGTCAGCCGCACGTCTCGGTTGTGGAGGGCTGTGGTAAAGGGATGGGCGCTTTCTGCCAGCACGCCCCGGCGGAAGTCAAAGCCCACATATCCGGCCAGATACTCCGCCAGCTCCCGCTGCTGATCCTCCGGATAATCCCCGGTCAAAAACCCGTCGTGGATCCGCACCGGACTCTCCTGCACCTGTTTTAAAAACGGCACCAGTTCTTCCTTCAGCATCCGGAAAAACTCATCCAGTTCTTTCATGCCAAAGCCCTTCTCATACTCGTCCAGCATCACGTCATAGAGCTTCTGCCCCGGCTTTGCCTGATAGCCGGCAAACCGCTTCTGATAGTCCAGGACCTCCTTCAGCACCGGCGCAAACAGCGAGAAGTCCCGGCTTTCTTTCGCCCTGGCCCACACCCGGGCGGACTTTGCCGTCAGCTCCTGATACGCCCGGTATTCCTCTCTGGGGATCCGGCTCAGCCGGTCGTACTCCTCCCTGGCCTCCCGCAGGATGGCCCGGCGGACTTCCTCCTGGTCCAGCCCATCGGCAGTTGATCCGCCGGTCTCATCCCCGGATCCTTCCGCGCCAGCCAGCCCCCTCTCAGCCGCCCCGGCACACGCCTCGCACCGCTTAAGGGCTTCCTTCAGCGCCTCATCCGTCATCATCTGATGGTACGACTCCGCCAGACCGCCCTGGATCTTCGCCGTCAGGCTTCCCGCCTCCTCCGGGGCCAGGGTCTCATTGTCCCATTCCAGCAGCGTCAGGGCCGCCTTCACTGGCATCACCCGCTCCATCTTCTGCTCCAGCTCCTCCCATGCGTCACAACCCTTCATTCCTTCGCCTCCTGCATGTATGTTCTGTCATGATCCACTGTCCCTTACTATCTCCCCGGACCGCCGTTCCTATACGCCGCGATCTGCCGCGATGCACTGCGGTCCATCACGATCCGCAGCAGCCGTCCATGATACGCCGCCATATCCCGCGATCCGCCGCAAAACATCCTAGCCCCGATACCGGTTCAGGCAGGCAAAGACCTCCTGCTTCCTGGGCTTCGCCAACCCGCAGGGCACATAAGGGCTGCAGAACGGCTCCCAGCCCTGCTTTTTCAGCGTGTTCCAGGCCAGATCCACCACCTGGGTCAGGCTCCTTCTTCCGTCCGCCGCCTGCTCCAGACAGTACCGGAGCAGATAAGCCAGCCCCGCCGTCTGCTCGCTGTCCGCCAGCTGCTCCACATATCGCAGGTCCACGGTCTCCCGGTCCAGGGAGAAGGAATCCCGGCCAAAGGTCTTTATCTTGGCCCGTTCCCGGCCGCCCTGCTCCCGGCCTCCACTCCGGCCGCCCCGGTTCCCGTATCCCCGGTCCCGGCCGTCTCCGGACCGCCGTCCTCCAGCCGCCTTTCCTTCCCAGGCTCCGTTCCAGGAGGGCACGGCAAAGCCCGGCGCCTGGGTCCTGGGCGCCTGATGCTCCCCGCACAGGGCCTTCACTCGATCCGTGATATCCACAGGCCGGTAGCAATCCATCTGCAGGATCTTGTCCGCAATATAGAAAAATGCCCCGGAGCTGCCTGCCACCAGGATCGTGGAGATCCCGGCCTGGCTGTATAAGTCTCTTGCCCGCTCCAAAAACGGGGTGATCGGCTCCTTCTCCCGGCGGATCACCTCCTGCATCAGATCATCCCGCACCATAAAGTTGGTCGCCGACGTATCCTCGTCGATCAGCAGCAGGCCTGCGCCCGCCTCCATGCTCTCCACCACTCCGGCCGCCTGGGAGGTGCTTCCGCTGGCGTCCTCCGTGGAAAAGCAGGCCGTATCCTTCTTATTAGGCAGGTCGTTGATGAACAGGGAAATGTCCCTCTTCCGGATGAACCGCCCTTCCTCAGCCCGCAGCTTCACTGCCGTATCGTCGGTCACCACCAGCTCCCGCCCGTCTCCGGCGATGTGGTCGTACACGCCCATCTGCAGGGCGGAAAGCAGGGTGGACTTGCCGTGATACCCGCCGCCTACGATCAGCGTAATCCCCCTGGGGATCGCCATGCCCCGCACCTCACCCCGGTGGGGCAGGCGCACCTCCGCTTCCATAGACGCCGGAGACTGGAACGCCACGCTGTCCTTCATGGGAAGGTCCGATACTCCGCTCTTCCGGGGAAGGATCGCCCCGTTGGCCACAAATGCCGTCCATCCGTTCTCCTTTAGCAGCCGCCGGAGCTCTGCCTGGTCCTCTGCCAGCCACACGGCGGCCTCCGCCTTCTTCCGGTCGATCCGCTGATAGAACAGGCTGTTCTCCACACACTTCGGCAGGTAGTCGAACAGGATCTGCTCCAGTCCCCCGGCGTCGATGGTCCGTCCGAAGGCGGGGAACCCTACGTGGAACCGGACAGTGATCCGCCCGCCCCCGATCTGGCATGCGCTCCGCTCCAGCACCTCCTGGCCGCACCGGGTCGTGGAGATCAGGCCGCTCTTTCCCGATCCCTTCGCCTTAAAGTTGAACCCTTCCGCCTGTCTGGCAAACAGCCGGGTCAGATGGTCCTCCAGGGCAATGCGGCTGTAAGCCTCCCGGTAAAAGCCTTCCGGAAATCCCGCCTGGCTTAAGGGCACCTCCACATGCAGGCTGGACGGCGACGCGAACGGATCTCCCTGCACATGGTCGATGGCCAGGACATACGTCCCAAACTGATAGGCTCCGGCCAGAGACTTGTACGCCGGATAGCTTTTCCGGTCCACGGACCGCAAAAGGGTCCGCAATTCATTGGATGACTTCATGATGTTCTTTTCTCCTTTATCTTTCTCGAAAAATCTCCCAGGAACGTAAAACCAGGCCGAGCGCTCCGCCCTGCCTGGTCTTCTTTCGTCCTGCTAAAAATACTTTTTGTTGCCCCAGAGGTTCGCTTTCTTCAGATCCAGATATTCGTTGTACGCCTTCTCCAGGATCTGCTTCTCGTTGGAAAACTTCAGCAGATGGTAGGCTTCGTAAAACTTGTAATATCCGGAATCGACGAAATGTTCTTCCCGTTGTGGTTTGCTGTAATAGCTGTCAGCCATCATCAGATACCAGTGGACGTCCTTCTCCACCATATCCTGGGGGGTACTGAACGTATAAGAGCTCTTGCCGATATACTTAATGATCGAGGCGCTGACTCCGGTCTCTTCCTTCACTTCCCGAAGCGCCGTTTCCTTATATTCCTCTCCTGCTTCTACAGTTCCCTTTGGCAGTACCCAGCCCTCATACTTGTTCTTGTAATTCTTGTAGAGGACCAGGATCTTGCCGCGAAAAATAACCACACCTCCACAGCTCGTTGCTTCTATCATTGCAATCCCTCCTGGTCGCGCAGCGCCGGGCGGCGCCGCCATGGTGTGTCTCACAGACTGGTTTTAGTATACCGCGATTTCAGAGAAGATGCAAGTTGAACTTTCCCGCTTGCAGCCGTTACTTCTGCCGTTACTTCTGCCGCTGCTTATTCCGCTGCTCATGCAGCTCCCGGAATATCTTCTCGGGCGTGATGGGCAGCTCCCGGATCTGCACGCCGGCAGCGTTAGCCACGGCTCCCGCGATGGCCGGGGACGGGGTGTTGATCACCACCTCGCCGATGGATTTGACGCCGAAGGGGCCGGTGGGCTCGTAGCTCTGCTCAAACTCTACCTGGATCCTGCCCACGTCCATCCGGGACGGCAGCTTGTACTGCATAAAGGAATTCTCGTACACCCGTCCCCGCTCGGAACGGGTCACATCCTCAAACATGGCCATGCCGATGCCCTGGCCCAATCCGCCCTCGGTCTGCACCCGCACCAGGCTGGGGTTGATGGGGGTCCCGCAGTCCACCACGGCCACATAGTTGATCAGCTCATAGGCGCAGGTCTCCTTGTCCATCTCGATCTCCGCCATGCCCACCATGAACGGAGGCGGGGAAACCGGGGAGGAATGAGCCTCCGTCACTTCCAGGGCTTTGCCGTTGCTGCACATCACCTTATTGCCGATATCCTTCAGGCTGATGGACGCATCGCCCTCTAAGCTGTATACCTGTTCTCCGTCAAACTCCACCTCATCGGCGGTCAGGCCCAGGTACTCCGCTCCCTTTTCCTTGATCTTAGCCACCATAGACTGGCTGGCCTTCACCGCCGCCATACCGGTCAGATAGGCAGTGCTGGACGCATAGGAGCCGGAATCATAAGGCGCCACGTCCGTGTCCACCCCGTGGGTCACGATATTATCCAGATCGCAGCCTAAGCAGTCCGCCGCGATCTGAGCCAGGGTCGTATCGCAGCCTGTGCCCATATCCGCCGCGCCGATCACCATAGAGTAGAAGCCGTCGTCATTTAACTTTAAGGTCACACCGGCCACGTCCACGCCGGAAATGGCGGAGCCCTGCATGGACATGGCCACGCCTACGGACCGCACCTTGCCGTTCCCCATATCCCGGCAGGGGAATTTCTCATCCCACTTCATCAGTTCCTTCGCCCGGGCCATGCACCGGTCCAGGGCGCAGCTGTTGGCCGTCTCTCCATAGTAAGCGGGCATCACGTCGCCCTCGTGGACCATGTTCAGCTCCCGCAACCTGACTGGATCCATGTCCAGCTTCCTGGCCATCTCATTGACCGCCGACTCCAGGGCGAAGATCCCCTGGGTCGCCCCATAGCCCCGGTACGCGCCGGCAGACATGGTGTTCGTATACACCACATCGTAGTGGAACCGGAACGCCTTGGGCGTAGAGTACAGGGGGATCGATTTGTGGCCTGATAGTCCCACCGTGGTGGGGCCGTGCTCGCCGAAGGCCCCGGTATTGGACAGGGTATAGAGATCGATCGCCTGGAATATGCCGTTCTCATCCGCTCCCAGCCGCACCGTCACTTCCATCTCATGGCGGGGAGAGGATGCAATCTGGGACTCATACCGGGAAAAGACCAGCTTGGACGCCTTTCCCGTCTTCCAGGTCACCAGCGCCGGATAGACCTCGGATACCACCGTCTGCTTGGCGCCGAATCCGCCGCCGATCCGGGGCTTGATCACCCGCACCTGGGATTTGGGGATATCCAGGGCGTGGGCCACGATCCGGCGCACATGGAACGGCACCTGGGTCGACGAGGTCACCACCAGACGGCCATAGGGATCCAGGGTGGCAAAGGTCCGGAAGGTCTCCATCATCGCCTGCTGGTTGGCCTTCACATGGTAGGTCTGCTCCACCACATGGGCGCAGGATGCCAGGATCCCCTCCACATCCCCGTGGACATCGTCTGCAGACGCGCACAGGTTCCGCTTGTTGTCTGCTCCCACCGGACATAAGCTTCTCCAGCTATCCTCCGGGTGCACCAGGATCTCGTTGTCCTTGGCCGTGCGGAAATCCAGCACCGGCTCCAGCACCTGATACTTGATCTTAATGGCCCGCAGCGCCCGGTCCACGGCCTCCTCCGTCTCTCCGGCCACGATGGCCGCCACGTCGCCCACGAACCGCATCCTGCGGTCCAGCAGCAAACGGTCATAGGGACTGGGCTCCGGATAGGTCTGTCCCGCCATGGTGAACCGCTTCGGGGACACATCCTTCCAGGTCAGCACCGTCTCGATTCCCGGAACCGCCATGGCACGGGAAATATCGATATCTTCGATCAGCGCATGGGCGTGAGGGCTGCGGAGCAGCTTGACCACCAGGCAGTCCTTCGGCGCGATGTCGTCGGTATACACCGGTTTTCCGGTCACCAGCGCCATGGAGTCCTTCTTCGGCACGCTGCTCCCCACATAGGTCCTATGTTTGTTCATCCTCCTCACCCCTCCTTCTTCCGGTTCAAATAGGCTTCGATCGCCCGCATCTGGCTCATATAGCCGGTACAGCGGCACAGATTCTCTGACAGATATTCCAGGATTTCCTCATAGCTGGGATCCGAAAGCTCCCGCTCCATCGCCAGAACATTCATGATCAGGCCGGGGCTGCAGAACCCGCACTGGTCCGCCCCTTCTGCCGCCAAAAACGCGCCGACCTCGGCCGCTTCCTCCTGCAGGCCTTCCAGGGTGGTGATCTCCGCCCCGTCTGCCCGGGCCGCCAGCACCGAACAGGACAGCACCGGCTTTCCGTTCATCCACACGGTGCAGAGGCCGCAGTTGGAGGTCTCGCATCCCCGCTTTACGCTGTAGCAGCCCTTCTCCCGGAGCAGGTCCAGAAGGAGCATATCCGGCTCAATGACCGCTGTCGTCAGCTTTCCATTCAATGTCATCTGTATCTTCATCTACGCTTCCTCCCCGTTTAACTGTTCCATCAGGCGGCGGATGCAGACCCCGGCCAGATGCTTCCGGTACTCGCCGCTCCCCCGCATATTATCTCCGTAAGAAAAGCGCTCCGCCGCTTCCAGAGCCAGCCGGTCCGCCGGCGCTCCCGCCGGGAGGACAGCCAGGGCCGCTTTCGCCGGTCTGGCTCCCACGGTCACATACCACTGGTCCTCCTTCTTAGCCACGCCGCAGGCGATCAGCGGGAAATCCGTCTTAGAACGCCGCTGGGAGGTATAGGCCGCCTTCCGGCCATCCTTCTTCACGATCACCCGCACCAGGATATCCCGGTCATACGGCATCTCCACAAACTCCGTCAGGGGCACGATCCCGCCCTTGTAAAGCTCCACAGACGTATCCAGCATCAGCAGGCAGGTCAGGACATCGGAAAATCCATACCGCCCGAACACGCTGCCGCCCACAGTGGCCCCGTTCCGAAACTGGACTCCTACGATGGACCGGGTGCACTCCCGGAACACGCCGTCAAAATACTGGTTCAGGCCCGGATGCACCTCCAGCTGCCGCAGGCTGCACATACAGCCGATGGAAAAGGCTTCCTCATCCTCCTGGATCGTATCCAGCCCCAGGCCGGATAAGTCGATGGCCGCCGCCTTGTAATTCCGGCCCATCTTCAGCCACATCATACCGCCCAGGAGCACATTGCTCCGCTTTTGGTTCAGCTGGTAGGCCGTCTCCAGGCTCTCCGCTCTCACATACTCTTTTACTCGAAACACAGGACATCCTCCTTTTTTATCTTCTGCAGCGCCTCCGCGCTCCGTCATCCTCCTGCCAGATACAGATCGAACAGGGTCCTGGCGATGGGCGCCGCCACCTGTCCGCCGGAACCGGCCTCCTCTACGATCACCGTGACCACCAGCTGGGGATCGTCTGCCGGGGCAAAGCCGGTGAACCAGGCGTGGCTCTCCTTTCCGGTCTCAAACTCTGCCGAGCCGGTCTTTCCCGCCGCCTGGTACGCATCCGTCCGAAGGGCGGAGCCGGTACCCGTCTCTACCACCTTCCGCATCAGCCCGGACAGCGTCCTGGCCTCCGCCGCAGGCAAAAGCTCACCCCAGGCGCTGGGCAGGAATTTCTTGATCTCTTCTCCCGCGGCATTCTCCACCCGGTCGATCAGGTAGGGCTTCATCAGCACGCCGCCGTTGGCGATCGCCGCGGTGATCATGGCGTTGTGCATCGGCGTCATCTGGGTGTTGCCCTGGCCGATGGCCGTCTGGAGCCGTTCCCAGTCGTCCGCCCCCGTGCCCATGGCATAGGAGCTTTTGCTGTAAGCCAGGGATAACGGCAGCTCCTGGTTGAACAAAAGCTGTCCCGTCAGATCCAGCATCCCCTGCAGATCCAGGGTAAGCCCCAGGCTGGCAAAGGCGCCGTTGCAGGAATTGGCGAAGGCCTCCTCCAGGGTCTGGTGTCCATGGGCGTTCCCATGGTAGCAGGAAATGGTATAATCCCCGTACTCGAACTTCCCGTCGCAGTCAAAGGTATATTCCTGCCAATCCGTGGGATGCTCCCGCATATACTCCAGGATGGTGACGATCTTAAAGGTGGATCCCGGCGGATAGACCCCCTGGGTGGCCCGGTTTAAGAGCTGAGCCTGGGTATTGTCCCCGGAGATCAGGCTCTCCCAGTCCGCCGCCAGGGTGTTGGGATCAAAGCCCGGCTTAGATACCATGGCCAGGATCTTCCCCGTATCCGGCTCCATCACCACCACCGCCCCTTTCCGGTCTCCCAGGGCGTCCGAGGCCGCCTGCTGCAGATCCACGTCCAGGGTGGTGATCACATTGTCTCCGATATTCTTTACTCCCGCCAGCTCATTCATCGTCTTTTCCGCCAGGTTCACATGGGAGGACAGCAGATAAAAGTTGGCTAGAGCCTCCAATCCCGTCTTTCCCCGGTCGGAATACCCCACCGCATGGGCAAACAGAGAACCGTAAGGATACCGGCGGGTCTCCGTCCCGTCCTCTCCCACCTCGGTCCCCGCCAGCACCCGCCCGTCGCTGCTTAGGATATCGCCCCGGACGATGCGGTCGGAAAAGCTGTCCAGCCTGGCGTTGTAGGAATTGTTGATCACATTCTCGCTTTTCACCTGGAGAAAATACCCCAGATACCCCATCAGCCCCACAAAGAGCCCCACGACCAGATAGGCCGCCAGGAGGATGCTCTTGTTGGCTTTCGGGTTCGGCGTCCCTCTATTCATAGTCCTCCTCATCGTTCCGCTTCAAAATGTACAGCCCCTGGATCACTGCGAACAGGATGCAGGTGCTTAAAATAGAGCTGCCCCCATAGCTGACAAACGGCAGGGTCACCCCGGTAGACGGGATGAACTTGGCGGCGCCGCCAGCAGTCAGAAGCACCTGCAGGCCGTATTCCATCCCCAGCCCAAAGGCGATCAGCTTGTAGAACATGGCCTGCATCCGGGCCGCCAGCATCATGAACTGGAGGAAGCACCCCAGGCAGACCAGCAGCAGGCAGATGGCGAACACGCCTCCCAGCTCCTCGGCAATGGCGGAAAAGATAAAGTCCTTCTCTACCACCGGGATCTTATAGGGCATCCCCTGATACAGCCCCATGCCGAACCAGCCTCCCGTACCGATGGCAAACAAAGACTGGGTGATCTGATAGCCCCGGTTGTCAATGTCCGCCCAGGGATCCCGCCAGGCCGCGACCCGCACCTGCACATGGGAAAACAGGGCGTAAGCGATCACGGACGCGCCGCAGCCGCCCAGCACGCCGGCCCCCAGATACAGCCAGTTAGTCGTCGCCACGAACAGCATGGCCAGATAGGTGAGAAAGAAGATCAGGGCGCTCCCCAGATCCTTGGATACCACCAGGATCAGCACATGGGCCGCCGCCATCGCCGTCGTCACCGCCACTGTCTTAAAATCCGTGGACCGGTAGAACATCGTAGCCACAAAAAACACAAAGCTGATCTTCACAAATTCCGACGGCTGAAAGGAAAATCCCGCCACCGTCAGGGACAGCTGGGCGCCAAAGCTGTTGTTGCCCACGATCCACACCAGGATCAGCAGGACCAGCCCCAGGATCCCATAGATCCAGGGGATCCTGGCCAGCTGCCACGCCCGGTCTATGATGAACGGGATGATCCAGGTGATCAGCGCCGCCACCGCCACGATCAAAAACTGCCGCAGCGCCTTGTCAAAGGACAGGCGGGTCAGCATGATAAAGCCGATCCCCAAAAGCAGGCACATATTGTTCACCAGGATCTGGGACCGCCTGGGGTAAAAAAGGCGGTACAGCCACAGATAAGCTCCGAAAAAGATCACCTGGGCCAGATAGAACAGCACCGCCCGGCTGTCCCCGGACTTTAGATACAGCACGCCGTAAGCCGCCAGATGCAGCAGGAACATCACCACGATCTGCCGTGCGCACACCCGGTCCTTAGCCGCTTCCTCATGGAACCGGAAATAACTGAAATTCCAGTAGGTGTAAAGCGCCATCAGCAGCGCCAACAGATACTTTGACACCTCTATGATCACATTTACCATATGAACCCTATTCTACTCCGCGTTTAAAATGTCCCCGTGTAAAATCGCCGTCCTGCCGTCCGGCGTCCCTGCCGTAACGGAACTCCTCCGCAAACCGGCTGATGATCCCCGTCAGCTCCTCAGGAGGCTCTGTGGTAAAGGACAGACGGACCGCCTGAGGCGCCAGCCGCGCCGCCGCGTCCCGCTGGCCCAGCAGAGAAAGGGGACTGGGATTGTAAATGGTGTTGTAGCAGAACCGGCAGTGGTTCTTCACCGGCAGCTCCTTGCCCATACGGTCCTTCAGCCGGAGCACCTCCGGCTTGCCCGTACAGCCCTTGGTCGTGCGGACGATGCACTGGGCCGACACCATGGCCGGATAATGGCCGTAGACCACCAGCTCCCAGGGAAGGGCCTTCCCGTACATGCCATGAGCTCCTTGCGCCCCGTTCGCTCCGTGTCCTTCCCATGCCTCATGTTCCGCCCGGACCAGCTGCTCCAGCTCCCGGCTGTTCTCCTCAAAGGGGAGCGTCAGCCGGCAGGCTCCTGCCTTCCGCAGGATCCCGGCCGCCTGGCGGTTCATGGCGTACAGGTTCGCGTCATAGACCTGGGGGACCGACTGAAGGCCCACTTCCGCCAGGAATCCCGGCTCCTCCAGCGAATGCACCACAAAGCAGTCAAAGCCTGCGCTCCGCAGCTCCTCCTGATGGTCCAGCAGATAGCGTTCCGCCTCCAGACGGAAAATATGCGGCAGGATCAGGCCGCAGGCTTTCCCTTCCCGGCGGCAGGCAGAAACGGCGTCCTTCCAGGTCTCCGCCCCAAAACCAGTGCTGTCCACATAGACCGCATCCACCTCCGGGTGCCCGGCCGCCGCCAAAAGCCCCGCCGGATCCTCTAATGAGACGATCAGCTGAGGAGACCAAACGCCCGGAACACTGCTTCCGGACCGCTGCGCCTCCATGGATGCACCCTCGTCTGCAGCGTGTCTGCTCCGTGCCTCCGGTGAGGCACCTTCGTCTGCAGCCTGTCTGCTCCGTGCCTCTGGCACTTCCGGCACCGCCGGCGCTCCCGTCTCTTCCGGCATCCCCTCCCCGTCCCTACGGTACGGGGCCAGGACCGCCTCCTCCAGCTTCTCCAGCCCCTCCCGGCGCAGCTGGTTGAGGGCTTGTACCGGCAGGAAGCAGGAGCCGGAAAGCTCTGCCTTCAATTCTGTAAATACAAAGGGGGATCCCCCCGTCTTATTCATCTGCTTCAGCAGCTTCTCCTCTGTCAGCGGCTGGCTCTGAGCCGTCTGCACCACGGGGCCGGCAGCCGTCACTTCCACGGCTCCGGAGGATCCCCGGTCCCCATCCGGCCCTGCCCCCACGGTTCCGGGACCAGATGGGTCCTCTGCCCCGCCCCGCGCCATCGTCAAGGTCAGCCTGGCCGGTTCCCCTTCCCGCAGGACCACCCGGCCAGTGACCGGCTCCTGCTTCTTCGCCAGCACATAGTCGGCATCCAGCCGGTCAAACAGGGCCTGATCCCCTTCCCGGAACGCCGGCTTCTCCTGCAGGGCCACCATGTCCCGTCCATTGTGCTGGTAGGAATAGCCGTCGGTAAATCCGCCCCGGTCGAACAGCTCCAGCAGCATCCGCTTATCCTGCGGATCTACCCGGTAGCCCTCCCGGCCGTATTCCAGATACCGGTCCACATACTTGCGGTACACGCTCACCACTCCGGCGGTATAGCGGGGGCTCTTCATCCTTCCCTCGATCTTCAGGGAGTACACTCCCGCCTCGATCATATCCGGCAGGAGATCCAAGGTGCACAGATCCTTCAGGCTCAGCAGATACCGGTCGTTCCGCCCTGTTCCCGCGCGGTCCGCCCGCTCCCTGACATCCCGTTCCCTAGGATCCCGTCCTCGTCCGCCCCGTCCCGACGGACCGGACTTCCGCTCCTTCGCTCCCCGTCCGGCTGGCGCTTCCTGACGTTCCCTCGGCCCCCGTCCTTCCAGAGGGAAGGATCCGGTCTGGCCTGCCACGTCATACGGCAGCCTGCAGGGCTGGGCGCACCGTCCCCGGTTCCCGCTCCGGCCGCCGATCAGGCTGCTGAGCAGGCACTGTCCCGAATAGCAGTAGCAGAGCGCCCCATGGACAAAGCTCTCGATCTCGATATCCACCTTATCCCGGATCTGGGCGATCTCCTCCAGGGAAAGCTCCCTGGCCGTCACCACCCGGCTGGCCCCCATCTTCTTTAACAGCTCCGCGCTCCGCCATCCCGTCACCGTCATCTGGGTGCTGGCATGGATATGCAGGTCCGGAAACGTCCTCCGCACCAGCTCCCAGACGCCCAGATCCTGGACGATCACCGCATCCAGTCCCTGCCGGTAATACGGCCGCAAGAACTCCGGGAGCTGGGAAAGCTCCCCCTCCTTCACCAGGGTATTGACCGTCATATAGATCCGGCATCCATGCAGATGCACATGATCGATCGCCTCCAAAAAACGGTCCTCCTCCGGGTTATCTGCGTAGGCCCGGGCGCCGAAGCGGCTTCCGCCCATATAGACCGCGTCCGCCCCGGCATTCACCGCCGCTCTCATACTCTCCATGGACCCGGCCGGGGCCAGGATCTCCACCTGTGGTCTCAAGCTGTTCCTCCTCATAAGATCTCATAAAATGCAAACAGGGGAAGTCCCGGTCCAACAAAGGAACTCTCCCTGCACTGTCATCCGCTCTTAATGACGCCGCCCGCGGCGGCCGCCCTTCTGGCCGGCGCTGCTCCCCGGCGTCTCCTGGGTCTGCTGCACCGGACCGGCAGCGTCTCCCTCCGCAGCAGAAGCCGTCCCTTCCAGACTGGCGCTCTCCTCTCCCAGGCTGGCCGCCGCTTCCGCCCCGGCCGTCTCCCCGGCTTCAGCGTCCGCCGGCTGCCCGCCTGCGCGGAGGTCCTTCTTCTGCTCCTTCTGCAGCGCCTCCAGCTTCATCTGGGTCGTGATCAGCTCATGCTTTAAGCTGTAGGCCTCCCGCTCCAGGATATTCTTCTGGGCTTCCAGCAGATCCCCCCGCTCCTTTTCCTTAAAATAGTCGTCCGCCACATTCAGCTGGAGCAGCAGGTTCTGATACTCTGCGCTCATCCGGGAATACCCCTTCTGCTTCCGGACCTCTCCGATCTTCTCCGACAAATAGGCGGCCACCCGGCGCAGATACGCCTCATCCTCCTGGCCGCCCAGCGTGTAGACCACGCCATCTATCAACACTTCCGCGTAATGTTTCTCACTCATCGTCTCTGACTCCAAATCCTGTACTTTTGTTCTGTTCTCCGGCAGTATAAGCCGCGGTCCGGCTCTTCCGGCCCCGGCCAGGCTGGATCAGGATAGGATCCATATGCCTGCCTGATACCAGTGTACCATACTTGCCGTGGATCAACAAGCAAAAATCCAGAGTTTTCCTGCTCGCCTATGCTCCGCCTATGTCCCGTCTATGCTCCAGTCTCCCCAAAGGGGATCCCCAGATGCCGGTAAGCGCTCTCGGTGGCCATGCGCCCTCTGGGCGTCCGGTTGATAAATCCGTTCATCAGAAGATACGGCTCATAGACGTCCTCCAGAGTGCCTGCGTCCTCCCCCAGGGCTGCCGCCAGGGTCTCCAGCCCTACCGGGCCGCCGCCGAACTTCTCGATCATCATGAGCAGGATGCTCCGGTCGTTATTGTCCAGACCCACCTTATCTACATCCAGGATATCCAGGGCAAAATCCGCCACCTCCTTGGTGATCACGCCGTCGTACTGCACCTGGGCGAAATCCCGCACCCGCTTTAGCAGCCGGTTGGCCAGACGGGGCGTTCCCCGGGAACGGCGGGCGATCTCCGCCGCGCCCTCCGGGTCGATCTCTACCCCCAGCACCTTCGCCGACCGCTCCACGATGATCTTTAACTCCTCCGGCTGGTAGAACTCCAGCTTCTGCACCACGCCGAACCGGTCCCGCAAGGGGGCCGTCAAAAGTCCCGCCCTGGTGGTGGCCCCCACCAGGGTAAAATGAGGCAGGTCCAGGCGGATCGAGCGGGCCGACGCCTCCTTCCCCAGCATGATGTCAATGGCGAAATCCTCCATCGCCGGGTACAGCACCTCCTCCACCTGCCGGTTCAGCCGGTGGATCTCGTCAACGAACAGCACGTCCCCCTCCTGGAGGTTGTTCAGGATCGCCGCCATCTCTCCCGGCTTCTCGATCGCCGGGCCGGAGGTCACCTTCATATGTACCCCCATCTCGTTGGCAATGATGCCGGACAGGGTCGTCTTCCCCAGTCCCGGCGGGCCGTAGAACAGCACGTGGTCCAGGGCTTCTCCCCGGGCCCGGGCCGCCTCCATGTATACCTTTAGATTTCGCTTGATCTTCTCCTGGCCGATGTAGTCCTCCAGCATCTGGGGCCGCAGGTTCGGCTCGGTGTATCGATCCTCTTCCGTCACTTCCGTAGTAATGATTCTCCGCTCCATCGCTCTCTCCGTCTTCTATCTCCTAAAACGCCAGGAATTTTAAAGAAGCCTTTAGTACGGCCTCCACGCTCATGCCGTCGGCGATCTCGACCTGGCGCACGGCCTTCGTCGCCTCGGTGGGGGAATACCCCAGGGCGGTCAGCGCTTCCACCGCCTCCCGGGCCGCGCCCTCCATGCCGGGAGCCGCCCCCGCACCCCCTGGGACCGTCCCCGCACCGAACCCGGCGGGGAGCACATCGTCCATAGAGATCTTGTCCTTCAGATCCAGGATCAGCCGCTTGGCCGTCTTGGGCCCGATCCCCGGCGCACGGGAGATAGCCTTCGCATCCTCCGAGATCACCGCCACCCGCAGATCGTCCGGGCTCATGGCCGATAACAGCCCCAGAGCCGCCTTCGGGCCGATGCCGCTGACTCCCAGGAGCTGGTTGAACATCTTCAGATCCTGGCGGCTGAAAAATCCATACAAGGTCATGGCGTCCTCCCGCACCTGGAACGAGGTGTAGAGCTTCACCTCCTGTCCCACAGCCGGGAGCCGGTCCAACACCGAGGCCGGCACGCAGATATTCCATCCGATGCCTCCGGCCTCCACCACGATCTTATCCTCCCAGACCTCCGTAAACGGTCCTTTGATATATGAAAACAAGGCAGTATCCTCCTCCAGTCACACTTTAGGGACATCATACCATAAGCCGCCGGTGAATGCAAGGCGAAACTCGAACAGACATTCGCTTCTTACGTCCCCTTTCCTTGACTTTCCCCATCCCCCCGGATATAATGGGCTTGAACACGAGAAAGGAGACTTCCTATGATCACCATCACCAAGCGGCTGGACCTTGCGGACACCTATCCCCTGGACCGGATCGGCCCTCTGGAGGACCTGCTGTTTTTCGATATCGAGACCACCGGATTTTCCGGAGACACGTCCAATCTCTACCTGATCGGCTGCACCTACTATCAGGACGGCTCCTGGAACCTGATCCAGTGGTTCGCCGACACCGCGGACTCTGAGCCGGAGGTGTTAGACTGCTTTTTTGAGTTTCTGAAGGGTTACCGGATCCTGATCCATTTTAACGGGGACGGCTTTGACATCCCCTACCTGCTGAAACGGTGCCGCCGCTTCAAAAAGCCCTATGATTTCTCCGGGGTCCAGAGCCTGGACATCTATAAGAAGCTCCGCCCCTACCGGAAGCTCCTGGGCCTGGACAGCCTTAAGCAGAAGGCGGTGGAGCAGTTTTTGGGCGTGTCCCGCAAGGACCAGTACTCCGGCGGCCAGCTGATCGAGGTCTACAAGGACTACCTGGTCACCCGGGACCAGTTCCTGTACGATCTACTCCTGTTACATAATGAAGACGACTTAAAAGGCATGCCGCTGATCCTGCCCGCCCTGTACTATCCGGACTTTTTCCAGCACCCCTTTGCCTTAAAGAGCCAGCGCATCCTGACCGAGACCTTTCCAGACGGCGCCAGCCGCCACCTTCTGGAGCTGGTGTGTGTGAATGAGTATCCCATCCCCCAGGCCTTTTCCTGTGAAAGCGGTCTCATCCGCTGCCAGGCGTCAGGCGGCCAGCTGACCTTCCTGATCGAGCTTTACGACGGCTCTTTAAAGCAGTTCTATCCCAACTATCAGGATTACTATTACCTGATCCACGAGGACCGGGCTGTCCACAAGAGCGTGGGAGGATTTCTTGACCGGGACGTCCGCACCAAAGCCACGGCCAAGACCTGCTACACCCGGCACGAAGGCTGTTTTGTCCCCCAGTTCGAGCCCATCTGGCAGCCGGCCTTAAAGCAGGAACGGAGCGACAAGCTCTCCTACGCCGCCCTGACCGACGTCTGCCTGCGGGATCCAGAGTGCCTGCAGTCCTACATCCGCCAGCTCTTTGGTCAGCTGGGTGTTAGATCCTGACCTGGACCGGCCGGGTCTGGCCCTGGGCCGACTGACTCCGGTCCCGGACCAACTGGCTCTGGTTTCGGACCAGCTGGCTTCGGACCGGCTGGTTATGGCTCCGGGCCGCCTGGCTCTGGCTTCGGACCGGCCGGCTCCGGCTCCAGCTCCCGTTGGATCCGGATCGGCAGGATCTGGGGATTCTTCCGGTACATCCTGGGAGACATCCCCTTCTCCTTCCGGAACAGATCTCCAAAGTAATTCCCATCGGAAAATCCGCACAGCTGGGCGATATCCGCCACCGCCAGATCCGTCTCCAGCAGCATCCGGGACGCCTCCTTCAGCCGCACATAGTTCAGATACTCTCTATATCCAAACCCCGTCACCTTCTTAAACCTCCGGGAGACATAGGCCGGGCTCATATGGATCTGCTCCGCCACCCGTTCCAGGGTCAGCGGCTCCCGAAAATGATGATAGATATAATCCACCGCCTCCTGGATTGCCTGTTCCCTGGCCGCCGCCTCCGTCACATCCGCCAGCTGGGGGCCCTCCCCCTCACTGCCGCAGCGGCATAAAAATGCCAGCAGCTCAAACAGATGCTGAGCGTTCAGCATCGGGGAAAAGCAGTCCTCTGTCTTCTGCTCCGCCAGCATCTGCCGGAGGAGCCCTTCCACATACCGCCTGCGCCCCGGCTCGATCACCCGGCAGGGCTTCCCGAACAAAAGCTCCCGCCAGCCGCTCCCGCACTGGCGCTCCATCTGAGCCAGGAGCCCCGGCTCAAAGCCCACGGTGATCCGCTCGCTGTCCTGGGTCATCCCATAGCTGGTCCGGTGGAGCATCTGGGGCTCGATCAGCACCAGTCCCCCGGCTTCCAGATGATAGATCGTATGGTCCACGAAGATCCGGCACCGTCCCGACGCCAGATAATACAGCTCATAAAACGGATGGAAATGCTCCTGATCCATGGAAAAATCCGCTCTCCGGTGCTTCCGGCTGACCCCGATCCCCCACGGACGGTTCCCGCCTGTTTCCTCCTGGATCTGGCTCTGCTGCTCCATCAGCTCCGCCAGGGTCGCCTGCCGCTCTCCGTCCCGCTGCACCTCACTCCCGTCTGTCCGCCGCTTCTGTCTGTTCTTCATCGATCCCCGTTCTCCATTCCTGTCTGTTCTCCGCGTCTTTTATCATAAGACCGTTATTCTTCCATTTCAATCTGAAAAACATTAATCACATCGGCATCAGGACAGCAG
>DVLJ01000114.1 GCA_018715565.1 Candidatus Ventrimonas merdavium
CGCCGCCTTTGGTCACTCCAGCTGGATCCAGTACCGCTGGATCACGGCGCCATCCTCTAACACCAGCTCATTTTCCAGGACGCCGCCGTTTCGCTGGATGCTTTTGGCGGAGCCGATGTTGGACTTGTCACAGACCATGAGGACTCTGGGGATCCCCAGCTTCCGGCATTCGTCCAGGGCCAGGGCGATCATCTGGGTGGCGATGCCTTTCCGGCGCTGGGAGGGACGGACGCCGTCGCCGATGTGGCCGCCGGAGCGGAGCAGGGCGTCGTTCAGCTGATGGCGGATGTTGACAGCGCCTACGAACCGGTTCTGGTCAGTATCCAGGCAGAAGAAGGTGGAGTCGGGGACCAGGGTGCCGGTGGATTCAGTGATCTCCAGGCTGTCCAGATAGGGCTCGAAATCGTGATAGTCATGCCGGGCAATGGCGTAAGGGGTGATGTCCGGCTCTAAGGCCAGCCATTCGTCCATCAGCTCAAAAAGCTGCTCCCGGTAGACGGGGCTTAGCTTCACCAGTTTTAAGTTCATAGAGACCTCCTTTCGGATCTGCATGGCCGCGGGATATGGGATCAAGTATAGCACGATCCGGGTTTTTTTGGAAGCCTGCCCTGCATTTAGGGGAAATGGAGCCGATTTTATGTGAAAAACCTATATTGACGGAAAGGAATGGGAACGATTACAATATAGCCGATGTATCAGGAATGGATGTTTGAATTTGTTAAAGGAGATGTTCCTATGAGATTATCAGAGAAATTATCGGAAAGACTGAACCTGGCCTGCGGGAAGCCGGTGGCGGAGTGCACGGACCGGGAGGTATACAATGGATTGCTTGCCCTGGTGCAGGAGGAGGCCGCAGAGCGTCAGCAGGCGGCCGGGAAGAAAAAGGTGTATTATATTTCGGCAGAGTTCCTGATCGGAAAGCTGCTGTCCAATAATCTGATCAATTTAGGCTGGTATGACGAGGTGCGCCGGATCCTGGCGGAGAATGGCAAGGACCTTTGCCAGATCGAGGAGATCGAGCCAGAGCCATCCCTGGGAAATGGCGGTCTGGGCCGTCTGGCAGCCTGCTTTCTGGATTCTATGGCAAGCCTGGGTCTGCCGGGAGACGGCATTGGCCTGAACTATCATCTGGGCCTGTTCAAGCAGGAATTTGCCGATGAGCTGCAGAAGGAAGTGCCCAACCCCTGGATGGAGGAGCAGAGCTGGCTGATCCGCCGGGAGAACAGCTATCCGGTGTCCTTTGGCGGCATGACGGTGCGTTCCCGCCTGTATGACATTGCCGTGACCGGTTACCGGGGACGGACCAACATGCTCCATCTGTTCGACTTGGAGAGCGTGGATGAGAGCCTGGTGACCGAGGGCATCCAGTTTGATAAAGAGGAGATCAAAAAGAACCTGACCCTGTTTTTGTATCCCGATGACAGCGACGAGGCCGGCCGGAAGCTGCGGATCTACCAGCAGTATTTTATGGTGAGCAACGGCGCTCAGCTGATCCTGGAGGAGTGCCAGAAGAAGGGCAGTGATCTCCACGATCTGGCGGACTATGCGGTGATCCAGATCAACGATACCCATCCGTCCATGGTGATTCCGGAGCTGATCCGTCTGCTGACGGAGCGGGGCATCGACTTTGACGAGGCGGTGGAGATCGTGAAGAAGACCTGCGCTTACACGAACCACACCATCCTAGCGGAAGCCCTGGAGAAATGGCCGATCAGCTATCTGAAGGAAGTGGTGCCCCAGCTGGTGCCGATCATCGAGGTGCTGGATGAGCGGGTGCGCCGCCATTATGCGGACGAGGATGTGGCGATCATCGACCGGAACGACGTGGTGCATATGGCCCATATGGATATCCACTACGGGTTCAGCGTCAACGGCGTGGCCTACCTGCACACGGAGATCTTAAAGAACAGCGAGCTGAAGAAGTTCTACGAGCTGTATCCGGAGAAATTTAACAATAAGACCAATGGCATTACCTTCCGCCGGTGGCTGCTCCACTGCAACCATCCCCTGGCAGATCTGATCACGGAGAAGATCGGCGGCGAGTATAAGAAGGACGCGAAGCTGCTGGAGCTTCTGACGGCCTGCCGGGACGAGGATCTGTTAAAGGCGCTGCTGGATATCAAGCAGCAGAATAAGCGGGCCCTGAAGGAGTATCTGAAAGCAACCCAGAACGTAGACATTGACGAAAATTCCATTTACGATATCCAGATCAAGCGGCTCCATGAGTACAAGCGGCAGCAGATGAACGCCCTGTATGTGATCCACAAATATCTGGAGATCAAGGCGGGCAAGAAGCCGTCTACCCCGATCACGGTGATCTTCGGCGCCAAGGCTGCGCCGGCTTATGTGATCGCCAAGGATATCATCCATCTGATCCTGTGCCTGGAGAAGCTGGTGAACGAGGATCCGGAGGTGAGCCCGTACCTGAAAGTGGTGATGGTGGAGAACTACAACGTGTCTAAGGCAGAGAAGCTGATCCCGGCCTGCGACATTTCTGAGCAGATCTCTCTGGCTTCCAAGGAGGCCAGCGGCACCGGCAACATGAAGTTCATGTTAAACGGCGCGGTGACCTTAGGCACCATGGACGGAGCCAACGTGGAGATCGCGGAGCTGGTGGGTGAGGAGAATATCTATATCTTCGGCGCGTCCAGCGAGGAAGTGATCGAGCACTATGCCAAGGGGGATTATGTATCCAAGTCCTATTATGAGAGCGACGCAGATATCAAGGCGGCCGTGGACTTTATCGTGGGACCGGAGATGCTGGCCATCGGCCATAAGGAGAATCTGGAGAGATTGTACAAGGAGCTGGTGAATAAGGACTGGTTCATGACCCTGCTGGATTTCCGCAGTTATACAGAGGCCAGAGAGCAGGCGTACAAGGACTATGAGGACCGGATGGGCTGGGCCAAGAAGATGCTGGTGAACATCAGCAAGGCCGGGTATTTCTCCTCTGACCGGACGATTGGGGAGTATAACCGGGATATTTGGAAATTGAATTAAGAGACTGAGAAAAGTTTGAGGGCTGCCGCATGCCTGGGAGGGGGTGCGGCAGCCTGATTTGGTATTGCTTTAAACTTGGTGAGTAAGTATCCAGCCCAGTAATTCCGAAGAAGAGATTGTCCCTTCTGCTAATTGGAGAATTATATTCGACAGTTCTTTTTGTGTATATTCCAGTTCGATTCCATTTAGGGCGGAATCCAGCATCCCTTCGTCACGTAGACCGGAGGAGCCTCCGGTTGCTTCGAGAAGTTGTTCGTGCAGCAGGAGTATCTGAGGTTTGGAAAGTCTAATCATTTAGCAAGTACCTCGTAAGCCTGCCGATTCTTTTCGATTAGACGTTTAGAAATAGCTGTGACGTCTTCATCAACGGCAAGCTGTTCCTGCTCGGCGGCACCAAATTCCATGACAAGGTATCGGGGAACATTGTTCTTCAATATGATGACAGAACCGTTTTCATCTACAAGGCGGGCTACTTTAGAGAAATTCTGGTTCGCATCAGTGATGGATACGAGATTTTTCGTGTTAAT
>DVLJ01000115.1 GCA_018715565.1 Candidatus Ventrimonas merdavium
AAGATTTCTTGATGGTTTCTATATGGTGTAATGATAAACATTCCAAAAAGGCCAAGAATAACTGTTGATGCTATTGTTGCAATAATTCCAATAAGAATATCTATCATATCATATGGTCCCCCATCTTTTACAAGTAATACTGTATCTTATTGAAAAAACAATGTCAAGCTATATGATTTTAGTCATTGTTGATTCACCGGAAAATTGTAGGGCGGTTTATCTGTTCTTCCTCGCATTTTTGTAAGTTGTTTTTACGAGGTCGCGCCAGAGCAGAAAGCCCGGACCACCTATGACAATATCCTGCGTATGGTCAAGGACCCGGAGGTCTGCGATCCGATTCGCTTCCTGCGGGAACGGGAGATCGTACACTTCCAGCGGTTCGGTGAAGCCCTGCGCGACGTACAGGATCACTTAAACAGCCGCAATTTCTATGCTTTTAATCCAGCCTTTGACCGGCCGCAGCCAGAGCCGAGAAGCTGACAGGTTTTCCAGGATAGAACGTCGGAGCCGCTTGATCATCAGCGGCTCCGAACGCTTGCGGAGCCTGTTCTTTTACGATCTGGATGATCTGGATGGCTCCTGAAAAAATCGCGATCTTGTCTGCATTCTCCTCTGTATTTGTCTCTATAGTCCCCTCCCCCACTTCCAGGTTGTGTATTTCCCTTTGGGACGATATAATATACTAAAACAATAATCTATTGTTTTAGTATAAGATTTGGAACGGATCTTTACTGCGGAAAAAGAAGGAGGAGGGAAACTATGTTTGAGAACATCGAGTATCTGGAGGAGTTTTGTCCTGAGCGGAGAGAGGTGATGGAGGAGCTTTATCAGCTGTTCCAGGATATAGCAATGGTATTTTCCGGAAAGGCAGGATGGCAGATCGATGAGGAGGAACAGAAGGTGGTAGCAACATGCTGGTGCGGGCAGATGGTATTTGCCGGTCCATGCTGGGGCGGGGACGCAGATGAGATCTGGGAGTATTTAAAGGAATGCGACAGCGTGACCTTTGAGGCCCAGGACGGCGGCGTGCTGCTGACAGCGGAGATGTCTCTGATCGAGCGGGTGCGGATCCCCAAAGGACAAGGACATCCTGCGGGAACCCATTAGAAGCTCCTTAGAAACCGATCGGAAATGGGAATCGGGCTTGCACTGGAGGAATCGGACATGGTATAATGGACGTTAGTGAGCCGGAGAAGCACCGTTTACCGGAAACCGGATAGCGTCCAGAGCGTCCGCAGCGCAGGGCGGGAGTCAGCGGGGTGAGAGCCAGCGGGATGGGATCCAGCGGGAACGGACCTATGGCAGCCGGCGACAGACTATGAATCAGGGAGAAGACACAGACCATGGAGAATGCAAAGAAAGAACTGCTCGCGCGTCTGGCGGATAAGAACGGGGAACTGTTTTCCCTGCTTTCGCCGTGTACCAGAGAGCCCTATGTAGAGTGTGATGAAGAAACGTTTGACGACAAGGTAGCGTTATATTTTACAGCCGATGCCGCCAAGGCGGCGGCCGCCGCCCTTGGGGAGAAGAAGATCCCGGTGACGGTGATGCAGATCGAGAGCCGGCAGATGTTGCTCTTTTTCACGAACCTGTACACGATGGGAGTCAATGCGGTCCAGGTGGGTTCCGAAGAGCCGGTGCTGATCCAGCTGGAGGAGATCGTAAAGCGGCGGGAGGACCGGACCATGCCGGACGGCTCCGTGTGGGTGGAGAATCCCCAGCTGCATCTGACCGCGATCTATTTTGCCCAGGAGCTGAGAAAGCCGGCGGGAGAGAACACCCCGCAGACGTTAAAGGATCTCCAGGAGGAGCTGGCGGCGGATTTTCAGAAAAGCCGGTTCCTGTTTGCCCTGGAAAAGGAGGGCACGGGCACGCCGATGGTACAGACCAAGGACGGGCAGAAGTACCAACCGGTATTTACCGACGCGGTAGAGTTTTCCCGTTTCAACCGGGAGAACAAGTTCAAGGCTGTGGTAGTGGACGGCGCTCAGATCGGAAAGGTACTGGACAAGGACGCCCGGGGCGTGATCCTGAACCTGATGGGGGTCAATCTGCCCCTGGCGGTGAACCGGAATTCCAATCCGAAGGCATGATGCGCCTGCTGGCCGCATATCCTCCATCAGGGAGGGATCACAGATGCGGTTATGCGGAGGCGTATTTGAAGGAGGCGGAGTCCGGGGGATCGGACATGTGGGCGCGGCCTGCGCGATGGAAGCGGCGGGCTATCAGTTTGTCGATCTGGCCGGATCTTCGGCTGGGGCCCTGGTGGCGGCGCTTTTGGCGGCCGGGTATCAGTGCCGGGAGCTGAAGCGGGAGATGATGGCGTTAAACTATGCTCAGTTTAAGGGCATGGACTGGATGGACCATTTTGGGACAGTGGGAAAAGCACTGTCCCTTTTGTTTACGCTGGGCATCTATCACACGGGATATCTGGAGCAGTGGATGAAGCAGATGCTGGAGCCGAAGGGGATCCGTACCTTCGGGGATATTTCCGAGACCGGGAGACGGCTTTTTTTGACGGTCAGCGACCTGACCCGGCGGCGCCTGCTGGTGCTCCCGGGGGATGCGCCGGAGCTGGGGATGGAGCCGGAGGAATTCCCGGTGGCGCTGGCGGTGCGCATGAGCTCCAGTATCCCGGTCTTTTTTGAGCCGGTGCGGATGCGGGACGGACAGGGGGAGACGCATATCCTGGTGGACGGTGGCCTGCTCAGCAATTATCCGGTCTGGGTGCTGGACGACGGCGTGACCAGGAGGCCGTACCCTACCTTCGGCTTCCAGTTCCGAGGAGGAAGCCCCTCCGGCAGGGCGGGATGTACGGGCAGGCCGGGGCTGGCGGAATATCTGAAATCGATCATGTCTACCTGCATCGACGTGATCGACAATAATTATGCGGCGGCGGGGGACGATGCCCGGACGATCTGGATCTCTCCGGTCATTGGGGAAGGAAAGGCGGCCAGGACCATTGGCAGCACGGATTTCGGCATCACCCAGGCGGAAAGCCAGGCGCTGTTCGACAATGGACGCCAGGCGGCGGAAACCTTTTTGAAAACCTGGGATTTTGCGGACTGGGAACGCCGTTACCGGAGCGAGATAAATTTGGGAAAAAGATAAAAAAGGGCACTGGACATTCCCTGGAAAATATACTATGATGGGCATT